>JAZSJM010000041.1:0-22577 GCA_045534325.1 Treponema sp. | reverse complement strand
TAAAAGAAGATGCTCTTTTTTAGGGCATCTTTTTTTTATCATTTTCCGGGTATGTCAGGGCAAAGCCGGTACCCGTTTCAATATATATGACCATCTGTTTTTTTTGCAGATGGTCTTTTTTTTACAAAAAATTACAGTTCACTTTCTATAGTGTAATAACATCTTTTTTATTATAATAACTTTATGCAGAAAGATTTTTATGATTTTGTTGTAATCGGAGCTGGTGCTGCAGGACTTACAGCATCTCAATACGGAGCAAGAAGCGGTTTGGATACGCTTTTAATAGATTCCTCAGACGCTGGCGGACAGGCCTTGAATATTTTTACTTTAGAAAATTTCCCTGGTTTTTTTCCAGCTGTACCAGGTTCAACATTCATAAAAAATATGCAGGAGCAGGCTCAAAGTTTTGGCGCAGAAATTGCACAGGCACGGGTGGTTGCAATTGATAAAATTAAAAATCAGTTTGTAATAGAAACAGATAAAGGAAAAATCAATGCTTATACAGTTTTAATTGCAACAGGTGCAGAACATAGAAAATTAGGCTGTAAAGGTGAAAAAGAGTTTAACGGACGTGGCGTTAGCTACTGTGCGACATGTGATGGACCTTTTTTTAGAGGGGGAAAAATTATCGTTGTTGGCGGTGGCGACAGTGCCTGCGAAGAAGCCTTTTATCTTTCTTCACTTTCGGAGAATGTAACCTTAGTTCACAGGCGAAATGAACTTAGGGCTCAAAAAGCAATTCAGCACAAAATTCAAAAAAATAAAAATATTAATGTGCGATATAACACTCAGGTCGTAGAGATAAAGGGAGATAAAAAAGTTCAGTCCGTGGTTTTGGAAGATTCTTCAACTCATAAAAAAGAAGAAGTTGAATGTGATGCAGTTTTTATCTTTGTCGGAATGAATCCCCGCACTGACCTTGTAAATATGCTTCGTAAGGATGAAGGCGGATATTTAATTACGAATTATAAAATGGAAACAGCTGTTTCTGGCATTTATGCGGCAGGAGATGTGCGTGCAAAACCATTCCGTCAGTTGATTACAGCTGCCTCTGATGGAGCAATTGCTGCTCATCAGGCACATGAATATGTAACGCTTATTAAAAATTCAAAAACCGCAGTCGAGTCAAAGCAATAATGAAAAAAAAACTGAATTCCCTTTTTACTCTTGTTCTTCTCTTTTTTTGTATAAAAGTAAACTGTGAGACTGTGATTGGTGATGATGCAGATTTTTGGAGCAACTATCCTTCGGAACAGCTATGTGATTTTTTAGTGAATCATATGAGTGATGAAGAACTTTTGAGTCAGATTCTGATGTTCGGATGGGCTGGCTCTGAACCTAGTGAACTTTTGATTCAATGGGTATATGAACGCGGTCTTGGAAGTGTAAAAGTTTTTGGATGGAATACGGATAATACTCAGCTTGTTGCAAAATCGGTAGGGGAACTTCAAAAAAAATCTCAGCAGCGTAAATTAAAAATTCCTCTTTTTGTTGCCACAGATCAGGAAGGAGGATGGATTCGTCATGTAAAAGGGGATACGTCAGATACTCCAGGAAATATGGCCATAGGAGCCAGTGCATATCCAATGGATGCTTATTATTCAGGATTTTATATCAGCCGTGAAATTAAAGCCCTTGGAATCAATATGAATTTTGCTCCTACTGTTGATAACTACACAAATCTGAAATCTTCTGTAATCGGACCGCGCTCTTTTGGTGCAAATCCTGAGTTTGTTGGACAGCTTGGTGCAAGTTTTGTTGCAGGTTCCATCGATGCAGGAGTAATTCCTACTGCAAAACACTTTCCAGGGCACGGAGATACAAGTTTAGACAGCCACGGAAATCTTCCGCAGATTTATATTGATTATAATACCCTTGAAAACCGTGAACTTATTCCTTTTAAATATTTAATTGCAGAGAAAATTCCTGCAATAATGAGTGGACATCTTGGTTTCCCTCGCATTATTGCAAATGGAGAACCTGCCAGTCTGTCAAAAGTTTTCTTAACTGATATTCTACGTAAAAGGCTTGGATATGAAGGTTTGATTATTACTGATGATATGATGATGAACGGTGCAACTATGTATGCAGGAAGTTTGAGCCGTGCCTTTCGTCTGGCAATTGAAGCTGGAAACGATATTGTCATTTCTTCTACAACAGCTCATTGGAACGAAAATTTATGGACTTCTAACCTTGCACTTATGTCCTCAAATACAGATTTTAGACAAACTGTCATCAAGGCAGCCCGCCGTGTAATTTTATATAAACTGAATTATTTTAAATCAAAAAATTCAGCTCCCCTTTATCCTGATGTTGATAAGGTAAAAGATAAGGTTCCTGATAAAGAGGGACAGAAGTTTTTTTTAAGCCAGGCGTGCCGCTCAATTACCGCTTATAAAACAGGCTCCTGTCTGCCCTTTAAGCCTGCGGAGGGAGAGAGAATTTTGCTGGCTGGTCAAAATCAGTTTCCAGAATTTTTTGAAGAAGCAAAGAAACGTTTTGGCGAATGTGGCGAGTTTAAATATGACTATGAAATGGGACCGAATCAGGCAGACTGGATGAGCAACAATATTGAATTAACTGCGCGGAGTTTTGATACAGTCATTATCTGTGTTGCAAATGAACGAAGTGCCATGATTGCAAATCGTCTTAGATATCTTGGAAAAAAGGTTATAATTATGTCCGTTCTTTCGCCGGTGAGCGTCCTTGATTTTTCATGGGCAGATACAATTCTTTTAGGTTATAGTTATTCTCCATATACATTTAAGGCTTTGTTTGGGGCCCTTGATGGTGATTATGTTCCTTCTGGAAAACTGCCACTATAAAAACTGCCGATTTGAATGTACGAATTTATTATCCACTTTGTTTATTGATTTTTGCGGAGAACTTATACCTCGGTGTTCTTTTGTGATGTGCGTTCAATTAAAATCTGGAATTTCTTTTTTCTTTGTAAATTTATAGTCATTGGCATGAGTGTTTGGTAAGAGACCTGCAATCCTGTCATTTTCTTTTTGCAGTTGAAATTTAATCATTTCCTTAAAAGCGTCCATAAGACTTTCTGGATCTGCGTTATTATTTACGATTGAAGAAGCTTGTAACTCTTTTATGAGATAATAACAGGTTTCGATTGTTGAAACACATTCCGGATAAGGTTCCCGCTTAAAAGTAAAAATTGAGCGGTATTCACCGGAAAATGAAAGTTTAGGCAGGGACAGAAGATTTTTGGAAAGGGCAATCATTTTTTTAGAGCAGAACCAGGTTGAATCAATAATGATTGCCAGTAGCCTGCGATTACCGATTTGTTCTTTAAAGCCTTCTTTTTTAGAATTCCATGCATCTTTTGACGGGTAGAGTAAAACTGGATAATACTTTGGATCTGACAGAAGTGAACATAAACGTTCATTCTTAGTAAAATCGATGCCCATTATTATTTCAGAATCGATTAAACCTGCGTGAGCTATGCGGCCTGTTCCTGTCCGCTGCCTTTTTGCTTCTTTGGGATGCATTAGAAATACAAATTTAATTCCAGGATCAAAAGGTTTAAGCACAGAGCATAGACAACTTTCTTTAGGTCTAAAACAATCATAACAGAAATCACGCATAAAAAAGATTATAAGAAAAAAAAGAAGTAAAGTAAAATGCTCAAAAAAAACGGACCCGTATATAACGAGTCCGTCAGTTTAGTTAGTTAAGGTTAAACTTATTTAGCATTTCCATTTGCATAGGCACGGTTGTAGTCTGCACCACAGCCAGCTGGAGTTTTGCTTGTAAGCTTAAATAAATCGCCTATGTCAAAGTATCCATTTTCGTTACGAGGAATGCGGTTAAATGAACCGTCTGCCTTGTAGCCATCAGCCCATTTTGTTGTATCTCTTGAAACGAAAATTTCGTCTTTGTTTGCTTCTTGTCCCTCTGAGTTGAGCGTAATTGCCCCGTTAAAGAAGTAGTTTGTCTTTGAAGCAAGACGGTTCTTTAAGTCAGGGTCGTTTGAAGCGTCAAAGTTATCTCCTGCACCTCCAGAAACAGAAAGTACGCCTGTTGCCTGGAAGATGCGTGGATTAGCTGCAGCCTTTCCTTTTCCGTAAAGTGAAACGTTATAGCTTCCGCTTCCGTATACAGTTACATGGTCAAGGATCAGAGCAGGGTTTGAGTTACATGTTACACCGTTTACACCGTTGCCCCATGAAATTGAGTTTTTAAGAATGTGCTTGATTGCAATTCCGTCGCCACCAAGCTTAAATCCGTTTCCGTCTCCTTCGCCTGTACCGTCAAGTTTTGTACCGTTGCCGTATGCAATACAGTTTTCAATAAGTACTGCACCGATTGCTCCTGTTTCTACTTTAGAGTAAAGATCCCATCCGTCATCTACGTTGTGATGTGCAACACAGTTGCGGAATACGTTTCCTTCTCCTGAAGTAAGTTTAGATGCAAAACCATCGGCATTGTTTTGAGCAGGGTCAGAGTTACCAAATGATTCGCAACCGTAAATTAAGTTGTGATGAGGCCATTTGTCAGAAGCTTCAGCAGAGCGTCCTGCAATCTGAATACCTGTATCTCCGTTAAGATATGTATCTACCATTTTGATTTCGTTGTAGTTTCCTGCAACCTGAAGAGCTTTTACATCTCCTGGCGAACCTGTTATGTCAAATCCCTGAAGAGTCCAATAGCTACCGTAAAGGTTAAGCGCTGTTACTTTTGCCTTTGATTTTGAGAAGTCGAGGATAGGTCTTGCACCAGCTTCTGCTATAAGAGCCTTGCGGTTTTTTGCAGTTCCGTCATTTCCACGTTCAATTTCAATGCTCTTTGCCGGGTAGTATGTACCACCTTTCATGATGATTGTTTGTCCTGGCTGACAGTATGAAATAGCGGAAATAAGGTCGAGAGGATCATCTTTTGTTCCTTTACCAAATGCGTTTGCTGTTGGAGAAACGTAAAGTGTTGAGCCCTTGTATGTTTTAGAAACAATCGAATGAGAGTAAGTAACTGATTTGTAGTTCATCTCGTAATCGTTTTCTTCTGCATTGAACTGTGCAATTACTTTCTTTGGAGCTGGTCTCCAGCCATCTTCCGGATCAAAAGTAACAAGAAGGTCAGTTAAATCTTTGTTGATTTTGATAACTTTTTTATAATCAGCATATGTCTTGCCAGCTGGAATTGTAATTTTGTCTCCCTTGATGAGAACTTTTCCATCGGTTGTTTTTACAGAAACTGTTCCGTTTGCGTTAGCTGTAAATGCAAATGGATATTTCTGGTTGTACCAAGTTGTAGGACAGTCGATTGATGTAGCAAGCGGTACTAACTCAGGAGGCTCTTCAATTGCCGGAGGGTCTTTTTTAGGGTCGGTGATTTTAAGGTCTACATCTGAGAATGTTGCGTTACATCCGCGGGCTACTGCAAAACCAAGATAAATGTGATCCTTGTCGAGCTGAACAAGTTTTACATTTTCATTGTCGTACATGATGTATTCTTCTTTAGTATCTTCAGAAGGAATTGCACGCTTGTAAATAGCATGATAACCGGTATTGTCTTTTTTGAGGGTTATGCGGTATGTATCGTCTGTTTTGATTGAGTCTGAACCTTGATCATAAGAAAATGCGTCAGATTTACTTGTGGCATGAGCTTTGATACCTTCGTCACCCAAAGCGATTACCTGGTCTGTAAGACCGCTGACAAAGCGGGCTCCGATACCGTTTTTGATTTCTTTTTTTACACCGTTTACGTGTGTTGTAAATTTACGTGTGATGACACCTGCCGAGTTGTTGTAGGCAATCATCAAAGGCTGACCTTCAACACCGAGCCGGTCAATTGCAAGAATTCCAAAACCTTCCTGTCCGTCTGGCATAGGGTTGTGATAATCAACGTGAACTGTAGCTGTTAATTCAAAGTTTTCTTTTTTAGGATCAATTACTGTGTAGTAAAAAGAAATACCGTCAAAGTAACTTTCAAATTTTCCACCTTTTTCTGAAATGTTCTGAGTTTTCGGGTCAAAGGTACATGAATAAAGTTTTACCTTTAAATCATTTGGATCTAAAAGTTCAAAACGGTTGCGACTTGGATTTGTCGATGTTCCAAATTCTGTAAATGTCCATACACGTTCTTTTTCTGCACGGATGAGCTTATGAACAGTGTTTGAAGCAACTTTTTCTTTACCGCGAACTGCATATACGATAACGTCGGTATAATCTCCTGCTTTAAGACCTTTGATTTCTCCTGTAAGACTTGTTGTCGGAGCTTGATCAATGCGTTTTCCTGTGCCGTCTGTATATGAGATGATGTAAGAATCAGCCTCTACTATAGCATCCCACTTGAGCGAAAGTGTTGTGTTTCCGATATTCAGAATATCAAAAATTGGTTTTGCAAGGGGAAGGCTGAAATTAAAATTAACTGTTTTGGAAGCCTTTGCCTTTGTTTCGCCGTTGCGCTGTGTATAAACAGTGAAAGAATATTTTCCTGAAAATTCAGGTGCAAATTCTGAATGTTTATCAGCTTTACGTGCCTTACCAAAGGTGTTTTTTACAGGCTTTCCGAATGGACCTTGCATTTCTACATAACCTTTGTCGGCATTCTTGTTGTCTGTGGGAGCATAGAATTTAACAGAAATCTCGTTTGGATTTCCTTCTGAAAGCTCAACAGATTTAATCTCTGGTTCTTTAACTGAATCCCAAGACGGACGTTCCTGTCCGAATGCAGAAAAAGCTAATAAAACACAGATTCCTAAAGAAAGTAGTTTTTTCATAGTTTTCCTCTTTAAAAAAAACGCAGACCTCCTCCAAGAAAGTCTGCGGGATGTGCGGGTTTAAATATACTTATTTACCAACGCTGATTTTGTAAATATTGATACCAGACTTTTTTGAATAGATTGTGTAAGTTCCATCAGCAGGAGCTTTTACAGAACCTTCTGAAGCAGGTGTACCTGCTTCTCCGTCGATGTCCATTGGGAATTCTTTTACAGTTTTTCCATCTGGTCCAACAAGAACAAGGTTGCGCATATCTGTTTTAGAAGTAGAGTTTCCCCATACTGTAATTTTTTCTCCAGCTTTAGCAGGGAAAGAAACTGAGCGGTAATCTGCTTTTCCTGAACCCTGAAGCTGTAAAGCCATGTTGAATTCGTCTCCGTTTGGAGCTTTGTGCATTGGTTTTTTTGCAATGTTCATGTACTTTTCTTCGTTAGCATGAAGTACAAAACCGTCTTCTACTGCAGTATCTGCAGAAATTGTTCCTTTTTCCATATCTTCAGCACTGAAATAACCTTCTGCAAAAGCGAAAGTTCCTGCTAAAAGACAGGCAGCTAAGAAAGTAACTAATTTTTTCATTTTTAAGAGCCTCCTTCGGGTCTTTAGTGTTCACATTTAGAACATATCATTTGATTTTTGGATACACAAAATTTTCAAAATTTTTTGAAAGTATTGCGTTTATAACATTATAAATAATATAAATAAAAAATTTAAGGTGAATATTTGAAAAAATACGATATTGGTAAAATTATATGAATAGAATTTTTACGGGAAAAAAAGCATATTTTATATAAAAAATACAAATTTTTACTTAAAATGTGATGAAAATTCATTTAACCCTTTTTGATTACGGGGCTTGGGGCAGCTTCCGCAGGGTAACTGACTGAAAGAATCTCAAAGACAGACCGCAGGACTGTCTTTGAGTGAATGTTTAACCGCTTTTTGCCCCAGGAGAGAGGGTAGAGCGCAACAAAGTGCGCTCGAAGGGAGAGACTTCTCCCTCCTGCTTAATTTTGCTATAATCCATTCATTATGGTAATTGCTTCTATAGATATGAAAGACGGACATGTAGTCCAGTTAAAAAACGGTAAAGATTTAGTTCTTCAGCGAGATGATGCAGACTCTCTTATTTCTGATTTTAACCGTTATGGAGAAGTTGCAATAATTGACCTTGATCAGGCTCTCCGCAACACTGACGAAAAGGGAAATACTAAAAATACATCGCTTTTAAAGCACCTTTTGAGAAAAGGCAATGTGCGTGTCGGCGGAGGAATTCGTACTGTAAAAAAAGCCCGCGAACTTATCAGCCTTGGTGCAGAAAAAGTAATTATTGGTTCTGCGGCCTGGAACCCTTCTCCAAAAGAAGGAGAATCTGTTCTTAACGAAGAATTTATAAATGAACTTTGTGAGGCAATCGGAAGACAGCGTGTAATAATTTCGGTAGATGCCATCCATGGAAAAATTGCAGTAAAAGGTTGGACTGAAACCGTTGATATTCCTTTGGTGGAAGGGGCAAAACAAGCCGAAAAATACTGTTCTGAACTTTTATTTACCTGTGTAGAAAAAGAGGGTTGCATGCAGGGAACTGACATGGATGCTGTCAGGGAATTAAGAAAAGCCGTAAAATGTCGTGTTGTTGCTGCTGGCGGGGTTAATTCTCTTGAGCAGATTGTGGAACTGGAAAAAATCGGATGTGATGTTCAGTTGGGAATGGCTTTATACACAGGTGTAGTAAACCTGAAAGATGCATTTATAAATTGCCTTGACTATGAAAAAACAGGAGGGCTTATTCCTGTAATTGCACAAAGTCCTTCTGGCGAAGTTTTAATGATGGGTTATTCAAATAAAGAAGCCTTTGAAAAATCTTTCGAAACGGGAAAACTTACTTTCTTTAGTCGCACAAAGAACAGACTTTGGACAAAAGGTGAAGAAAGCGGTCATTTTTTGAATTTGATAAAAATGCGTGCTGACTGCGACCGAGACACTGTTCTCGCTACAGTTTTTCCGAATGGCGGAGCTTGCCATACAGGAAGTTATACATGCTTTGGAAGCGAGGTTGACGCTAAATCTAATCTGGAAAGGTTATATGCAACGATTGCTGAACGTTTTGCTAATCCAAAGCCGGGAAGTTATACTGCAACTCTTGACGCAAAGCGGGTACGCGAAAAAGTTATGGAAGAGGCGGAAGAACTGACTGATGAAGCAGAAACCCGCGAAGATGTAATCTGGGAAACTGCCGACCTTATTTATTTTATGAGCGTTTTGATGTACAAAGAGGGCGTTACCTGGCAGGATGTTTATGATGAACTTGATAAGCGTCATAAGGAAAAATAGTTTTGTTCGGGGTATACAGTGAATGAACACCTTTGGCAGATTATCTGTGACTCATTTCTTAAAATATTAATTCCTGGACTCGTTACTACAATACCGCTTACTGCAATTTCATTTTTTTTGGCCCTTATAATCGGGATTATTACCGCTTTGGTGCAGTTTGCCGATGTAAAAATCTTAAAACACCTTGCCCGTTTTTATATCTGGGTTGTGCGTGGTACTCCGATTTTAGTTCAGTTGTATGTGGTTTTTTACGGACTTCCAAAACTTGGTGTGATGATTGATCCTTTCCCTGCAGCAATTTTAGTTTTTTCTGTTAACGAAGGGGCCTATACCGCAGAAACAATGCGTTCCGCTTTTGAGTCTGTTCCTTATGGTCAGATTGAAGCGGGATACTGTGTGGGAATGAGTTACCTTCAGACATTCTGGCGGATTGTTCTCCCTCAGGCTTTTAAGACGGCTTTTCCGCCTTTATCGAACTCTTTGATTGCAATGGTAAAAGAAACCTCTCTTGCGGCAAACATTACTGTTACCGAAATGTTTATGTCGACTCAGCGTATTGTTGCCCGAACTTACGAACCTCTGGCTCTTTATATCGAAGTTGCCCTTATTTATCTGGCATTTTCTACCGTGCTTACAAAAATTCAGCGTATAGCAGAAAAGAAAATTAATTTTTTTAATGAAGGGAGTAATAAAGAAAAATGATTGAAATAAAAAATCTTTCTAAATCTTTTTCGTCCCTTAAAGTTCTTGATGATGTAAGTTTTAAAATAGAAAAAGGAGATGTTATTTCTGTTATAGGACCCAGTGGTTCTGGTAAAACTACACTTCTTAGATGTCTGAATTTTTTGGAAAAAGCAGACGGTGGAACTTTAAGTTTTGACGGCGAACTTTATGATTTAAACTCCATTCAGAAAAAGCAGATAAACAAAATAAGGATGCAAACCGGGTTCGTTTTTCAAAATTACAATCTTTTTAGGAATAAGACAGCTCTGGAAAACGTAACAGAGGGACTCATTGTAGCCAGAAAAATAAAAAAACAGCAGGCAGCGGAGACAGGACTTAAACTGCTGGAAAAAGTCGGACTTCGTGATAAGGCTGACAGTTATCCCCACCAGCTTTCAGGCGGCCAGCAGCAGCGTGTTGCAATTGCCCGGGCTCTTGCTTCTAATCCCCAAATTATTTATTTTGATGAGCCTACAAGTGCTTTAGATCCTGAACTTATCGGTGAAGTTTTGCAGGTTATGAAGCAGCTGGCAGATGAAGGCATGACCATGGTTGTTGTTACCCATGAACTTAATTTTGCTAAAAATGTCAGTACAAAAACGATTTTTATGGAAAACGGAAAAATAATTGAGGAACAAGCCTCTAAAGATTTTTTTGAAAATCCGAAAAATGAGCGCACGAAAGATTTTGTCAATTCACTTAAATCAATTTTATAATTATCGATTTTTTTCTGCTTATAAACTAGAAAAATATATTTATTTTCTTGCCGTCTTTTAAATCCATGTGTAAATTTTAATAACTGCATTTTTTTGCAGAATTTATTTTGTGAGGAAAAAAATGAAGAAAATTCTTTTATCATCATTAACGCTGGCGTTGATTTTTGGTTTAGGCTCATGTTCTAAGAAAGCAGAGAGCGATCTTCTTGCTGAAATTAAAGCAAAAGGAAAAATTACAATTGCAATGGAAGGTGCTTGGGCTCCGTGGACTTATCACGACGAAAAAAATGAGCTTGTAGGCTACGATGTAGAAGTAGGTAAAAAAATTGCCGAAAAACTTGGAGTTGAAGCAGAATTTGTTGAAGTTGATTGGGATGGAATTTTTGCCGGTATTGATGCAAAACGTTATGATATCAGTTGCAATGGTGTTGAAATAACAGAGGAACGTTCAAAAAAATATGATTTTTCTGAACCTTATGCCTATACACATACAGCACTTATTGTAAAAAAAGATAATGACTCTATTAAGTCATTTGAAGATCTTGCTGGTAAAAAGACAACAAACTCAATCGGTTCGACATACGCTGAGCTTGCAAAAAGTTTTGGTGCAACTGTTGTTACGATTGATTCATTTGAAGAAACTTTACAGCTTGTTGAGCATGGTCGCGCTGATGCAACCTTAAATGACAATGCAACTTTCTACTATTATCAGAAAGTTCAGCCAGCTAATCCGTTTAAAGTTGCTTCTCTTACACAGAATTCAAGTAAAGTTGCAATTCCTTTAAGAAAAGGAAAAGAAACTCAAGCCCTTAAAAAGGCAATTGATAAAGCGATTGAAGAATTGAAGGCAAGCGGAGAACTTGCTGAAATTTCCATTAAATACTTTGGTGCAGATTTAACAAACTAAAGTCTTATCCTTGCGGCGCGGGCGTGTCCTGCAAGTCCTTCGGCATCTCCTAAATAACCTGCTGCTGTGGCTGATGCGACTGCGCCTTTGCTTCCTTCTACTGTTCGTAACGTTGTAACTGTTTTTAAGAAAACTCTTACACTTAATCCGCCTGTAAAACGTGCACTTCCGCTTGTGGGAAGTGTGTGGTTAAGACCAGCGGCATAATCGCCGAAAACTTCGGCACTTGAGTGTCCTATAAAAAGCGAGCCATAGTTGTGGCAGAGAGAAGCAATTTTGTTTCTTTCTTCTCCTTCTCTCATGGCCAGCTCCAGATGTTCCGGGGCTTTGCGGTTTGCGGCCTCGGCAGCTTGTTCCAGTGAGTCGCAAAGAATTATCAGTCCGCAGTTTTCTATGGATTTGCGGGCGGTTTCTTTTGTTGAAAGTGTTTCAAGTTGTTTTTCGATTTCATCAGTAACCTGTTCTGCAAGTTTTTTTGAAGTAGTTGCCATTACCGGCTGGGCTACTACATCGTGTTCGGCCTGTGCCAGAAGATCTGCGGCAACCCATGCAGGATCAGCACTTTCGTCTGCGATGATAAATACTTCTGTAGGACCTGCCACCATATCGATTCCCACTGTTCCGTAAACCATTTTTTTTGCTTCTGCGACAAATTTGTTTCCCGGACCGACAATTACGTCAGTGCGTGGAATTGTCTGTGTTCCAAATGCCATTGCACCTATGGCCTGAGAGCCACCGCATGCAAACGCCTTTGTTACCCCGCAGATATAAGCGGCTGCCATGATGTTTTCGTCTGCGTAAGGTTTTCCTCCAGTGAAAGGTTTACCTGGAATACCTGTTCCTTCTTTTTCGGCCTTTTGTCTGTCATCTGGATGAACTCTTGGTGGTGTGCATAAAATTATTTCTTTTACGCCAGCCGCAACAGCTGGTGTTACGGTCATTACAACTGTACTTACTAACGGGAATCTTCCTGCGGGAACATAAACACCGGCTTTGTCTACCGGTATGTTTTTTTGACCTGTAAATAATCCCGGTTCAAGTTCTACCTCAAAGTCGGTAAAGCATTCTGATTGTTTTTTTGCAAAACGCAATGCAAGGTCGCGGCTGTAGCAAAGGGAATTATAAAGTTCTGGATTTGTCTGCTTCATTTTATCTGCTGCATTCTTTAATTCTTCGCTGGGAATTAAAAAAGTTGAAGGAGCGCTTACGTCAAATTTAGCACCATATTCAAATAGAGCTTTATCTCCGCGGTTTTTAACATCAACAAGAACGTCTTTAACAATGTCTAAAGATGTTCCGAAATCCCGTCCTGTAAAAAAAGAATCTTCAATTTGAGAATAAGCAGATATTTTTATCATTATTGTTTCCTCGATTGTGTTTTGTATATTTTAGTGAATTTATAAGTTAGTTACAATTGAAGATAACACGGCTTAGGGATAGCAGCAGCGCTCGTCAGAGCGTTCCGAAGCAGAGCGAAGGAATGTAACTGCGGATAGCCCGACCCGCCGTTTTTACGGCGGGGAAGCCCCATATACTGTGGAAAAAAGTCTTATTTTGTGATAACTTTTATCTGCTATGAAAATATACAAACTGGGGGAAGAAATTCTCCGTCAAAAATGTTCACCTGTTGAAGAATCAGAAATAAATGATGAAATGCGCTCTCTTTTTGCCGAGATGTTCAAGACTATGGACGAGGCAGAGGGAGTGGGGCTTGCAGCACCGCAGATTGGAATAGCAAAAAGATTTTTTGTTGTAACGGCTGATGATGGAATACGACGAGTTTTTATAAATCCGCAGATAATAAAAACAAGCGCGGAAATGTGTGAGTATGATGAAGGTTGCCTTTCTCTTCCAGGATTTGATGAAACGATTATTAGACCGCAGGAAGTAACTGTTACGGCGTTAGATGAAAACGGAAAGCAATTTACTTTGGATGCGGACGGTCTTCTTGCCCGTGTAATCCAGCACGAAAATGATCATCTTGATGGAATAGTTTACATAGACAGGGGGGACCCTGAATTTGCCGCAAAGGTAAGTGCTCAGATGAAAAAAAGACTTGAGCGTGCTGAAAAAAAAGAGGCTGAAAAAGCAAAAAAAGCAGCCTCGATTGCTGCAAAACTTGCCGCAAAAGAAGCAAAGAAAAACGCAAGAAAATGAAAATTTTATACGCTGGTTCGCCACTGGCTTCTGCCTTGGTGTTAAAAAAATTAATTGAATTTTCTCGTTCAGACGAAGGTGGTGCACTTAATATTGAGATAGCAGGAGTTCTTTCTAATCCGCCTTCTGCCAGAGGAAGACACAAAGACCTGGTTCCGACGGAAGTTTCCACTGCTGCAAAAATCAACGGACTGAAAGTTTTTGAATTTGAACATTTACTTGCTCCTGAGCGCACGCAGATTGCTCCTCTTGATTGTGATTTGCTTGTCAGTTTTGATTACGGGAGAATTTTCGGACCAAAATTTTTAAGTCTGTTTCCTCTTGGAGGAATAAACCTTCATCCCTCTGCCTTGCCGAAACACAGGGGCTGTACGCCTGTTCCTGCAGCAATTTTAGGTGGAGAAAGTGAATTGGGAATTACGGTTCAAAAACTGGCTTTGAAAACTGATGAAGGCGATATTTTGGCGCAGTCTTCTATAAAACTTGACGGAACCGAAACAACTTTAAGTTTGATGGACGGAGATGGAACAAAAAGTCCGGTTGTGGAAGAAGGAAGCCGCCTTTTAATTGAAGTGATAAAAAACTATGCCCAGGGCAGAACCGAAGGTAAAAAGCAGGAAGGCGAAAGCGATTACACGCCATTTATAAAAAAAGAGGACGGTCTTATAAACTGGAATGAAGAGGCCGTTATGATTGATCGCCGTATACGTGCCTTTACGCCCTGGCCAAAGTGTTTTACTGCTTTTAATGGGGTAAAACTTACAATCGAGAAGGCTTGTGTTTTATCTGAATTAAACACTGTACAAAAAGACATTGCCCCTGGAACAGTTCTGCCTTACAGAAAAAACATCGGTATTGAAATTGCCTGCGGAGGCGGAACGGTTCTGATTGTAAAAGAACTTCAGCTGCAGGGAAAAAAATCAATGGATTATAAATCATTTTTAAACGGTGCACGGGACTTTATCGGAAGCGTGCTAGATGATAAAATCACTTTATAGGAAAAACAAATGAAATTTGATGCAAAAGAATTTATTTCGAAGTTAAAGTACAAGATCAGAAATTTTAACATTCAGGATTGTCGTGTAAGTTTTAACGAAACTATGTACAAACTTGAGGCAAATGGAAAAACACTTTATGTAACTGTTATTCTTGCGGTGATTTTAATGCTGTTAACCTGTCTCGCCGTATTTTTTGCAACTGTAAAAGGTCCTGAAAAAGTCCTTGTTCCTCAGGTAGAAGAAAAAGAACTTACACAGGCACTGATGGAAATGCAGGTAAAAGAGCTTTATCCAAAAATTCAACTCAGATATGACGAAAAGCCTTTCGGAACAATTCTAAATCAGTCGCCGGATGCAGGGGCAATCGTAAAGGCTGGAACACGTGTTACGCTGACAGTCAGTCGCGGTGCTGTTGTTTCTGAAGTTGGAAACTATGTTGGTCAAAAATATGATGATGTAAAAATAGAGTTAACAACGATGTTTACAGGCGCAAAAAGGCAGCTTATAGTTCTTGCTGACCCTGTTTACAAAGCAGACCTGGCTGAAGCCGGAACCATTCTTGAGCAGAATCCTCCTGAAGGTACAAAAATTTCTGAACCGGTAACTGTAAATCTTATCGTAAGCCGTGGTCCAAATTTTGATAATACAAAAGTTCCTTATTATATGGGAAAAACTGTTGAAGAAATGCTTTTACTTCTTTCTGATTCTAAGCTTATTCTTGATTTTACAGGACATAAGGCTCAGCGTGGTGAAAAAGAAAATGCTGTAGTTGCTCAGCAGGAAATAGATAAGGAATATGTTCCGAATTATACAAGAATTGCTGTTGAGATGGCTTTTCCTGCAAAAAATGATGATGATTTAGTATATGGAATATTTGAGACTGAAATGGCTCAATTCCAGTATCCAGTTGCAATGACTGTTGAGTGCATAGAAAAAAATGGACAGAGAAGACAGATTGCTTCCCTTAATCATATCGGCGGTCATTTTTCTATTCCATATGAAGTTTCTGAAGGCAGTGAACTTATTCTTCGTGTGGCAGGAAAAGAAGCAAAAAGAATTACAGTTGGCAGGTAAAAAATGGCAAGACCTTTAGTTTGTCTTTGTGTTACTGGTAAAACTTTAGCAGAAGATGTTGAAATTGTAGAAAACTATAAAGAATTTATTGATTTAGTTGAACTTAGGGTGGATTTTCTTGAAGAAGATGAACGCCTTAGAATACGTGAATTTCCTGCAATGGTTGATGCGCCTGTTATTCTTACCATAAGGCGAAAAATTGACGGTGGCCAGTATGTGGAAGGTGAATCTAACCGTACCATGCTTTTTGCCCGGGGACTTGCTTTTGCCGAGGAAGATCCTAAAAAGAATTTTGCCTATGTTGATTTTGAAGAGGACTATCATGTTCCTAGTCTTGAAGATGCCGCTCAGGCTTTTGGAACAAGAATTATTCGCTCATATCATAATATGAGTGATCCTGTAGATAATATCGTAGAAAAGTTCAATAGTTTACGTCTTAATTCTTATGAAATTCCTAAAATTGCCTTTATGCCTCATACTCTGGCAGATGTTACTAAGGTTTTTAGAAATGCAGAGCAATGGGCTGATACAGAACAGATTTTGTGTGCAATGGGACCGCTTGGGCTTCCAACCAGAATACTTTCTGAAAAACTTCATTCATATTTAACATACACTAGTCCTTCTGAGCTTTTGGGAAATCTTCTTGCAATTGGTCATACAGATCCTATTACGCTGGATGGAGTTTATCACTACAGAAAGATTAATTCAGATACAAAGATATTTGGAATTACGGGATATCCTTTAAAAGTTACTTCGAGTCCAGAATTGCAAAATGGATTTTTTAGTGAAAATAATTTAAATGCTGTTTATATTCCATTTAAGTCTGAAACAATTGAAGATGCAATGATGTTTGCAAAAACATTGAATATACAGGGCTTTTCTGTAACAATTCCTCATAAAGAAACGGTAATACCTTTGCTACGTAATATAGATGCTAAGGCAGAATCAATTGGTGCATGCAATACTGTTGTTCGCGACGGAGACAGCTGGAAAGGTTATAATACGGACGCTCTTGGATTTGAAAAGGCTCTTCTTGAATTTACGGGTTTTAAGAATCTAAAAGGAAAAAAAGTTGCGATAATCGGGGCTGGTGGAGCAAGCAGGGCAATTGCTTATGTCATAAAGGAACTTGGAGCTAAAGCCTGTGTTTTCAACAGGACGCTTGCAAAAGCCCGCCTTATAGCCGATAAATACGGTTTTGAATATGCAACTTTAGGTCCAGAAAGCCTGCAAAAACTGAATAAGTATTCGGACATAATTGTTCAAACTACCTCAAAGGGAATGGGTTCTAATGAACAGTCAAATCAGGACAATGATCCAATTTGGTTTTATGACTTTAACGGTAAGGAATTTGTTTACGATATAATTTATTCTCCTGAGGTAACTCCTGTTATGGCACGGGCCGATGCAAGCGGATGTAGAGTATGCAACGGCCTGAGTATGCTTCGCTATCAGGGAATTGCTCAGTTTGAATTATTTAAGCAGCTTATCTAGCCTAAAATCGTTTTGTCGCCAGTTTTTGTCTACTTTTACCTGCAGGTCTAGGTCAATTTTGTAGTCAAAAAGTTTTCTTAATTGCTTTATGGATTCAACACGGATTGTTTTTATCATCTGTGCCCCTTTGCCGATTACAATTCCTTTCTGGCTTTCTTTTTCTACGCATAAAAAGGCACGGCACCACATCTTTGTTGGCGAGCGCATCTCCATATCGGCGATTTGAACGTACACGCAGTGAGGAATTTCCTGCTCAAGGCGGTTAATAGCCTGTTCGCGTATAACTTCTGCAATTCTAAAATCTACTTCCTGATCCGTGTAAAATTCTTCAGGGTAAAGATGTGGAGCAACAGGAGCAAGAGAGTACAGCGAGCGTAAAACCTCGTTTATTCCCTTATCTTCTTTTGCAGATGTCTCCAGAATTTTATTTTCATCCAGCTCCAGAAGTTGTTCTCGTAAAAAAAATCTTACAGCCTGGGGATTTGAAGTTTTTTCATCAATTTTGTTTATTGCACAAACAGTCTTTTTTTCGTGTCCCTTTAAAAGGGCTGTAATTAATTTTTCTTCTTCGCCACAGGAACGGGTTGAATCGATGACATAAAGAATTGCATCTGCATTGTTCAGCTGATCCGCTACGATGTTACGCATGCGAAGATTCATTTTTTTGTCTGACTCGTGATAACCAGGGGTGTCTACAAATACAAGCTGCCCTAAAGATGTGTTTACTATTCCGCGGATTGCGTTTCTTGTTGTTTGAGGAATTGAACTTACAATACTTACTTTTTCACCTGACGCAGTGTTTAAAAAGGTTGATTTTCCTGCTGAAGGGCGCCCGATTATTGTTACAAGGGCGGTTTTATCCCCTGTTTGCTCCTGATGCTGTGTATTTTGATTTGAGTCTTTATTCATACAAAAAATATATAAAAAAAATAAAAAAAAAGCGATACAAAAAATAGATGTTTCTATTGACAGTAACCAAAGAATGTATTATTGTTTCTTTATAAAGTAACAGTTTCTATTTACAGAAACGTTTGAAGTGAGGAAAAATATGTCGCAGTCTTTATATAAATGTATCTCAAGTGAGCGCTACACTCCTTATTCTCTAGCCAGAAAAATAGGTGCAAAGGCAATTCTGGAATCTGCTAGTTTTCAAAAAGGGAGAGAGCGCTATTCAATCCTGCTGGCAGACGAGGCTTTTAAAGTTATACAGGATGATGACGGGGTGGCATTTCTTGTGGACGGAAAAAGAATAAATTTTAAAGCCGAAGAACCTTCTTTGGATGCAATCGGTCGTGAAAAACCGGCAGACATTCTTGATGCGCTTTTATATATAGCAAATCAGCATAAGGATTTTGGTAAATCAGGAGAGTTTCCTGTTCCAGCTTCTGGACTAGGATATCTTAGTTATGAATTTGCCCGCCGCTGCGACAATATTCGTTTTTTTGAGCAGGAAGATGAGCTTGGCGTGCCTGAAAGTCTTTTTATTGTAGGCCACATTTACATTGTATTTGATCATTTTACGGAAAATATTCATATTTTTGCCTTTAACTACAATGAGCATAAAATTGACCTTGAAGAAGCAGTTGAAAAATTTATAAAGAGATTTAACGATATGGATTTTTCGTATGTTGATGAAGGCGAGACTCATTTTGATTATAAAATGCTTACGGATTTGAAAAAATCAAAGGATGAATATGTTCATAAGGTTAACGAATTAAAAAAACATATTGTTGACGGTGATATCATTCAGGCGGTTCCAAGTCGTCGTGTTCAGATTGAATGTAAGGCTACTGCAATGCAGGTTTATGGAAAACTCAGAAAAGTAAATCCTTCGCCTTATATGTTCTATCTTGATTTTGGAGACTTTCAGCTGACAGGAGCATCTCCAGAAAGTTTAGTACGAGTAAGGGATGGAAAAGCTTCTATACATCCAATAGCGGGAACAATTCATCGAGGAAAAAATGAAGCAGAAGATAATGAACTTTCTGCCGAGTTAAAAAATAATCCAAAAGAGCAGGCAGAGCATTTAATGCTTGTAGACCT
Source organism: Treponema sp. (assembly GCA_045534325.1). Lineage (GTDB taxonomy): Bacteria > Spirochaetota > Spirochaetia > Treponematales > Treponemataceae > Treponema_D. The sequence continues at coordinate 3,397 of JAZSJM010000041.1, read as the reverse complement.
TGCACGAAATGATCTTGGTCGTGTCTGCAAAACAGGAACTGTGGTTGTTCCGCAGTATATGGAATGCGAAAAGTATTCTCATGTAATTCACCTTGTAAGTAATACTGAAGGAATTGTCAAAGAAGATGTAAAGCCTATTCAGGTTTTGAGGGCAAGTTTTCCGGCAGGAACGGTTTCTGGAGCTCCAAAAATCAGCGCAATGCAGATTTTAAGCGGACTGGAAAAAACAAAAAGACGTTTTTATGCAGGGGCGGTAGGCTATATCCAAAATAATGGGGATCTTGATTTTTGTATAACAATCAGAAGTGCACTGTGCAAAAATAACGTCTGGAGCCTACAGGCAGGAGGAGGTATTGTTTATGATTCAACTCCTGAGCGGGAATTTACAGAAACACAGGAAAAACTCGGTGCTTTAATCGATACCTTAACAAAATAAAGTTGTCAGGAGAAGAATATGATTTTAGTTATAGATAATTACGATTCCTTTACATTTAATGTTGTACAGAGCCTTGCCCAGTACACAAAAGACGAGATTAAAGTTGTAAGAAACGATGAATATACAGTTGATGAACTTTTAAAGATGAACCCTAGTCAGCTAATTGTAAGCCCAGGGCCAGGTAATCCTTCAAATGCTGGGGTAAGTGTAGAGGCAATTAGATTTTTTGCCGGGAAAATTCCTGTTTTGGGAATTTGTCTTGGTCATCAGGCAATAGGAGAAGCCTTTGGGGCTAAAATAATTCACGCAAAGCATGTTTGTCATGGAATCATTCAGGATATAAATCTTGATGGAAAAGGATTGTTTCGTACCATCGGAAAGTCCTGCAAATTTACCAGATATCACTCCCTCGTAATTGATAAAGACACTTTGAGTGAGGATTTTGAAATTACTGCAACTTCTGATGATGGCGATATAATGGGAATTCGTCATAAAACTTTACCGATTGAAGGCGTTCAGTTTCATCCTGAAAGTATTGCAAGCGAAAGGTGTAAAGACATCTTCTTGAATTTCTTAAATTATAGAAGAGAAAATCTTCCTGTTGCAGAATATTTAAATCAGCTTATGGAAGGAAAAGCCCTGAGTGAAGAGCAGGCATCGTTCTTTATGGAAAATGTAACCGACGGCAATATGGATGAAAGGGTAATGGCTGCAATACTGGTTGCAATGCAGGCTAAGGGAATCGCAACCAGCGAAATGATAGGTTGTGCTCGTGCGCTTTTAAAGAAAAAGGCGGTTTTTCCATGCAACAAAAAAGGACTGGCAGAAATTGTTGGAACAGGAGGAGACTGTAAAGGAAGTTTTAATATTTCTTCTTTGTCTGCCGTTATTGCAGCCAGTTGTGGTCAGCCAATGGCAAAGCACGGTAATAGAGCTGTTTCTTCTAAATCTGGTGCAGCAGATTTTTTTGAGAATCTTGGAATTAATATTATGGCGTCTCCGGCACAGACGGCAGAACTTGTGGAAAAAACAGATTTTGGATTCCTTATGGCACCTGTATACCACTCTGCAATGCGTTTTGCTGCTCCTGTACGAAAAGCGTTAGGGGTAAGGACTGTAATGAATATTTTAGGACCGCTCTTAAATCCTGCGGGGGCAGAGTATGAAGTGCTGGGAGTTTACTCTAAGGATTTAATCGAAGATTATGCACGGGCGGCAAAGTCCCTTGGTGCAAAGCGTGTTATGGTAATTTCTTCCGATGACGGATACGACGAAATTTCTCCATGTGCAAAAACAAATGCGTATATAATCGACGAAAAAGGAAATGAGGCGACATTTGTGATTGACCCTCTTAAATTTGGGATTACAGAGGCATATCCTGAGGAACTTGTCGGCGGAAGCGGGGAAGAAAATGCAGCTTTAGGTCTTGAAATCTTAAACGGAAGGGGAAGAAAAACAATAAGATATGCAGTTGCATTGAATGCAGGGGCTGTGTTGTATTTATCAGGCAAGGCAAAAAATCTTAAGGCTGGTTATGATATGGCATTGAATGCCATTGACAGCGGAAAAGCCCTTGCAAAACTTGAACAGATAAAAAAAGTGAGTCAAAACATATAATGGCAGAAAACGTAGTAGCACAGATTGTAGAAAGAAGAAAAAAAGACATAGAAGAAAAAGGATATACGTTTGGATATGAAATTCCAAAAAAAAGGACAAGAAAAATTGTTCCATTTATGGACAGGAAAGGTGTAATCCTTGAAGTAAAAAGAGCAAGTCCCAGCAAGGGTGATATAGCACCTGAACTTGATGCTGTTGAAACAGCCCTGAATTATAAGCGGAACGGTGCTTCTGCAATCAGTTGCTTAACGGAAGAAAATTATTTTAAGGGTTGCCTTAAAGATTTAATTGATATTTGTAATGCCGTTGATGACGTAGCCGTGCTTCGAAAAGATTTTTTAATCGATGAAGAAGAAATTGATATTGCCTACAGATGCGGAGCCGATGCAGTTTTACTGATTGCGGGAATTCTCACCCTTGAAAAACTGACTTCAATGACAGAGCGTTGTAAAAATCTAGGAATAAAAGCGCTGGTTGAAGTTCGAAGTAATGAGGATGTTCAAAAGGTTTTAAGAATAAAAGAAAAATATGAAGAAACTATAGTTTGCGGTGTAAATTCCAGAAACCTGCGGGATTTTACGATAGATCTTTTAGTTCCTGCAATGCTAAAAAAACAACTAGGTGGAAAAGTGATTTTTGAAAGCGGAATCACAACCCCTCAGGCGGCAGAGAAAATTGCCTCAATGGGATTTTCAGGAATCCTTCTTGGAGAATTTGCAGCCAGAAATCCTGAAAAAGCAGGGCAATTTGTAAAATCATTTATTCAAAAAAATGAAGACGATTGTGGAAAAAAACTTATCGAACTTGCACAAAAAGTGTATAATCACAAGGAAAAATCTGACTATCCTATGGTTAAAATCTGCGGTATAAGGGAAAAAGAAGATCTTTTACTTGCGGATGAACTTGGAGCAGATTTTGTCGGTTTTATTTTTGCAACCGAGTATCAGAGAAATGTTTACGGTTCAAAATTTGAGCAGTTAAAGTCCGTTTTGAATAAAATAAAGGCATTAAAAGTTGCAGTAGTAACCCGCCCTGAAAGCGAGGAGGCAAAAGCCGCCGCAACCCTTGTAAAGGAAGGTGTTTTGGATTTTATTCAGTTACATGGAATAAAATACTCAGAAGTTCTACCGTATTTACAGGAAGTGCCTCATTATTTTGTATTAACAGACAAAAATCTGATAGAAGAGAGTCGCTCAGATGAATTGAATTCCTATGGTGAACCCAGATTCCTTCAGGATTGCAGGACAAACAGATATGGTGGTACACAACATCTATGGATTGCCGGTGGAATTACTGCAAGTCGGAGGCCAAGCGGTCTTAGGAAGACAATACTAATGGCCAACT
>JAZSJM010000012.1:0-3889 GCA_045534325.1 Treponema sp. | reverse complement strand
CAAGTTTAAACTATCATAACCTGGAAGGTGTTCATAATGGAAGCGAGGCCAGTAATACCTTCCTTGCCATGCAGAAAATGGAAAAGAAGGAACTGGAAGAATGGCGTGAACATCTCTTGCGTTACTGTGAACTTGATACTTTTGCAATGGTAAAGGTTCTGGAAAAATTGAAGGAAGCGGTAAAATAATTTTGTACAATATCACAACATGATAGTTTTCACCTCGTATACTCTTTGTGAGGTGATGAAATGGATTTATGTACTTATGAATGCCCGGAAGGAACTCCTGCGAGCATATATATTCCTCTGGATGTACTGTCTGATTTTTCAATAGGGGAGAGCATTGCCCGTATTCCAGACCTTGTTAAAAAAGCAAAGTCTTTGAATATGAAGGCGCTTGCCCTTACAGACAGAACTCTCAGCGGAGTAATTGAGTTTTACCTGCTTTGTAAACACAATAATATCAAGCCGATAGTCGGACAGAAAATCGCATTTGGAAACAACGAAGTAAATCTTCTTTGCAAGGATTTTGAAGCATATAAAATTCTTTGCAGGCATTCACTTGATATTCAGGAAGCCAATAACTGCCCGATTACCGTAACTGAACTACCGCTCACAAAAGATGAAGCTTCTCATTTTGTTTGCACAGCGCTCTATTCTGATAAAGGTCTTCAAGATTTATTCAGCGATAATCTCTATACGCAAATTGATTTTTTAGATTTGGAGGCTCATCCTGAAATCGCTGAAAAACTTGATACGACAAAATGCGTAATCACAAGTCGTATTAGATTTATTGAAAAGGAAGATTCTGAAGCTCTTGCAGCAATGAAATTATATCTTATCAATCATGTTGAAGTAGAATCTGAAAATTACTTCTGTGACGACACTGAGATAATTCCGTTTCTGAAAAAAATTAAACATCCAGAACTTCTGGAAAACCTGCGACACATTGAAGAACAGATTTCATTCATCTTCCCAGAAGACTATTTCACTACACCAGGAGCACATGAAAGACTTTTGGATAGCCTTCCAGATTTTGACAATGCAGAACAAACTCTTAAAGCTCTTGCTTATGAAGGACTAGAATCGAAGGCTTCCGAGTTTGAAGATATAAATGCGGCCATAGCCAGACTGGAATATGAAGTGAACGATATCATCACTCATCACTGGGAAAGAATCTTCCTCTTGCACCACGAACTAGTAACCTGGTGTTCACAAAACGGAATTGAGCACGGACCTGGACGGGGAAGTGCTCCAGGTTCGCTTGTGTCATACCTGCTTGGAATTACAAATGTAAATCCTTTAAAACATGGTCTTTTGTATGAACGCTTTTTAAGTCCTTTGAGACTTTGCTATCCTGATTTTGATATTGATTATGACTATGAACGCTTAGACGAAGTTATTAATCATCTAAAAGAGAAATACGGTAGCGGAAGCGTTATTCGAATCATATCGTATGGAAGATTAAAGTGCTGGCAGTCTCTTAAAATAGCTGGGAAATACCTTAATTACGCTGACGAAGAAATTGAACAGATTAAAACAATAATTGTTAACAATTACAATCCAAGATTATCTCTTTCAAGACTTATGGATAGCAGTTCAAATGTTTACAACAATGACACAATCCCTCATTGGGATGGAGTAAAACTTCAGGGATTCTTCCGTGACAAAAAGAATGAAAAACTTTTAAAAATCGCCCGTTGTTTGGAAAGCATAAAATGCAACAAAGGGCTACATGCAAGCGGATACATTGTAACAAATAATTCAGCTTTTCAATATGTTCCTGTTCTGAAGGATGAGAAAACCAACTGGTTATATTCAGAATATACATTTGATATTCTGGAATTCATCGGACTTTATAAAAATGATTTACTCGGGCTGAAGCAACTGACAAAACTCAAGCAGCTTTCAGACGAAATTGCAAGAAATGAAAAGGTTGAGTTTGATTACAAAACTATCCCATTAGAAGACGAAAGCACAATAGAAGCATTCGCAAAAGGCAGCACAACAGATGTCTTCCAGTTTGAAAGCCTTGGAATGAAGAAGATTCTAAAACAATTCAAACCAGAAACCTTCTCTGACCTTGTTCTTATAAATGCTTTGTATCGTCCTGGTCCCATGGATTACATTCCGGAAATGATAGAGAGAAAAGAATCTGTTCGATACAGAAATGATTTTCCCGGCTGCGAAGAAATATTACAGGAAAGCTATGGTATTCCTGTATATCAGGAACAGATTATGCAGATTGCACAAAACATAGCAGATTATACCCTTGGAGCAGCAGATATGTTCCGCCGCGCTTTAGTAAAGAAAAAGCCTGATGTTCTCCTGAATCAAAAAGAGGATTTTGTTTCAGGAGCCGTACAGAAGGGCATAACAGAAGAACAAGCTGTTGAAATCTTCGAAATTCTGATTCCATTCGCTGGTTATGCTTTCAACAAATCTCATGCAGTTTCATACACATTGATGGCTTACTGGGAAATGTACATGAAAGTGCATTATCCTAAGGAATATAAAAAGGTGAATAAGAACTTCAAAAAGGAATTTGAACGAGAGGAATATTAACACGAGATTCAATTTCTTAGCTGACACCTTTAACCCGGCACCATTGCTTAAAAATCAACAGGTCATTTCCGTGCGGATCCTGATTATTAAAAGCACTTCGTTGAACCAGTCGAAAATGCTCATTATGTTTATGAACTTCAATGCACAGCTCGTATTCATCGTCTTTCTGGGCATAAACAATCGTACATTCTTTATTCACAGCCTTATCACGGTACAAGTGCCCAACGCAGATATTCATCTTAGAACCGATATCTACCAGGCGGTTTGTATCTTCTGGCAGGCAAAACTTGTAGCCTCCATTTTCCCATTCAAGACTCTTTTCTTCATCACTATAGGTAATATCTTTGTTTTCAAAGTGTTCTTCTTCCGCAGGATGAGTCTCGCGGAAAATTTTCATCAAAAGATTATGATTGTACTCAGTAAATCCTTCATTGCCGATTTTGTCGATTACATTCTGCGTAAGATTTCCACCCTCATCCAAAAGTACCATATAATGAAGGGCATCGCTTGTTGTGTAGCATCCCCGCTCAGAAGAAAAACGGCCCTTCATCAGTTTTGCAACAGTTTTTTCATCATAAAACTGAAATAGGAATCCTATATCTCCTTCCAATGCTGAGATCGCAGTAAATGGACAGGATGCCGCAAATATTTTCTGAAAATCAGCATCCATCAACTTCTCAATTACTTTTTCATCCCTGAATCCCATACTCCAGATATTCAGATACTCAAGGAAGATACGGTGTCCCTGCAAAAACAACCTGTTGATCTTTGGAGTATAGGGTAGGCCAGTATACTGTATGAATTTTTTGACACTATCAGAACTCCTTTTAAGTTCTTCTTCTATTTCGCAGTATGATGGTCCCAGTATTTCTTCATTACAAAGCTCATTCAATTCCGGTGCAAAAGGAAATCTTGCAAAGTTTACAAGGCGGTCAAAGTTGTTTTCACCATAAGACAGGTCAGGAACAAAACCGCATTCTTCTTTCATCTGATCTTTCATTGCAGACAAAATCTGCTCGTATTCTTCATCCCCGATATAAAAGCTTTCGTTACCAGCTTCAGCATAAAATCTTGCAGTGCTGTTACGGACATCAAGTACGAGATATCGTTTTAATTCCAGAAGTTCTGTCGATTCCGGAACCAGATTGTAATACAGGTTTTCAATTTCAATCCGTCCATCGTCATGAAAAGTAATTGAATTTTTTGACTGATTATCTATCAAAGATTCCAGTTTTTTCATCAAATTTTTTGTCTCTTTTCCGTTTGAAAACTCAGCAGACTCCTGAATACAATCAAGCGGAACAATGCGTTTACAGCCGTTTCTA
>JAZSJM010000070.1:0-6866 GCA_045534325.1 Treponema sp. | reverse complement strand
GAAGTAGTCTGTTTTGACCCCTTATCTGTTGTTAAAAGAGGAAGGAAAGTCTGCTGTACGGCTTTTCCATCGAGAGCCATTTTTTCCTGTTCCATTGCCTTTTCTTCATCTTCTGCAGCTTTTACAAGTCCGTCAGTCATTTCGTTAACAGCCTGCCCTAAAGTCCCGATTTCATCGCCGGTTGTTATCTCAATTGAAAAATCCTTAAGCAGTTTTTTATCTTTTGTTTCCGTAATAACTTTTACATGTTTTACAAGTTTTTTTATTGGCTCAACTATAAGAGAAGCCAGAACCCAGGAACCGACAACACCCAGCGCAACTGCAACCGCTGCAACGATAAGTGCAATTATAATGATTGTAATGCGAGAACGCTTTAATGAAGCAATCAAATCTTCGATAGAAATCTGAAGAACAAGCACACCGTGAAGCAGGTCATTGTCGTTATTATTTTTATAGAAAACAGGATAATAGAATGTATAAATTAAATTGTTCTCGTTCAACGTGTCTTCATTAAAATCAGGAATTGCACGGGTCGCACTACGGGATAAATCCCGCAAAATCGATGTATATTCATCTTTTTTCTCTTTTGAATATTTTTTTGCGATTTCATCAAGTATCGGATCTATTTTTTCATGAGCAGCAAGTTCCAATTCAAAACAATTCTGTGCAATTTCTGCCTCCACAGTCTGAGGGTTAAAACGACTTTTTCCTGCAATTATTTCCCCTGAATCAAGTTTTTTTAAAATTGAATCTGTTGTTTCTGTGGAAGCCCAGAAATAATCTATATTGGAATCAGAAGAATTGTTTCCTCGCCCGATTAAAGTTGCATAAATTGCACTCTGAAATGTATCTGCCTGACGAACCAGATCAATAAGGCCTACCGTTGAGCCTCCCTCTACTGCGTCAATCATTGCGTTTTGTACAGAATTTGACATTCCCTCAAGCAGAACAACTACCTGTTCACGCATACTCTGTACTAGAGTCTGCCTTTGAGTAGTAACCATTCGATTACCTAAAGAAACACTGACCATAAGAACAATTGCAAGTACTAGTAAAACTGTAAATCCAACAAGTTTTAATTTTAGGCTTGTCTGTTTTTTCTTTAATTTGTGAACTTTTTCTTTTTTTACAGTCAACGGCATAACTTCTCCTGTTAACAACGCTGTAACTTCTGTCTGAATTAAAACAGATTCTTTTGCAACAATAACTATTCCCCGAACTGCAAACACTGCAACTATTATACAAAGAAGCACAAGGAAAACAGTCAGGATATCAATTATCTGTAGAGATATATTTTTATTTTCAGAAGAAAGAGACCAGAGCGGAGAAACAACATAAGGATGTTCAATTTTAACCGTTCCAGACTCATCTACACTGAATTTATTTTGTTTAAGAGAGGTACTTTGTGGAGAAATTCCCCGTTCTGTATGATGAAGATAAATTCCATAAGTTCCGATTTCAAGTTCCTCAACATGAATATTTGAAATTAAACTTTGTGAATTAATTTTATAGTCACCACGGTTATAATAAAGAGTTTTATCATAAGGAGCTTTACCATCACGGTCAATGTAAATCTGATCAATGTATCCTTCATAATTAAAATCCTGTCCGTAAACAGATATTATGAATGAACCGTATTCATCTTTCTTTGTATTAAGTCCTGAAATTAAGGTAAAAGGCTTGTATTTATTTATTACAAACAGAACGCTTTCTTTTTCACCTATATTTCCCACTTTATCTATAGCACTGACACTAAAGACATAGATGCCGTTTCTGTAGTTATTAAAACTTTTAAACGTATCTTTTGTCAGGATTGTCTTTGGTGGATTTTTAGCATTTTTACTGTATTTTTCCTGGTTTTCAAAAATTGAATCTGAATAATCTTTTGCAGATGATTTATTTTCCCCTAAAGGATGATTTGGAGAATCAGCATAAGTTTTATTCAATTCTTCAACTTTCGTAATCGTCCAGCTATAACCGGCTATATCATCATCATTTTCGTTATTCTGCCATCTGACATTAAAAACTGAATCTTTTATAAAACCTGAATCATCAAAATCTAAAGGAAGGATTTTTAATTTTTGAGGAGGAGTTAAATCACGGTAATAAGTTATTACAGCAGAATCCGACCAGTTTCCTGCAACATCAAGAACTTTTGATTTAAAATAATACTGGCCATCTGATGGTGCTTTTGCTGTAATGGTATAAGAGCGCCCTGAGCCAATATTGTTTTCAACGATGATATTTTGAGGCTCCACAGATGGCTCGTATAAAGGATCAGATGAAAAACTCCAGACATAACCAGAAATTCCGTTTGTATCTGGAGGCATCGTTACTTTTATTTTTACAGATTCTTTTGTTGATCTGTCGTTTTCTTTAAAACTTACGGCGTCCAGTATAGGTTTTTGAGCAGATTTATCCTGAGCAACAATAAATATCTGACTTTTTCCTTCGTTTTTCTGCCATAAATATGATATCTCACCGGTTAATCTTGAAATTACAGGATATGTAAAGGTTGCGCTAGAACTATTTTTAATCAGACGCTCACTTGTAAAACTTCCATCTGAATTTTTACGTACATTATAGGCACCATTGTTATTATCAAACCACATGAGATATGTAGAATTATCATATAAAAAAAACAGAGGTCTATGACTTGCTTTTAGATCTGAATATTCTCTTACACGGGTTTTACCTGCAAACTGACCATTCGGACTGATTCTGGCAAGGGCAATGTAGATATTTTCTGATTTTGTCTCATTTCTTTCCCATGCACACCAAATTCCTTCCTTATCGGCAAAAAGTACGGGGTTTTGATTTGAATACTCAACAAATGAATTTGTTCTGCGTGAAGAAGTTGTCCTATCATCTGTAAATAATGTGATGGGCGAAAAGCTTTTAAAATTATCAGAGGACAGCGTAGCGTAAAGTTGAAATGTCTTTGGTTTATCAGGTACAGAAAAATGCGACTGAAATATAATCAAATCGCCTTCCGGTACAGGACAAAGGTATGGAGAAAAAGTGTTATCAAGTTCAATCGCAGGAGCAAACTGAGTTAATTTTGACCATGAAACGCCATTATTTGAAACGGCATAGGCAAGAGAGAATTTATTCTCAGTTCCTAAGGATACAAAAAGTATAAATCCGTCATTCTTGGTTTTAAAGATTCGGGGGGCAACAACCCTCTGACCTTTCATTAAAAGTTTTACAGAAGTAAAGGTTTTACCACCGTCAGAAGATGTATACACTCCGATTTCATATTCTGATTCAGTAACTGCAATACTTAAGGTTCCTTTGTCCAGCACACAGGCGGTATACACATCAGGAACATCTCCAGAAAATTCATACGGACCTGCAACAGTTTTCTGTTCACTCCAATTCTTTGAAGAATCCTCTTTTGTCATAAGATTTACAAACAGACGTCCGTTTTTTACTTCCTCAAAGAAAAGATAATTTTTATCAGGAGAATTAAGGACAACAGGGAAACTCGTGTTTTTTTGAGTGAGGGCAACTGGATTTTCAAAGTATAAATTTTGAGAATGCAATGATGAAAGGAAAAGAGAAATAAAACAAAGTGAGAAAATTAATTTTTTGATAAATCCTGTATATTTTTTCATCCTACATATTCTCGATTCGTCGTTTTAATTTTATTACCTTTGAAACCTGAGGATTTCGTTTATATAAATCATCAATCAGGTTTTGAGCCTGATCTTTAAGTCCATCATTATAATATCTCTCTGCCTGAGTATATCGTATTTCATCAGCGTCATTCAAAAAGTTTTTTACGGTTGTACCTGCAGTATTTGAAATATATGCCTGATCCTTTAATCGCTGAGCAAGAGTATTCCGCCTGTTTAAACTTAAAGCTTCGTCAAGGAGTGCAACTTTACGAGTGATGTTGGTTTCTCTCTGGGCTTGCCGTGTAAGTTGTTCAGAACGGGCAATATCTTTTTTTATCTGCTCTGATTGCGCAACACGGGCAATTTGATTTTCCATATCTTTTATCGCAGAAGTTACCTCTTTGTTATCAGGAACAACAGAGCTAAGTTCCTTTAAATCCTTTAAAGCTGTCTGCATGTCAATTACACGACCAGAATTTGAAGAAGCCTTTGCCTGATTAATTTTTTGCGTAATTGTGCTTTGATAAAGAGACGGTTCAAGGATTTTATTTATTAAAAGATTCAGATTATTTGCATATAAATTTTTAGGGAAAACTCTCTGGACTTTTCTAGTTTCATCTCTGGCCTGAATTAAAAGTGCAGTTCCTTCTTCAATTTTTCCAGACTGATATAATTTTTCCCCTTCTTCATAGTGAATCTTTGCATTGTTTAAGTATGCCCCCATATCTTTGTAGAGTGGATCTGAGAAGGCAATTTCTTTACCTCCTGTTGATTCCAATGCTTCTTTTACAAGAATCATAAGTTCCGCAATTTCAGTATTTTCTTGAGCCTGAGTTTTTTCCCAGATTTCTCCTGCATCATCCAATGACTGTTTTGAAGTTTCAAAATCACCAGAATAATAGCTGTTGTATGCCTGCGTAATGAGAGAACGAACAGTTGTAATTACCCACTCGTTCTGCCTTACAGTAATTTCTTCGTCGGTTTGTGCAATTTTTGCAGAAAATTCATTTCTAAAGGAATCATTTTCTTCAAGCAAAAGAGATTTTTTATAACTTTCATCAGCCTCAGCAAGTGCAGTTCTTGCTTCATCATATTTATTGGAATTAAGGTATTTAATAGCCTGATCAAATCTTTGTCGTGCTTCATTTGTCGCAATCTTTGCTTCATTTGCCTTAATTTTTGCAGAAGTGATAATTTCATTATTTCCTAAAATCAGTTCATCCAGGGCCAAAATCACCCTTGTAACATTTGAAAGCCCTGCAATAAACGCAGTTTCTTCTTTTACTGCTGAGCTGGAATTTTCCAGAGTCAATTTATAATCATTTAAAACTGATTTTTCACGCTGAATATCATTATTTAAATCAGTACAAACTTGTGCAGCACGTGTAGGATAAAACTTTACGATTTTTGATTCACCCACACTATCCTCAACACCATTCAGCAGTAAATTTGCCTCTACATTGCGTAAAGTAAACGAACTGAGTTGATTATCAGCTTCCTGAGAATAGGTTTTTGCAAGAGCAATCCATACATTTTTTGCCTGACTGATACATTGAGCTTTTGTGTCAGTAAGGATTTTATCATACAAAGTAATGTTTTCCTGCCACGAAAAAGGAGCATCAGTTAGCTGAATACCAGCTGTCGTTCTTTTTGAAAAATCATTCAGATTCTGGGATTGAGCTAAAAGAAGCTGTTTCTGTTTTTCCTGTGCAACAAAAGGAGAATCCATTTCCTGCTGAACCAGACCTATCTGTCTTTCGTAAAATTGAGTAGAAGCAAGACTTTCCTGACCAAATCTCTTGAAATCCGAATTAATAACTGTGCGTTTTTCTACAATTTCATTTTGTTTAGTAACAGAAAGGGCAAGATTTAATGAATTTTTCAAATTTTCCTTTGAAAACTCAGAAATAAAATCCATCGACTTATTATATTCAGCGAAACTGACTGCCGGAGAATCAGAAATATTTTTGTAAAGGGAATGAGCATCTTTTCCCTGTTGAGCAAGCTCTGCCACATCTTGAATAGCAGAAAGAGGAGTTGAATAATCCGTTACCGTAAACAATAGATTATCAGCAGTTTTTAAATGTGTAGAAATATTTTCATATTCTTTTAGAATTGCCTGACAAGCAGTATTCTTCATTGACTCTACCCTCGTGTTATAAAAGGAGTCGATTGCCCCAACAAGCCCTGAATCAGGATTTCCTTCTACCCCGCTTACTGCCCATCTGCTGAAAGTTATATAAGAAGTCTCTCCAAGTCCAGGATTTAGTTTTAAAGCCTGTTCATCAAGTTTTTTCAGTTCATTTCCTTCTCGTAAAAGAGTGTTGCGAGTTGATGCAAGTCGGGCAAAAGATTGCGAGAGTGATTTTAAAAGAATTGATGCTTCACTGATATTCAACTGATTTAAGGCCGAAATATACTGTTCATATGCACGCTGACAGACTTCCATTTGAGACTTTACAGACTGCGAAAAATTTTTTACTTGGGCAATATGTGTGTCGACTTCTTTATTTAGTGAAGACGGATAGACTACAGGAATTTCTTCCTGTCCGTTATATACAACGTCAGAATCATTTGTCTTAAGGGTAAGCCCTTCCTTGAATTTTTCAAAAGCATCTTCATAGTTTTTTTGAGAATCTTGAGTTCCAGAAGCGATTAATGCAGTTCCCTGATTAACAATCATATTTGAACGATTTATGTAATACGAAAGTCTGACAGTGCGTCTTGCATCGTTAGTCAAGTCTATTTCTTCCTGGGCAGGATTTTGCTCAGAGCCTTCCAAAGCCAGGATTATATCCATTTTTTGTGTATCAAGTTCATCAGCCTGTTCATCCGTAAGATTCTGACTTTCTGCAGACTGCTTCATTTTCTGTGCAAGCTGTTCCGCCTGACTATTAAAACTATTTCGCTCTTTTAGGATTTTAGAGATTCTCTTTTGTGCTTTATCAAACTGATCGGGAAATTTTTGAATATAAAGGGAAAGCTGCTCAAGGGCCTTGGAATATTCATGAAGACTTATAAGGTGGTCGATATAGCCCAGGGACATAACTTCTTTATCACTGCCAAAAGTATTTGTCTCCTGGGAAAATACTGGAACAGAAAGTAAATTGAAGAGTAAAAAAACTGATAAAAAAAATCCCGGCTTTTTTTTCATTTACATATTCGCTTAACTCCAAGAATTTTTCAATTTTTTAGAGTTTTCGTTCTTATTATTTTCGGTATAATATCTTATGTAATGTAGAATAA
>JAZSJM010000256.1:0-3383 GCA_045534325.1 Treponema sp. | reverse complement strand
ATTTACTATTTTTTGAGCCCATTCTTTACGCGCTGTTGTTAAGGCTTCATTTTTATTTTTTGAAAGAAGTATCGATAGTTCTTTCGTAATAAGAGGTACTGTTGTTTCTATTTTGCTTATCATGCTTATTGACGATGGCAGAATTTTATTGATTTCTGCGGCATCGATATCTATGTGAATTATTTTTGCATTCGGACAGAATTTTTGAACAACTCCTGTAGCACGGTCATCAAAGCGTACGCCCAAGGCCAAAACAAGGTCGCTTTCGTAAATTGCTGTATTTGCGGAATATGAGCCATGCATTCCTATCATTCCTGCGTAATCACAGTCTGTTTTTGGTATTACGCCTAATCCCATGAGTGAAGATACGCATGGTAGACGGTAAAGTTTTTTTAATTCACGTAAGGCGTCTGCTCCTTCTATAGAATTAGCTCCTCCTCCAATATATAAAACAGGTTTTTTTGCGTTAAAAAGGGCAAGGGCTGTTTCTTTTATTTTTTTATTTAATTCTGTTTGAGGAGTATGAAATCTGACCTTTTCTTCCTGTACGGTAAAATCCTTTGGTTCTGGCAATTTCTTTATTTCGCAGGAAGCAAGCTGAACATCTCGTGGAACATCAATCAATACTGGACCTGGCCTTCCGTCTGTTGCAATGGCAAAGGCCTGTGGAATTGCAGTTAAAAGTTCCTGAGGTGTTTTTACGGCAATTGAATGTTTTGTAATTGGAAATGATAAGCCAAAAGTATCTGCTTCCTGAAAAGCGTCTGTACCAATTAAAGATGTGTTTACCTGACCTGTAATTGCAATAATAGGAATTGAATCACTTCTAGCGTCAGCAATGGCGGTTAAAAGGTTCATTGCTCCCGGACCGCTTGTTGCCATACATACGGCTGGTTTTCCTGTTGTACGTGCCATCCCCTGAGCAATAAAGCCCGCTGCCTGTTCCTGGCGCACAAGGACATGGTGGATTGAGCTTTTGTTCAGTTCGTCATAAAGAGGCAAAATTGAGCCGCCAGGAATGCCTGCAACGATTTTAATTCCTTCTTTTTCGAGCATTTTGATAATGATTTGTGCGCCTGTTAATTTCATTTTTTTTCCTCGCCTTAATTTTTTTTTACAGATTTCCAGTTTTTTCCTTAAGAGCCCTGTGTAAAAATAAAAAAAGGCTCTCTGGAAAAGTTCCGGAGAGCCTGTAATTAACTGTTTAATATTTTTAACTCAAATACCTATACACAGCACCGACTTTCCGACTTTAGATGGAATCCACCACGAGAAGAGAGACGCTGACATTGACAGTTTTTGAATTAAACATGGCTTAATTATGCACATAGACTTTTTTGTGTCAAGTTCTCTTTAGCTTTACTTAAAAAATTAAGTGTTATTTAAGGTGATTGGACTGAAAATCCCTTAACAGACCCTTAAGAAAATTATATACTTTAAACATAAATCTTAGCCCGGATTGTAGCGGCGTAAGTCCTGAAGCGTAAAACGCGAAGGATGAAGGCGTAAGCCGTAACCGCGCAAAGCCGGTGGACTACGAAAATTACGCTCCGTTTTTTTAGAGGTACTATATGGCAATTGAAAAAAAATCTGATAACGCTTGTAAAGGAACTGCACGCGCACCGCACCGCTCGCTTTATTATGCTTCTGGTTACACTGACGAGGAACTTAATCAGCCGATGGTCGGCATTATCTGTGCAAAAAATGAACTTATTCCGGGACATATTGAACTTGATCGTATTGCAGAAGCCGTAAAGGCTGGGGTTCGCATGGCTGGAGGAACTCCTATTGAATTTCCTGCTATTGGTGTATGTGACGGTATTGCCATGGGACATGAGGGAATGAAATATTCTCTTGTTACTCGTGAGCTTATTGCTGATAGTGTTGAATGTGTTGCAAAGGCACATCAGTTTGATGCTTTGGTAATGATTCCAAACTGCGACAAAATTGTTCCAGGTATGCTTATGGCTGCGGCTCGCCTTGACCTTCCGACGGTTTTTGTAAGTGGTGGACCTATGATGCCTGGACATTTACCTGGTCATGATGAATCTAACCCTTATTCTGGAAAAAATCTTTCGCTTACAGATATGTTTGAGGCTGTAGGTGGTCTTGCTGTTGGAAAAGTAACGGAAAATCAGCTTAGAGAAATGGAACATTATGCTTGTCCTGGATGCGGAGCATGTTCTGGAATGTTTACCGCAAACTCAATGAACTGTCTTACAGAAGTTTTAGGACTTGGGCTTCCTGGTAACGGTACAATTCCTGCTGTTACAGGTCGACGTATTGCCCTGGCAAAACATGCAGGTATGGCAGTAATGGATTTGTACAGAAAGGGAATCACCGCCCGTTGCATGATGACTGAAGAAAATTTTGAAAACGGTTTGGCCGCTGATATGGCCTTAGGCTGTTCTTCTAATACGATGCTTCATCTTCCTGCAATTGCCCACGAGGCAGGAATAGAAATTGACCTTCACAAGGTAAATGAAATTTCTAATCGCACTCCAAACCTCTGTCACTTAGCTCCTGCCGGCCACACTTTTATGTGCGAGCTCGACGATGCCGGTGGAGTTCAGGCTGTTCTTGGTGAACTTGCAAAAAAGAATCTAATTCACACAGATTTAATCACTGCTACAGGCAAAACCATTGCAGAAAATATTAAGGGTGTAAAAAACCGTAATCCAGAAATTTTACGTCCGATTGAAAATCCTTATTCTGATAACGGCGGTATTGCAATTCTCTTTGGAAACCTTGCTCCAAATGGAACTGTTGTTAAGCGTTCTGCATGTGCAAAAGAACTTATGCATCATACAGGTCCTGCCCGTGTATTTAATGACGAAAGCGAAGCTATGACTGCCGTTCAGAAGGCACAGATTAAAGCCGGGGACGTTGTTGTAATCCGCTATGAAGGTCCAAAAGGTGGTCCTGGAATGAGGGAAATGCTTGCAGTAACTGCGGCTCTTGCTGGTCAGGGGCTTGATAAGCAGGTAGCATTGATTACTGACGGCCGCTTTAGCGGTGCAACCCGCGGTGCTTCCTTAGGACACTGCTCTCCTGAAGCTGCTGTCGGCGGACCGATTGCTCTTGTTGAGGAAGGGGATTTAATTGAACTTGATATCAATAACTATAAAATCACCCTTAAAGTAAGCGATGAGGAACTTGCAAAGCGCCGTGAAAAATGGACTGCCCCTGAACCAAAGGTAAAAACAGGATATCTTGCACGTTACGCAAAACTTGTTTCTTCTGCTGATAAAGGAGCAATCTTACAGTAGCGGCTATGATACAAAATCAGATCTTTGATAACTGGACAAGCTATGATGAATGGCTTATCCAGAATTATAATGATTATGGAATAACCTCTGTAGAAGAAAAAGATGGAAAAATAT
>JAZSJM010000128.1:0-16508 GCA_045534325.1 Treponema sp. | reverse complement strand
CTTATATATATAAAGCAGAAAGTCTTTTTAAAATGGAAAGGGTTGATGAAGCTCTGAATGTTTTAGAAAGTGCTAGGGAAGCGGTAAAAGATAATAAAGAACTTTCTGCCGAAGGAATTTACTGGTTAGGTCGCTGTAATTTTTATTATCATAAAAATCAGGAAGCACTTTTGTGTTTTTATGAATGTGCTAAAGCCTTAAAGAATAATAAAAATGAGAAAGAAATATATGATTCTTCCATATTTTTTCTTGCAGAAGCAAATAAAACTTTGGGAAACTATAAAAATGCCTGTGATTGCTATGAATATGTTGTTCAGAATGGAAAATGCTTTTCACGAAATCAGTATGAACAATCCTGTATGGCTCTTGTAGAATGTCTTCTTAATGACAATCAATTTGAAAAGGCAGAAAAATACTCAAAATTATTAAGAAATGCAGGACTTTCAAATTACGCAAAATATAAAATAATTCTTGATAGCGGCAAAGTTTTTGAAGGTCAAAATAAATATAAGGATTCGTATGAATGTTACATAGAAGTTCTTGAAAAGGGACCTGTCAGTCTTGCATCTCAGGCAATGGTGAGTGCTTACTCTGTCAGCTCAAAATATCCCTCTTATGTTCAGCAAGAACCGGGAAAAGTGATTTTACGTGCACAGAACCTTCAAAAAGAAAAACCACAGCTGGTAAGTGAATTCTGGGTAAGGCTTGCGATAGATGCATTTAATTACAAGGATTATGAAAAATCGATTCAATATTTTAATAATTCCCAGGAGGGAGCAACAAAACAGTTAAAGCAGATTTCCCTCCTTTATAAAACTGAAATCAGTTTTTTAACATCAAAAACATCAATTGAAACTTCTGCTAAAAATGCACTGGCTTTCCTTGATAAAGAGTGGAAAAACTGTGGTTTTGAAGAAGGAAAAGATTTTTATAATGATGCCATGTCGTTACGGTCTCGCTACTGCGGACTTTGCGAAGATTGGGAGAACTGTCTGAAATATTCCCTTAGTGTTTTAAATGCACCGTCGAAAGAAAATTCAAAAAAGACAGCAGTCTATTGGGCTTCTCTATCTTACTATTCAAATCAGAATTATGAAGAGTGTTCATCCCTTTTAAGTAAATATTCCTATACAGATGATGATTTTTTGCTTTTAAAAGCGAAATCTCTTGCCAAACAGGGAAAATCAGCTCAGGCGGATCAGATTTTTTATGCTTTGATTCAAAAAGGCTCTTTAAATAATGACGGTCGCCTTGATTATACAAGAACTCTTTTGAATGCAGGACATTTAATTTCAACGGTTGAGCAGGCTGAAAACGCATCTGGTGCAGAAGCTGAATATATGAAGGGGCTTGCCTTATTTAATCGGAAAAAATGGGCGCAGGCGACTGAAGCTTTTAATAAGGCAATGACTGGAAAAGATTTAGACGGTGATTATGTAAAACTTTCTAGATTTTATCTTGGTTACAGTCAGTATCAATTGGGAGAATACTCAAAAGCATATACAAACCTGTATACGTTTACTTCACTTGATAATAATTCTTCTGTTTTGTGGGATTGCTGTGTTACTGCTGCCAGAGCCGCTGTTCAAACTGGAAAGTACAGAGAAGCTATTGAAATGGCAAAAAAGGCTGTGGCGATTTCTAAAACAGAAAATCAAAAACAGGAAAGTGTTCTGCTTACTGCCGAAATACATAGTGATGCAGGAAATTATGATCAGGCAATTGATATGTTACAATCTTATGCGTCTCAAAAAAACAGTTTTGGATATCAGTGCAAATATCTGACAGCACAGTATTATGTTCAAAAGAATATGTATAAACGCGCAGATGAATTGTATCTTGAACTCTCAAAAGAAAAAAACGCTCAGAGTCTTTGTGAAGAAGCTGCTTTTCGACGAGGGGAATTATGCTATACGAACAAAGAATTTGCAAAAGCTATAGAACTTTTTGAGGATTATTCAAAAAATTACTATAAAGGACAGTTTTATATTGCTTCCCTTTATTTTGCAGCGGATTCACTTGTAAAAATCAATAAAACAGACAAGGCAATCTTATATTTTTTACAGATTGTTAATGATGATGAAAATTCCACATATAAATATGGTTCAGAAAAGCAGTTGATTGAATTATACAGACAAGCTGGTGATTATACTGCGGCTCTTGATATGGCTCAAAAAATTATAAATGAATACGAGGAACAGTCCTCTAAAGATGGAATTCCTCTTATTGTAAAAGACTTAAGGGCATTGAACAGTGGACGTGATTCAAAGTTATTAAAAAAAGAAAATGAATATGAAAAAAACGGCGGACTGAAAACTGTTCAGGGAAGAAATTCAGGAACAGAACTGGCTCAGCTTTATTATAATTTACAGACAGGCTCTGAAAAAGCACAACGATTGGCCGAAGATTTGTTAAAAATTCAAAAAGACAATGAAGAAGAAAGTTCTAATGCCGCAAAAAATGCAGTTCTTCTTGCAAATATTTATAGAGGCAGCAGGCGAAATAAAGAAGCGGCAGAAATGTATCTTCAGGCGACACAATTTTATCGGAAATTAGCTTTTGAAAACGAAGCAGCGAGAAGTTTGTATGGTGCAGCCGAAGCTTTTGACGCAGCAAATATGAAAGGTGATGCAAAATCAACTGCTGATTTATTGAAGAAGTTGTATCCTTCAAGTTCATATGCAAAAGAAGTTGAAAAAATAATAAAGTAAAATGGAAAATCATGGAGAAATATAAATGAAAAAGGTTTTATTAATAAGCACAGTTTTGTTCAGTTTTTGTTTTATATATTCACAAAACGCTGATTCTCAAAAAAATGTCGAGGAAGAAATTGAATTGCCAGACGTTACTACCATAATTTCTGGTGGTTCTTTGACAGCTGGCAAAGACAGTGTGCCTGATTACAGAAAAATTCTCCCGGATTCAAAAACAGGTGCGTTCTTGTTGCCAAAACTTGATGATATAAATGAAGAAGATGTTGCTGCAAATATCGAAGTTCCCTCTTCAACTAAAGAACAGTCAGTGTTTGCAGAAGGGAAAATTGGTGGTGGATATCCATTCAGTTTTTTAGGGGATTTTAGTGTTTACAGAACAACTGGAAATTCACCTTTTGAAATTAAATTTGCACATAAAAATGAAGAAGGTTTTGGAGGAAAATCTTCAAGCGACGGCTATTTTTATCGAAATACATCAATAGAAGCCGAAAAAGAATTTATAAACAAAAAATCAAATTATAAATTAAGCGGCTGGTATAAAAATCTTAATGAGGGATTTCAGCTTAAGTCTCAAAGTTATACGGATTATTTGTGCAACTCCATTGGCGGGGATATGCTTGCTTCCTGGAACTTTACAAGTGGTGTGTATATTAAAACAGATGCAGATGTTTCTTTTTATAACCGTTATGGAACAAAGTTTAATGGTTCGGCAGTTCCTGCCGCAGAATATGAAAAAAACGCAAGGCTCTTTGCTTTTATGCCGGAGTTGAAAATCGGCTGGACTGACAGTGTGTTTGATATAGCTCTTAACGTAAAATATGAAACACAGTTGAATTTAAAGGATTCAAACACACTTGAAAAAGCTCCTGAGGCGTCAAGTGCAGAGGCAGGACATAGAGGGCGGTTTACGGTAAATTTTGCATGGCAGGAAGATACTGTCAGGATTTTTGCTGATGCAGGGTTGGCTGTAGGAAATTCAATCGGCGGTCAGAAAGTCTTGTTTCCATTTTCTTTAGGAGCTCAATTTGAATTTCCTTATTCATTATCGTCAAGAGTTATATCTTTAGGAGTGCAGGGCGGATTAAAATCTCAGTGGCAGCTGGCAGAGAAAATTGAGCAGGAAAATTCTTTTGCAGTTCTTGCTTGTCTCCCTTCGGAACAGTCTGACTGGTACGGTTTAGTAACAGTTGTTTTGCCTATTAAAGAAATCTTTACCCTAAGCGTAGATACTGAATATAAGAAAACAGCATTTGATAACGGAGTTTGGGCAGCTGATTACAATGATTCAACTTCTTTGTCTGGAAGCGGCTTTTACTTTATAAAACAGATTAATCGTACAGAACTTAATACAAATGTTGAATTTGATGCAGTTTTAAAAATGTTTAAGTTAACAGGGGAATGGAAAGCTTACTGGATGGATGTTCCGTCTTATGATGACAGACAAAGCGTTAAAGCATCAGTTCTGATTGAAGGTGAAAAAGCTAAGTGGAATGCTGGAGCCAGCATAAAAGAATATATAGGAAGTAATGCAGATGCTGTTCCTGAAATAGGGGTTGTTTCATCTGTTAAGGCCAGCCCTTCAATTCGCCTTGCACTCGAAGCAGATGATATTATAAAATTGGTTACAAGAAAAACAAGAGACTTCTGTCACAGTCAGTACAAGAAAAACTCTGGTCATGTTACAGCCCTTGTTAAGTTTCAGTTTTAGCCAAAGATATATATACCGTAAAACTTGATAGGAGAAAAAAATGTGGAATTTATTAAAATCAGGTGGAATCCTCATAATTCCGATTATTCTTTGTGGAATAGCAGCAACTTATATAATAATAGAAAGACTTGTATATTTTAAAACTGTACGGAAAAATGATGCCCTGCTAAAAAAACAGCTTAACGAAGCACTTTTGCGTCGGGATTATACGGCGGCAGAGGCTCTTTGTATTGCAGCGGAAACACCATTTGCCCAGGTTATTAGAAAAGCCCTTTCAATGCGCTCGTTAGAAGAGCAGTATCTTAAAGAGATTGTGGAAACGGAGATGGAAGCAGTTATTCCACAATATGAACATAGCCTTACACTCTTAGGCACAATAGCAAATATTTCTACGTTGCTTGGTCTCTTTGGCACTGTTACAGGCAATATTAAGGCCTTTGGTGTGCTGGGAGCTGGTGCAAGCATGGGAAATCCAGCCGTGCTTGCTGGTGCAATTGCTGAGGCTCTTGTTACAACCGCTGCCGGTTTGTTTGTTGCGATTCCTTCAATGATTTTTTCAAATTATTTTACGCGCCGTGTTAATAAGGAAATTGTAGTATTAGAATCTTCTGTTACGGAAGTTGTGCTTAAACTTACAGGAAAATTACGCTGATGAAAATTCGAAAAAGAGCAAACATTAATGCAGGTGCTGATTTAACACCGATGATTGATGTTGTATTTCAATTAATTTTATTTTTTCTTGTTTCTACGACATTTGCGGTTCTGCCGGGTATAAGCGTAAATCTGCCGGTAAGTGAAACTGCACAGTCTGAAGCAATTGCAGAAATAACGATAACTGCTAGTGTAAGCGGTAAACTTTTTTTTAATGATGAAAGTGTAACGATTCAAAGTCTCGACACTAAATTAAAAAAGTTTGATACACAGGGAAAAGCACGTGAGGAGTATCCTGTTACTTTAGAAGCGGACGAAAAAGTAACAAATGGAACTATAGTAAAGATATTTGATGTGCTTAGAAAAAACGGGTTTGTTGCCGTAAATTTAAGGACTACGGAATAGAATGACAGGACTACAACGAAGGCCTAAGCAGTTTGCTTCTTTGGGAACAATAGGTGTATGGCTTTTCTTAATGCTTTTATTCTCATTTTCTGATTTTTTGCCGCAAAAAAAGGTATATAAGACCGTAAAAATAAGTTTAGAAACACCGTCAACGCCAAAAATTGCGCAAAAACAAGACGCAGCGCCACCATTAACAGAGCAAATTGAAAAAGCACAAACTCCACCAGCCACATCTTCTAGCAAATCAACATCTGCTTCGGCAAAAAAACAGAGTAATCAGTTAACTCAGCAAAAAAAATCTTCTGTTCCCGCAACTTCTGCAAAACCTGCTCCTCAGAAACTTCAAAAAAGCGTAGATGAGGCAATGGCAGAACAAAGAAGAGCGAAAAAAGCTAGAAAAACTGATTTTGACTGGAGTTCTTTTGACAGTCAGGAAGGGCAAACTTCTTCTGCTTCATCCGCTAAAGAAGTATCATCTGCAAAATCTGTTGATGCCTTACAAGGAACAGCAGGTGTGACATCTTCAGAATCTAGTGCAAAATTGTCCAGTTCAAATTCTTCAAGCAGATATATTTCAGAAACTTCAGGGGCAACAAATTCTTCTTTATCAAAAATCGCCGCAACCACATACAGTGCAGTGGCGGGAAATGGAGTAAGTTCTAAGTCAACCTTAAAAACAGCAAGTTCTCCTGACGGAAAAATATCTATGATAATGAGTGACGGGTCAAGCAGAATTCTTATAGATCCAAAAGAGCCTCGTATCAGTCTTTCAGCAGAGGCAGCGTATACAATTGATACTAGAAAGGAACTCCAGGTCAAATTTACTGTTCTTGCAAACGGACATATAGATATTAATAGTATTTCCATAACTCCTGGAGCGATAGTTTCCACGGTAGTAAAAAGAGAAATTTCAAATCAAATTTCAAAATGGCGGTTTAACGAAGATAGTAATTCCGCAACGGCAGTTTTTTCATACACAATAGAAAAAAAATAGAGTTCATTCACCTGTCCGTTTTTATACCATTGTTTACAATGGATTTTTTCTTTATAATTAAACAATGCTCGATGGAATTTCTGTAATTGCATTTGATATCGACGGGACTCTTTATTCTTCGTACAGGTTTTATTCTAAGATATTTCCTTATTTTGTTAAGAATTTTGGTTTTTTTTTGAAATTCAATAAGGTCCGTAGAATATTGCACAAAACTGCCCCGCTTGCTGATTTTTATGAATATCAGGCAAGGCTTTTGGCAGAAGAACTGAACTGTAAACCTCAGGAAGCAAAAGAAAAAATTCAGAAGATAGTCTATGACGGGATGACTCCTTACTTTAACAGTATAGAAACCTTTGATTATGTGGCAGAAGCCTTTAAAAAAATAAAAGAAGCCGGTTATAGAATTGCACTTTTGTCTGATTTTCCTCCCTCTCAAAAAGGTGAAATGTGGGGTCTTAAACCTTACTGTGAGATAATTTTAGGTTCTGAAGAAACCGGTGCATTAAAACCTTCAAAATATCCATTTGGAATTCTCTGCAATAAATTAAATGTTAAGCCTGAACAAGTTCTGTATGTAGGAAATTCTGTTAAATATGATGTTTTTGGCTCAAAAAATTGTGGCATGAAAAGCGCTTATATTTTAACATTCTGGAGAAAATTATTTCATATTCCTCTTAAATATGCAGATATATCCTTTTCAAGCTATCGTCAATTTCTAGAATTTGTGTTAAAATAATGTTATATGGTGGCTTTTATGCCATTTTTCTCTTAAAATAAGTCTATTTTTGGGTGGGTAAAAATGACTGTTCTTTCTATTCTTATTTCTACGGCAGTTGCTGTTGCTATTGTTTTTGTCTTACGTTCTATGGACAAAGAAAACAATTCAATGAACAAAGTAAAGCATTATGCTGACTCGCGAATAAATCAGTTAGATGAATATTTTAGAGAACAGATTTCAAAACTTAATGGACTTTCTGCTGATCTGGATACACATCAGACATCAGCGGTAGCAGCGGTAAATAGAATTGAAAAGCAGATAGAAGAATTTAAAATAATAAGCAGAAGTTTTGAAAAACAATTTACGGAAGTTGATAATATTTCACAAAAGGTTGATGAATATGGCCGCGTATTAGAAGAATTAATGGATATGACGGATCGTGTAGAAGAAAATCTTCTGGCAGTAAAAAAAGAAAGTGTAATTGTCGATAAGTTGAATTCAAAACTTGATGAAGAAAAAAAAGCGGTTGAGGTTTTAGAAAAGAAAATACCTGCAATAATCAATGAATTCAGGGTAAAAAATAACGAAAGCCTTGAAACTTTAGGTACGGATCTTTTAAAGCAGTATAACGCAAAAGCAGAACATGTTGAATCTGCCGTAAATGGTGCGTCTGCGAGGGCTAATGAAGTTCTTGCGAAAGTTGAGCAGGGAATAAAAAAAGCTTATGACGATGCTGCCGTACGTGCACAGAATCTTGAAGAGGCCGCATTTAAAAAACTCAGTGAGCAGGCAAAAATCAGAGCTGATAATTACATTAAGAGTGTAAATGATCATACAGTTCAGCTTCAAAAGGCTCAGGACGCAAAATATAACGAAATTCAAAAATCAATTGAAACTCGTGCAAATCAGTTCTCAAGCAGCATGAATGAAAAGACTGAAGCACTTGAGGCAGAATTTAGAACAAAAACTTCAGAACTTTCTGCTTCACTTGGCTCTAAGACAGAATCCTTTTCAAAGTCACTTACCAATTCAATTGCTTCGTTGGAATCTTCATTACGTCAGCAGGTTACGGCTTTGGATGACCAGATAAAAGCACAAGCTGAGTCCACAAGAAAAACCGCAGAAGAACTAAAAGCCGAAGTCAGCGGTAACGGAAAAAATCTCGAAGCTATCCGTACAAATCTCGAAAAACAGACCCTAGAAATTCAGACAAAATATGATAATCTCTTTCAAAAAGCAATCGCAGATGCAGACAGAAAAGAAAACGATGCGTTTGTTAAATTTCAGGCCATTGCAGATAAACATCTTAATACATACAAATCCAGCGTTGAAGACAAAATCAATTCTATGGAAAGCGATGTAAATTCTCGCGTAACACAGTTAAATGAAAGTCTTACGGCTTCTGTAGAGCAGATTCAAAAATCAATGACAGACAGTCAGACTGGAGCTCAGGCAACAGCAGCAAACATCAAAAAAGCCGCAGAAGAAGCTCAGAGCCAGCTTAATGCATTCCAGACTCAGGCTGATGAAAAAATCGCAGCGATAAATCAAATGCTAAGTGAAACAATGTCCAAGATTTCTTCTGCATACGATTTAAAGCAGACAGAACTTCTTTCTAATGTTGATAAGCAGCTTGAAGAATACAGAAACAATATGGAATATCGGTTTAATAAATTGCAGACAACTGCAAGCGATATAGATACTCTTGAAAATAATCTTCGCACTGCCCTTGAGCGTACGCAGAATTCAGTTGTAAATAGTTTTAATGCATTCTCTCAAAGTCAAAAAGAACAGCAAAGTCAGTTTGAGACTGCTGTAAAACGGAATAACGAAGAAATTACTGCACAGATTGAAATTCTTGAAAAGAATCTTGATGCAATCAAGGCTACTGCCAGTGATAATGTAAGTGCTACTCTTGCGGATTTTGAGGTAAAATTCGGTGCTGACTTAAAGAAACGCGGGGATGCCATTACGGATGATTTGAACGGCTGGAAAAATAATATGGATTCAAAACTTGCCGTTATTACTTCCGATTATGAAAGTACAAGACGAGAGCTTGAAAATCAATACAACGAAAAACTAAAATCTCAGCTGGATGAACTTTCTAAACGTAGTATGAGTCAGACACAGTTGGTAGAAGACGGAATAAATAAAACCGTATCAGAATTGCATGAAAAAATTGATTCGGTTGAACAGTCAATTAGAGACTTTACTGAAAGAAGCAGGCAGGATTTGGTTAATGCAACCAACGGTCAAGATTCATTTGTAAAAACCTCCCTTGAAGAATACAAGCAACGGATTGCTGAACAGCTTGCTCGCTCAGAAAAAGATACAGATGCCAGACTTGCAGAACTTGATGAAAATATTAAAGGTCAGGCAGAATCTAATCGTGCCAGTATTGACGGTATGCTCTCAGAATTTAATGTATGGAGAGCACAGTTAAAAAATCAGTTTGAGCAAACAAGAAATCTCTTTAATGAGCAGGTAACTTCAATTAAGGATGCAACTGAACAAAAGGTTTCTACATTCCAGGCTGATTTACAGCAAAATATGGATGAATTCAAAGCCTCTACAGATAATGACCAGAAACTTCTTCTTCAGACCCTTGCAGACCTTCATAAAGATGTAGAAGATTCAATAAACAGTTATAAAGAGCGTTCACAGTCAATTGTTTCAGAAATGAGTAAAACTTATGAAGAAATGTTGAATGATACACAGCGTCGTGTTCGGGAACAGAATGCTGATTCAGACAGAATGCTTCGTGACCTTAAGACTCAAATTCAAGAAACAAACGAAAAAAATGCTGTCAGCCAGTCTGAGCTTGTAATGAAAATGCAGAACGACGCATCAGATCTTCAGACACGCATGAGTGAAATTGATAGGGAAGTTAAGGCATTCTCAACGCAGATGCAGGTTTATCAGAAAGCGGATCAGTTAAAAGCACAGCTTGAAATTGAATTAGCAGAATTGAATAATCAGATAACAAGAGTTGAAACATTCCAAAACACTGTCGACAACCTGTCTGCTGATTTTAAGCAGATTGATTCCATGTACAAAGATGTAAATTCAAAACTTACACGGTTTGAAAGTGAAAAGAATTATATCGATAATTTGGAAAAGAATTTTACCCGTCTCGTTGATTTAAGTTCAACTATGGATCAGAAAATTATTGAATTAAATTCAACAAATGATCAGTTAACTACAATGCAGCTTGATGTACGAAGATTCCAGGAAACGCTGGGTGAGATTTCTACCCGCTATGACAGATTGGAAACAAAAGGTGAACAGATAGATGCAATCGCTGATCAAGTTGATCATACTTTTGACGTGCTGAAAAATCTTGAAATGAGATTGAATGATGCAAGTCGAAGTGCAGATAATCTTCCGGGACAGATAGAAGATGTTCAAAAGAATATTGATAATCTCCTGAGTAACAGAGGAAAAATAAATCAGGCAATTGAGCAGTTGTCTTCTCTGGATTCTATTCTTAACGAAACAGAAAATAGAATAGAACAGGTACGCTCAAGCCGAGAAGGTATAGGAAAAGCAGAAACTCGTATTCAAAACCTTAATGCTCGTATCGAACAGAAAATGAGTGTACTTGCAGAGATTACAAAAGAAGAATTAAAGGATAATCCTGTTTCCCAGGATGAGAGAATTACTCCTCAACTTAGAGAGGCAATTATTTCTTTAAAACGAGAAGGCTGGACAGAAGAACAAATTTCAAGAAAATTGAAACGCAGTATAGGCGAAGTTGAAATGGTTATTGAAATGGGAAATATGGATGTTTAATTAATATTCAACTCGTCGTTCATCTTACATATAGGACACCCTCCAGCAAAATGTGCGGAGGGTGTTTATTTTTTTATATAAAAATTTCTTTTACTTTTTGCTTAAACTGATTTCCCCTGTCAAACTCATTTGTAAACATTCCAAAACTTGTTGAGCCCGGACTAAATACAACTGTTTTTGTTCCGATTGCACCCTTATGGGCAAGAATATCTTCTTTAAGTTTTAACAGCATTTCTTCAAGTGAAGCGAATACTCCGCGGTATTTAATCTTTTTTGCCTCAAAATCATTTAATATTTTATCAGTTGCAGAGCCTGCCAGAAGGTAAATTGCTGAAGGTGTAATTGACAGTGGATTTGAAATTGTAGAAGCAATTGGAGAAAGATCCAACCCCTTGTCTGTACCACCTGTAAGAAAAATAACCGGTTCTCCGAAAGCCTGGGTTGATTCTGCAGCAGATTCTGGAACTGTAGAGGCACTGTCATTATAAAAACGAATTGTAAGTCCTCCATTTTTATAGCTGTGAAAATACTCAAGGCGGTGCTCTATTCCACTCCACTGACCTAAAATTTCAATTGTCTGCTCAGGAGCAACTCCCATAAGTTCGAGGACTAAAGCCGCATTTAAGACATTTAGTCTCATGTGTTTTCCTGGAACAACTAAGTCCTTCAGTATAACTTCTGTGTCCTTGTTGTGAGTCTGTGCATAGCGGCTCATATACTGCTTTGGAAGTCGACATATACCTTTTCCGTCTTTATCCTGCCATACTCCAAAAGTGCCTTCTGGAAGTTTTTTCTTGGAATATCGAAGAACCTGCGCTTTTGTTTCAAGAGCAAATATATTTCCCCAGTTTTCGATCAAGGTACCGCCATCCGCAGCCGGATCATCATCAAAATCAAGAATTGTAAAATCATCCTTTGTCTGGTCTGCATAAATTAATTTTTTATCGGCGACATAGGCAAGCATTGAGTGATAAAAATTTTGATGATCTGGAATGATTTTTGTGATAACTGCAATATGGGGTTTTAAAGCTTTTCTACCATGGAGGTCTGCTAATTGCCAGCTTGAAAGTTCCAAAACTACGGGTGTTGTTCCGCTTGTTTTATCTAAAAAAGTGAGTGGAGAAACTGTTATATTTCCTCCCAGGTACGCGTCAAAACCTGATTTTTTAAGTCCGTAGTAAATCGCACTTACAGTTGAACTTTTTCCTTTTGAACCTGTAACCGCAATTATTGGTGCCTTTGTAAAATGAAGGAACAGGGAAATATCTGTTTCAATAGCTTTAGAGGTAGCAAGAAATTTATTTCCGTCATATTTAACTCCAGGATTTTTAATCACACAGTCGGCGTTTTCAAAATCTTCTATGCGATGTTCTCCAAGACGGTATGTAAGGCGTGTTTTGTCTATTGATTTGTCAGAAGATAATGATTTGATTGTAGGAGCTAACTGTTCGGCTGTTTTCATATCTGTTGCCAGAACATACGCTCCGTGCTTTAAAAGAAAACGAACGCTTGCTTCTCCACCTCCGTTTAGCCCCAGCCCCATTACTACAACATGTTTATCCTTGATGTCTTCGAGAGTGTTAAAATAGCAGCCTTCAGGATATATATGAGGAACCGGTGGAATTAATTCTTCTTCATCTGACATAGACGCTCCTTTTTGTTAACGGATTATGTTTTTTTTATCGACTTGTCTGTAATTGGCGAGTCTTCTTAAATCTGACAACAGCTTCTTCTATCAGAAGATTTGTTAGACTTGTAAAGTCGAGTCCGAATGCAGCACACATTTTTGGAAACATGCTTATTTGAGTAAAGCCTGGCATAGTATTAATTTCATTCAGATAGAGTTTATCTGTATCCTTATCAATAAAGAAATCAACCCGACTTAAACCTGCTAAATCTAATTCCTTAAATGCTTTTTTTGCAAGCGTCCTGATTTCTTCTAGTCTTGTTTCTTCCAAGCGGGCCGGAATCAAAAGTTCGGCACCATCAGGATCATTGTATTTTGCGTCATAGTCATAAAAATCGTGTTTTGGAGCAATTTCCCCAGGACCGTAAGCTGTGAGTTTTTCAGCTGGAACACTTCCGTCATCGATTGTAGGATTTCCAGTAACAGAACATTCAATTTCCCGTGCGTTTATTGCTTTTTCAATTAAGATTTTGTCGTCCCAGTTAAAGGCTTCCATAATTGCGCCATTTAAATGCTGAAGGTCTTTTGCAAGAGAAGCTCCGTCTGAACTTCCTGCGGCGCATGGTTTTACAAAGAGCGGGAAACCGATTTCATTTTGAACTTTTTCAAGTATTTCATCGTATAGTTTCCAGTCTGCAAGATCACTTCGTCTTACGCACACACCTGGTACAACAGGAATTCCAGCATTTTTCAGTGCTACCTTTGTTTTTTCTTTATCCATGGTAATTGCACTTCCTAAGGTAGTACAGCCGACATAAGGAACTTCTGCCATTTCAAAAAGTCCCTGAATTGTTCCGTCTTCTCCAAAAGGACCGTGTAAAACAGGAAATACAACGTCTGTGCCGATTATTTCGTTGTTCACACGAAAAGTTCTTTTTGTTCCTCCGCAGGGAATTACACTAACTTCTTGTGATTCGTCTTCTGTGATTTTAAAAGAGGCATTTTCGTCGTTTTTGATTCGATTTAATTCATTTTCGCTCTGTAAAAACCAGCGTCCTTCTTTTGTAATTGCAATAAGCTGAATTTTATTTTTTGAATCAATGTTACGTGCAACTGCTGCTGCTGAAACAAGAGAAATTTCGTGTTCACCAGATTTTCCACCATAAATTACTGTAACTGTCATTTATATCCCCTTTTACTCTTTTTTTACATTCTTACTGCGATATTACAGGCATTTAAATCCTGCTTGATGCCGTTAACTGTGTATCCCATGGAATGAACCATACTGGCGATTAGTGCGGCGTCTGCTTTTCCTTTTGTAAGGACATCTGCAAGATGCTGTGGACAGCCTCCTCCGCCGGAAGCAATAATCGGAACACTTACATTTTCTGCAATCATTTTTGTAAGGTCAAGTTCATAACCTTGTCGCACTCCGTCAGCATCTATTGAATTTAATACAATTTCTCCTGCCCCCAGTGAAACTGCTTTTTTTGCCCAGTCCAGAGCGTCAAGGTCTGTCTTTACGCGACCTCCGTTGATAAATACGCGATAACCTGAAGGCATTTCATTATCTTTTGCTGCGTCCATCCCCAAAACAATACATTGATTACCAAAAATACGGGCACCTTCTTTGATAAGGTCTGGATTTTTTACAGCCTGAGAGTTGAGACTTATTTTTTCTGCACCTGCCAGAATTGTTGAGCGGATATCTTCGATAGAACCAATTCCGCCTCCAACACAAAAAGGAATAAAAACCTGCTCTGCAACTTTTGAAATCAATTCAAGAATAGGACCTCGGCCTCTTGCACTTGCCATAATGTCATAGAATACAAGTTCGTCAACTCCCTGTTCGTAGTATTTTTTTGCCATTTCAACAGGGTCGCCAATATCTATATTATTTTGAAATTTTACACCTTTTGTTGTTCGACCATCTTTTACGTCAAGACAAACGATTATTCTTTTTTTTAGCATTTTTATCCTCGGATATAATTTTCAAGAATTTTAAGACCAGCTTTTCCGCTTTTTTCAGGATGAAACTGAAATGCCGTTACGCTTCCTTCACTTACGCATGCAGGAACCTTGCAACCGTATTCTGCAAAAGCTTTAACAATTTTATTATCTTTTGGTTGAATCAAATAAGAATGAACAAAATAAAAATCAGATGCAGGATTTACACCGCTAAAAAGGGGCGAGGACCCGTTTACATATTCAAGATTATTCCAGCCCATGTGAGGTACTTTCAGTGAAAAGCCAGGTGCAAGGCGGGAATTTGACTGACTTGTTTTATTCCAGACATTTGAAAAATGAGAGATAGAGCCTTTTAATATTCCCAAACATTCAACGTCGCCTTCTTCTGAATGTTCAAAAATTATCTGAGAGCCTAAGCAAATACCTAAAAGTATTTTTCCTGACTTTGCCCAGTCCCGTAAAAAATTATCAAAGCCCGTTTTTTTTAATTGTTCCATTGCATAAGCTGCTTCGCCGACACCAGGAAAAATGAGGCGGTCTGCGTTTTCAAGATCCTTTGGATTCTTAGAAAGAACATAATCTGCTTTTAAAAAACTTAGTGCACGCTCAACACTTTTTATATTTCCTGCGTTATAGTCAACAATTCCAACCATAAAGATAATTTATCACTTAATTTGGAAAAAGCAAAGAGTGCGGGAAAAGAAGAAACCTTTTTAAGGTGTCGTCTTGTCCCGCTAATTTTTTAATAAAAATATGCCGATAAAAAAGTATGGAAGAATTGTTGCCTGTCTTAAAGACAGTTTTACTCGATAAAAAAGTAATTATTACTGCCATTGCATGTTTTTTGCTGATGGATTTTGCAAGTTATGTTTGCAGATACAAGAAAAAGCCTCCAAAAAAGCGTGTTAAGCCAGTTGCTGCAGCACCTCAACCAGCTCCTGCTGAAAATGACGATACACAAGGCGAAGATGATGGAGATAATGAATAATTATCAGAGGAATTTTCCGTTTTGAAGTTTTTCTTTTCATTATATCAAGGTGGTTTTTCCAAAGGCCACCCATTTTTTTTATTTTTTTATTACATATGAGCTGACTTAAAATTTCTTGTATGTCCTGAGCTTCCCAAATATTCTGAGTGTAATAACTTATGTCGTTTTGATTAAATTTTTCAGTTAGGGAATGTACCGTTTCGGGGTAAGTGTATAACCGTCGGTGTTTCTTTATAAAATTGAAGGCAAATTCTGCGTCTTTAGAGTGAAAAACGATGGTTTTGCCTTCTTTTTTTGAATCGCAGATATCGCATCCAAAACATACTTTTTCCTGGCCGTTAATGTATCTGAGGAGGAAATTTCTTCTGCAATCTTTTGTGTTTGCATAACTTCCTATAATTTTTTCGCGGGTGTTTTCTTTTGTATGAATCCATTTGCTTTGATCTTTGTAACTCCAGATAAGAATTGAAGATACACTGTCGCCTTTACGGCCGGCTCTTCCTGCTTCTTGAATGAAATTTTCTATATGTTCTGGTGCGTCCAGATGAATTACAGTAAAGATATTGCCTTTGTCCATTCCCATTCCATAGGCACAGGTTGCTGTTAAAATCCCGTCGGTGCTGTTAAAGAACCATTCTTCTGTCTGTTTCTTTTCGTCTTTTGTAAGTCCAGCATGATAGAATTGTGCTTTTTTAAATCCGTAATATGAGTTAACAAGGCGTGCCATATTTTCTGTGCGGCGACGGGTGGAACAGAAGATAATCAGAGGTTTTTTTGCTTTTACACATTCTTTTAAGGCGGCCTTGTTTTTTGCATACGCATAAATAACTTTATAGTGTATATTTTCTCTGTCGCTTTTGCTTTGCACAAGATGATAATCATCATTAAAAAGGACTTCTCCGATTCGTTTCAGAACGGGCGGGCTTGCGGTCGCAGTAAATGC
>JAZSJM010000266.1:0-4740 GCA_045534325.1 Treponema sp. | reverse complement strand
GGATTGTTCAAAATTAGGATAAAAACGAATAAAACTAAACTTGAAAAAATGATTTTCCGATAATAAGAATGTATCAATCTTAGTTAACATGGAGAATAATAAATGATTAGAGGATGGTATATTGGTGCAAGCGGAATGAATGCACAGCAGAATCGTCTGGATGCGATTTCCAATAATCTTGCGAATGTTGATACGGCAGGTTACAAGCGTGATGTAAGTGTGAGCAAGAGTT
The DNA here is from genome assembly GCA_045534325.1 of Treponema sp. Classification (GTDB taxonomy): domain Bacteria; phylum Spirochaetota; class Spirochaetia; order Treponematales; family Treponemataceae; genus Treponema_D. The sequence continues at coordinate 4,508 of JAZSJM010000266.1, read as the reverse complement.
TTTCTGAACTTCTTTTACGAAGAACAAAGGCAGATGGAGTTTACAAAACTTCTATGGGTAGTGCTGATGCAGCCCCTGTAATTGGAAAACTGGGTCTTGGTGTAGAAACAAATGAAAATTTTACAGAATTTGAGCAGGGCTCTTTTCGTGCGACAAGCTCTGCTACTGACCTTGCATTAGGTGGTGAAGGTTTTTTTGCAGTAGAAACTCCTCTTGGAGAAAGATATACACGTAACGGAAATTTTTTGCTTGGAAAGGAAGGAATTCTTGAAACTAAAGACGGATATCCTTTAATGGGTGAAAATGGTTTCATTCATGTAGATGACGACAAATTTATGATAAATGAAGACGGAATGATTTACTCAAAAGAGGGTGAATATATTGACCGTGTAAAAGTGGTTCGCTTTGAAAACGACCGTTATCTAAAAAAAATGGGGAACAGTCTTTGGTCATCAAATGAGATTTCCGGGGATGCGTATATTGCAGAGGGTAAAGAGCGTCCGAAGATGATTCAGGGCTATATGGAAACCAGTAATGTTAATGTAGTTAATGAAATGGTAAGAATGATTGAAGTTAATCGTGCTTACGAAGCAAATCAAAAAACTATACAAAGTCAGGATTCGATGATGTCAACACTTTGGACAAAAGTTGCAAGTGTACGATAAGGTAGGGGAGGAAGATTAAAATGGTAAGAAGTTTATGGACAGCCGCAACGGGTATGAATGGACAGCAGTCTAACCTTGACGCAATTTCGAATAACCTTTCAAACGTTAATACAACAGGCTTTAAACAGCAAAGAGTTGAATTTGAAGATTTAATGTATCAAAACGTAAAATTGGCAGGAACTCCAGCAACTGAAGATACTGTTACCCCAGTGGGAATTCAACAGGGAGCAGGTGTTAAAGTTGCAGCTACTCAGCGTATTTTTACTCAGGGGTCGTTGCAAAATACTGGAGTTGATACAGATATAGCCGTAGTAGGGGATGGTTTTTTTCGTGTTCAGCAGTATGACGGAAGTTATGCATATACAAGAGATGGTTCATTTAAGGTTGATATGAATGGACAGCTTGTTAATTCAAACGGTCTTCGTGTAATGCCCGAGGTTATCCTGCCAGAAGGTTTTGATATTCATTCTTTGACTGTTGCTGATGATGGACGTGTAACAGTTAAAATCTTTGGGCAAAATGATCCGATTGATGTTGCTCAGCTTGAATTATACAGATTTCCAAATAATGCAGGGCTTGAAGCTGCTGGTGATAACCTTTATAAAGTAACAAATGCTTCAGGAGAGGCAATTGCAGGTCGTCCTGGATTTGAAGGCTTTGGTGTTACAAAACATAAGTTTGTTGAAATGTCTAACGTATCGGTAGTAAATGAAATGGTACAGATGATTGTTGCACAAAGAGCATATGAGTTTAATTCAAAGGCAATACAGACAACTGATTCAATGCTCAGTACGGCAGTTAACCTTAAGCGATAGATTTATAAAGGTGTTTAGTTTTTAGGAAATTACGGAAGGAAGAAAAGATGACAGGTGTTGGTGGAATAAGTTCAATCACAAATGGACAGGGAGCGTTAACGGCTTCTAAAATTTCCTCTGAAAAAGGAAAATTTGAAGAGTTAATCCGTTCAGTTTATGGTGAATCTACATCAATAGGCTCTAATCTTTCTTCTGAACAGGTAATGCAGGAAGGACGCTTGAATGGAGATTATGGGAGCGGTTTTGCTTTATCCTTTACAAGCGAACAGGATAAAAATGCCTTGCCGAGAGGTGCTGCCGCCAATCAGGCAAATCCAAATGTAAAGCAGGGAAAAATTGATAAAACATCTAAACTTTATGAAAAAGCACTTGAAATTGAAAGTTATTTTGTAAAGATGATGGTAAGCCAAATGCGTAAAACAATCGTTAAAGCAGATGGAAATGCTGATTTTGCAACAAAAATGTATGAAGATATGCTTTTTGATGAATATTCAACTTCACTTACGAAAAATGCAGGCTTCGGACTTGCAGACCAAATGTATCTTCAGCTTACAAATGGCGGATTGAACATAAACGCGTAAAATTTCCTGAACTGCACTACGAATATAAAAAACATGAGATTAAACGAAATGGACGAAGAAAAAAAGAAATCGTCTCACAGCCACTTTTAAAAAAGCAAAATAGGCGTTATAGATTGTCGAATTAAGAGATTGCCGTGATCGTTCCGCAACTTCGCACAAGCACGGAAATGACAGTTTTTTGTGTCATTCCCGCACTTGATGCGGGAATCTCTTATTTGATCAACGAATGATATTCCTGCAGAGACTTAACTCCACCCTCACCACCATTGCCATTCTTAACAGACTCAATGCCTTTTACCGCAGCCAGCGCCCCAGCAATTGTTGTGATGTAGCTTACCTTATACTTCAAACAAGCCTTGCGAATCGTCTTCCTGTCCTCAGCGTAGTTGCGTTTTGCCTTTGGTGTGTTGATTACGAGGCAAACTTCTTTGTTCATAATCAAGTCCACAACATCAGGGCGGCCGGCACCAATCTTGTTTACAACGTCGCACTTGATTCCGTTTGCGTTGTAGAAGTCTGCAGTGCCCTGAGTTCCAGCCAGTGTAAAGCCGAGGTTTTTCAAAGTCTTTCCAATTTCGAGAACCTGATCTTTCTGGCCTTCCTTGTTGCTGAGGGAAATAAGAACCTTCTTGTTTTCCCAGGCAGCCGGTGCGTGTGGCAATTCGCTTCCTGCAGCTTCCTGTGATTTATAGAATGCCAGTGGGAAGTTTTCAGCAAGGCCGAGAACTTCACCAGTTGAACGCATTTCAGGCCCGAGAATTGGGTCAACTCCAGGGAAGCGTGCCCATGGCAATACTGCCTCTTTTGCTCCGTAGTAAGGAATCTTTTTGTCCTTGAGACCGAGTGATTCAAGTGATTCACCAAGCATCATTCTTGTTGCAAGGCGGGCCATCTGAGTGTCACAAACCTTTGATACAAGCGGAACGGTGCGGCTTGCACGAGGATTTGCCTCAATTACATAAACCTTTCCGTTTTCAATTGCGTACTGCATGTTCATCAAACCGCAAACGTGGAGCGACTCAGCAATTTTCTTTGTATATTCTTTGATAGTTGCAAGGTTGTCAGCAGGAATCGAAACTGGAGGAATTACACAAGCTGAGTCTCCAGAGTGAATACCTGCAAGCTCAACGTGCTCCATAACAGCAGGGATGTAAACGTGAGTAGAATCAGCCAGAGCGTCAGCTTCGCATTCAAGGGCATTCTTCAAGAAGCGGTCAATCAAAAGCGGGCGGTCAGGAGTTACACCAACAGCCTTTTCAACGTATTCTTTCAAAGTTGCTTCATCATAAATTACTTCCATTCCGCGTCCACCAAGAACGAATGAAGGACGAATCATGATAGGGTAGCCAATCTTGTCGGCGCAGGCCTTGGCTTCATTAAAGTCAATTGCCATTCCGCTTTCTGGCATTGGGATTTCCAATTTTTCCATCATGTGGCGGAAGAGGTCGCGGTCTTCAGCGATGTCGATAGAGTCGATAGATGTTCCCAAAATGTTTACGCCGTTTTCCTGAAGTTCACGGGCAATGTTAAGTGGAGTCTGTCCACCAAACTGAACGATAACTCCGAATGGCTTTTCCTTTTCGTAAATCTGAAGAACGTCTTCTGTTGTAACAGGCTCAAAGTAAAGTTTATCAGAAGTATCATAGTCTGTAGAAACAGTTTCTGGGTTACAGTTTACGATGATTGTCTCGTAGCCGAGTTCTTTCAACTGCATAGCCGCATGACAGCAGCAGTAGTCAAACTCTATACCCTGACCAATTCTGTTTGGACCACCGCCCAAAATCATAATTTTCTTCTTGTTGTCGCTTGCAACAGAAGTGTCTTTTTCTGCATTGTAAGTTGAGTAGTAGTAGCAGGCATTTTCAACACCGCTTACAGGAACGCGGAGCCATGCTTCTTTAATACCAAGCTCGTTGCGGCGCTTGCGGATATCTTTTTCAGCAACCTTCAAAATCTTTGAAAGGTACTTGTCGCTGAAACCGTCTTTCTTAGCCTGAATAAGAAGCTTATCTTCTGGAACGCGTCCAGGATTCTTGAGCATTTCCTCTTCCAAATCAACAAGCTCTTTCATCTGCTGCAGGAAGAACTCTTTAACGTATGTAATTTCAGAAAGTTTAGCCAGAGGCACACCCTTACGGATTGCTTCGTAAAGCTGGAAGTAGCGCTCGCTCGACTGAACTTTAAGCATTTCGCACAATTCATCAGCTGATTTCTTATTAAAGTCTTTAGCAAAACCAAGACCGCTGCGGCCGTTTTCAAGACCACGGATAGCCTTCTGGAAAGTTTCCTTAAAGTTCTTACCGATGGCCATAACTTCACCAACGGCCTTCATTGATGTACCAAGTTCATCCTTTGTACCGCGGAACTTTTCAAAGTCGGATCGTAGCCATGTCGTTCTGTGAGCCAAGGAGTTGGCCATTAGTATTGTCTTCCCTAAGACCGCTTGG
>JAZSJM010000215.1:0-11463 GCA_045534325.1 Treponema sp. | reverse complement strand
GGACGGGATGAGCCGCGTCAGACGGCGAAGTACGAAACACCTGGTCTGTCGAAAGACAGACGCGCAAAAAAAAGAACCGACTCCCGTAAAAGAGCCGGTTCAAGCCTGATGGTGGGCTTATATAATTTGATTGAGTTTTTTGTCACTCAATCGAGTTGACTGGTTTGTTTTCCTTTAGCCACAAAATCCGTTGATTAGAACTTCCTCTGTAGTTTAAGGTTATATCTTTTAATTCCAAGACAAAAGGTCCGTCCACAAGAACATCAATACAATCGAGCATACGCTGTGTTACTTCGCAGTGTTTTCGTCCGTCAGATGGTTTTATGTCAACGTCATAAACATAGCCGGTGTAACACCAGATGTTTTTTTCAGGATATGTCTTACGCACTCGCTCTAAAAACGGAGCAAGAACACGTTGATTTTCCTCTTCAAAAGGTTCACCGCCCAAAACAGTGAGCCCCTGAATGTGCGACGGAGAAAGGGCTGAAATAATTTCATCTTCAGTCGCTTTTGTAAATTCACGACCAAAATTAAAATCCCAGGTTTTTTGATTGAAACAACCCGGACATTTATTTCGACAGCCACTTACAAAAAGACTTACCCTTACACCAAGCCCGTTTGCAATATCGATTTTCTTTATTTCTCCGTAGTACATGGCTTTATAAATGTAAAACTCTTTCTTTTATTTCCTGAGTTCTACCCTGATTCCAGTACTGGGTACCTATGTAACCGCATGTTCTGCGGGCTACATTCATTTTTGTTTGGTCGGTATTGCCACAATTCGGACACTGCCATACAAGTTTTCCATCTGCATCGGCAACAACGCGTATTTCGCCAGTATAGCCACACTTCTGACAGCAATCACTCTTTGTGTTTAATTCCGCATACATGATGTTCTGATAAATATGCTTTAAGAGAGCAATTACTGCAGGTATGTTGTTTTCCATATTTGGAACTTCAACATAGCTTACAGCTCCTCCTGGACTTAATTCCTGGAATTGACTTTCGAAAGTAAGTTTTGTAAACGCATCAACTGGCTCCGTAACATGTATATGATAAGAGTTTGTGATGTAGTTTTTATCGGTAATACCTTCGATTTCTCCAAAACGCCGTTTTAAACATTTTGCGAACTTATATGTAGTTGATTCCAGTGGAGTTCCGTATAAAGAAAAACCAATATTTGTCTGGTCGCGCCACTCAGCACATTTTGCATTCATGTGTCGCATTACTTCCAGTGCAAATGGGGTTGCTTCAGGATCTGTGTGAGGTTTGCCAGTCATAAATTTTGTACACTCACAAAGACCAGCGTAACCTAACGAGATTGTTGAGTATCCGCCGTAAAGAAGTTTGTTGATAACTTCTCCTTTTTCTAGGCGGGCAAGTGCACCGTTCTGCCAGAGAATCGGGGCAACATCGCTTGGTGTTCCCAATAGGCGGTTATGGCGTGCCATTAATGCACGGAAACACAACTGAAGACGTTCATCAAAAATCTTCCAGAATGCATCCTTGTTTCCCCCGGAAGAGCAGGCTACATCAACTAAGTTGATTGTTACTACACCCTGATTAAAGCGACCGTAGAACTTAGGTTTGTTTGTTTCAGGGTCATGGTAAACTGTAAGGAAAGAGCGGCATCCCATGCACGGATAACAGTTACCGTCTTTCAGTTCAATCATCTTTTTTTCTGAAATATAGTCAGGAACAAGACGGCGTGCTGTACACTTTGCGGCCAGTTCTGTCAGATAAAAGTATTTTTGACCTTCTTCAATGTTGTCTGGTTCAAGTACGTAAATAAGCTTAGGAAAAGCTGGTGTTACCCAGAATCCCGCCTCGTTCTTTACACCCTGATATCGCTGCTTTAAAACTTCTTCGATTATAAGGGCAAGATCAGCCTTTGTTTGTTCGTCGTCAACTTCGTTCAGGTACATAAAAACAGTAACAAACGGGCTTTGTCCGTTCGTAGTCATAAGCGTAACTACCTGATACTGTATCATCTGAACGCCGCGGGTAATTTCGTCTTTAAGGCGCATTTCAACGATTTCATTAAACTGTTGCGGAGTGTAGTGAACACCTGTTTTTTCTGCAATTGCATTCATCTCTTTTATGATTTTTTTACGGCTGATGTCAACAAATGGAGCGAGATGTGCAAGGGAAATTGACTGACCTCCGTACTGGCTTGAAGCAACCTGTGCGATAATCTGTGTTGCAATATTGCAGGCTGTTGAGAATGAATGAGGTTTGTCTATTCTTGTCCCAGAAATAACGGTGCCGTTCTGGAGCATATCTTCGAGATTTACAAGGTCGCAGTTGTGCATGTGCTGAGCAAAATAGTCAGCATCGTGAAAATGAATAATTCCTTCGTTATGAGCCTGAACGATATCTTCGTCCAGTAAAAAGCGTTTCGTAATATCTTTTGAAACTTCTCCAGCCATGTAGTCGCGCTGAACTGATACAACTGTGGAATTTTTATTTGAATTTTCCTGCTTAACTTCTTCGTTCTGACATTCAAGAAGAGAAAGAATCTGATTATCTGTTGTATTAGCTTTTCGTAAAAGTTCGTGCTTATAGCGGTATGTAATGTATTTTTTTGCTATGTCAAAAGCCCCAGCCTTCATTATTTCTTTTTCAACAATGTCCTGGATTGCTTCCACATTCATTTCGTGGTTTTCTGCTGCACAAGTCTTTTCTATTGTCAGTGCAATTTCCTGGATCTTTGATTCAGAGAGCTGGTCACTGAGCGGAACTTCTTTATTTGCTTTTGTGATTGCCGTTACGATTTTTTCCCGATCAAAAATAACTTCGACACCGTTTCTCTTAATAATCTTCATAGATCCCTTTCTCCCACCTTTTTTTGATAAACTTTCTTAATTTTTTACTAAAAAACTCTTGACAAACAGTAAAAAGTGTTAGTGTTGTTTTTAGTAAAAATGACTGTAAAATACGCTATATCTAGTGTTTTTTGCACTACTTTCATAATATATATCGTCAAAAAAAAACCGTCAATGAGTAAAAACCTTAAAATTAATAAAAATAAAATACTTGTCTGTTTTGTACAAAAATGCATGTATTGACAGTTTTTATTAAAACCGCTACATTAAATCAATGGCAAAGACGCTGTAAATAAGACACTATCATTCTCTTTAAAAGAGAATGACGGGGTTTTATTTATAGCGTCTTATTTTTTGCCTTAAAACAATGCCACAAGGAGAATAAAAATGGCAATTAAAGAATTTAACGTTAAGAACGCTTATTGTAAGCGTGTATGGGATGACCTTAAGTGTCGTTATGCTGAGCAGGAGCACTTTCTTCAGGCTGCAGGTCTTGTTCTTGAAACACTTTCACCTGTTGTAGATAAAATGCCTGAACTTGAAAACACAGCTGTTCTTGAACGCTTTGTAGAACCAGAAAGAATTATTTGTTTCCGTGTACCTTGGACAGATGATCAGGGAAAACCACATGTAAACCGCGGTTTCCGCGTTCAATTTAACTCTGCAATAGGACCATACAAGGGAGGCTTACGCTTCTCTCCAGAAGTAGGTCTTGATGTTCTTAAATTCTTAGGTTTTGAACAGGTTCTTAAGAATTCCCTTACAACTCTGCCAATGGGTGGTGGAAAAGGTGGTTCTGACTTTGATCCACACGGAAAATCTGACGGAGAAGTTATGAGATTCTGTCAGAGCTTTATGACAGAACTTTATCGCCACATCGGTGCTGATACAGACGTTCCAGCAGGAGATAAAGGTGTTGGCGGTAGAGAAGTTGCATGGATGTTCGGTCAGTATAAGAGAATCACAAACCAGTTTACTGGAGTTCTCACAGGAAAAGGTTTGGACTTTGGAGGCTCATTGATTCGTCCAGAAGCTACAGGTTACGGTCTTATTTACTTTGCTGAATGTATGCTTAAAGCTGCAGGAACAGATTTTAATGGTAAAGTATGTTCTATTTCTGGTGATGGAAACGTTGCTCAGTATGCCTGCCAAAAAATCACTCAGCTCGGTGGAAAGGTTATCACATTGTCTGACTCCACAGGTTATATTCTTGACGAAGACGGAATCGATGCTGAAAAACTCGCTTACGTTATGGAATTCCGTGGCCGCAAAGAAAAAATCGACTCTTACGTTAAAAAGTATCCAAAAGCAAAATTCTTTAAGGGAGAAAAACCTTGGGGAGTTAAAGTTGACTGTGCTTTCCCATGTGCCACACAGGACGAAATCTACATGGAAGACGCTGAAAAGCTTGTTAAAAACGGCGTAATGCTTGTTGCAGAAGGTGCTAACATGCCGACCCGTGCAGATGCAATTGCTTATCTCCAGAAGAAAGATGTTCTCTTTGCTCCTGGAAAAGCTAGTAACGCTGGTGGTGTAGCAGTTTCTGGTCTTGAAATGTCACAGAACTCAGAACGCCTTTCTTGGGGCCGCGAAGAAGAAGAGGCTAAACTCAAGCAGATCATGACAAACATTCATGACAACGCTTATAAGACAGCTAAGGAATTTGCCCCAAGCGAAACTGTAGACTACGTTTCTGGTGCAAACATCTACGGCTTCCTCAAAGTTGCTCGTGCGATGATGGCACAGGGATTGGTATAATCAAATTAAGAAAATTGCTGGAGCAATGATACGCACTGCGTAAAAGTTGCCCTGTAATTAAGAGTAGAACACGTCGGATGTGTGAATTATGAACCGTAAAAAAGTTCTGTACGCATTCTGACGTGTTTTTTTTGCTTAAATCTTATTTGTCCTTTATACTCTTTGTAAGAATATATTGCAGAGGTATAAAGATGATTGAATTTTTTAAATGCAAAAAATGTGGAAAAATCGTAGAAGTTGTAAACAAAGGCTGTCCTGTTGTTGTGTGCTGTGGAGAGGAAATGCAACTTTTAAAGGCAAATACCAGTGATGGAGCAAATGAAAAACATGTTCCTGTGGTTGATGTAAATGGGGATAAAATAAGCGTAAAAGTCGGTTCTGCTGTTCACCCTATGGAAAGTGATCACTATATTATGTGGATTGCTTTAGAAACTGATAAGGGTGTATATCGAAAGAATTTAAATAGCGGAGAAAAACCAGAGGCCATGTTTACGCTTACAGACGAAAAACTGATTGCCTGTTATGAGTACTGCAATAAACATGGACTTTGGAAATCTGAATAAAATTACGAGTAAGGAACCTGTTCGATTTTGTAGCCTGTTTTTTCTACGCTCTCGATAAGTTTTTGTTCGTCAATTTTTTCTTCACTTATGATTATGCAGACGCCTGTTTTATGGTTTGATTTTACGCTCTTTACCTTAAAAGTATTTCTGATTGTATCGTTTATGTGACTTTCGCACATGGAGCAACTCATACCGTCAATTTTGAGCGTTATCATAAAGCTGGCGTTGCGGTCGGCGTTTGAGACCGCAGAAGGGGGTGTGTGCACAACATCGTGGGCACCAGGGGGAAGACCTTCCCCCTTTTTTGTATGACATTTTCCAGACATGGCACAATGCGCACAGTTGCTTCCACAAGATGATTTTCCTGCGCGCCTTGCCTTTATTTGCCCGTAAATGATTGCGGCAATAATCACCGCAAGAAAAGCACTGACTATTACCGTTCCCATTTTATTTTACTCCGTTTGTCGAAAGTGTTTTTGCTTCGCTGTATTTTTTTACAAAAAGCATATAAATCATGTATGCAACTGCTGCTGCAGAAACAACGAGACCTAAGATGTTTGCATTTCCTGTAAATGCTGAACCAATCTGATTGATTAAGAATGCAATTACATAAGCAAAACCGCACTGGTAACCGATTGCAAACCATGTCCATTTTGCGTTATTCATTTCACGGCGGATAGCACCGATGGCAGCAAAACATGGAGCACAGAGCAGGTTGAATACCAGGAATGAGTATCCTGTTACTGCGTTGAATGACTGTCCGAGAGTCTGGAATGCTGTAAGTTCTCCTGAACCGTAAAGAATACCCATTGTTCCTACAATATTTTCTTTTGCTACGAGTCCTGTTACAGAAGCAACTACAGCCTGCCAGTTACCCCAGCCCAGAGGTGCAAAGAGCCATGCAATGCATGAACCGATTTTTGCAAGAATAGAAGAGTCAAGTTGGTCTTCTGTAAGCATTCCAAAACCTTCTTCTGTCCAGCCGAAGAATGAAGTGAACCATACAACGATTGTTGAAAGAAGAATGATTGTTCCTGCTTTCTTAATGAAAGACCAGCCGCGCTCCCACATTGAGCGAAGTACGTTACCTACTGTAGGTAAGTGATAAGAAGGAAGTTCCATTACGAATGGAGCTGGATTTCCTGCGAACATTTTTGTCTTTTTGAGCATAATGCCAGATACGATGATTGCTGCCATACCGATAAAATATGCGGATGTTGCAACCCATGCGGCTCCTCCAAAGATTGCACCTGCAACCATGGCAATAAATGGAACTTTTGCACCACAAGGAATAAATGTTGTAGTCATGATTGTCATGCGGCGGTCTCGTTCGTTTTCGATTGTGCGGCTTGCCATAACACCAGGAATACCACATCCTGTACCAACTAGCATCGGGATAAATGATTTTCCTGAAAGACCGAATTTGCGGAAGATGCGGTCAAGAACGAATGCAATACGTGCCATATAACCGCAGGCTTCCAGGAATGCAAGAAGAAGGAAGAGTACCAGCATCTGTGGAACAAATCCTAAAACAGCACCAACTCCGGCAACAATTCCGTCCAGGATAAGACCAGAAAGCCAATCTGCAACTTCTATTTTTTCTAAGCAGCTTTCTACAAGAACAGGAACACCAGGAACCCAGATTCCGTAATCTGCAGGATCAACTTCGTCAAATCCTTTTTCTTCGATGTATGAAACTGCATCCTTGAAAGATAAAGGATTTACATCATCTCCTGCATCTTCTGGAACTGATTCGTAATAAACAGTAAGTTCGCCGTCTTCGAGAGTTTCTTCGTCTACTGTTGCAACCTTTACAGATTCAACACCTTCTTCCGGTACAAAATCTTTAAGGCTCTGAAGTGCAGCCTGTGAATCAAAATCTTCTGCTTCTGTGTCAATTTCTACAAAAGCAGTTGCTGCGGTAATGGCTGAATTATAGTTTTCTGCTTCCTCTTCGTAGGCGCTTGTGCCGATTCCGAATAAGTGCCATCCGTCACCAAATAATCCGTCGTTTGCCCAGTCTGTTGCTGATGCACCGATTCCTACCATAGAAATCCAGTAAACAAGGAACATGATTACGGCAAAAATTGGAAGTCCAAGCCAGCGGTTTGTAACAACGCGGTCGATTTTATCTGATGTTGTGAGGGAGCCGGCATTTGCCTTTTTGTAACTTGATTTTAAGATATTTGCGATGTAAATGTATCGTTCGTTTGTAATGATACTTTCTGCATCATCATCAAGTTCTTTTTCTGCCGCCTTGATATCTTCTTCAACGTGGTCTAAAGTTGATTTTTCAATTTTAAGTGAAGAAAGAACTTTATCATCTCTTTCAAATACTTTTATTGCATACCATCTCTGCTGTTCTTCTGGCAGTTCATGTACGATTGCTTCTTCAATGTGAGCAAGAGCGTGTTCAACTGGACCTGAGAAAGAATGCTGAGGAACTGTTTTTGCAACTGTTGCCGCTGAAATTGCTTCTTCTGCAGCCTGCATTACATTTGTTCCCTTTAGAGCAGAAATTTCTACAATTTTACAGCCAAGCTGACGTGAAAGTTCTTCTGTATTGATATTATCCCCGTTCTTTTTTACAAGATCCATCATGTTGAGTGCAATGACAACAGGAATTCCAAGTTCAACTAACTGTGTTGTTAAATAAAGGTTTCGTTCAAGATTTGTTGCATCAACGATATTTAAAATTGCGTCAGGTCTTTCTCCTACAAGATAGTTTCTAGCAACAACTTCTTCCAGTGTATAAGGGGAAAGAGAGTAGATTCCAGGAAGGTCAGTGATTGTTACGTCATCATGTTTTTTTAGTTTTCCTTCTTTTTTTTCTACTGTTACTCCAGGCCAGTTTCCTACAAACTGATTAGAACCTGTTAATGAATTAAAAAGTGTTGTTTTTCCGGAATTTGGGTTACCGGCAAGTGCGATTCGTATGCTCATAGTGATTATAAGTCTCCTTTCCTATTCAACTTCTATCATTTGTGCGTCTTCTTTTCTTAGTGAAAGTTCATAACCGCGCACTGTTACTTCCACAGGGTCTCCCAGCGGAGCAACTTTTCTTACGTAAATTTCTGTTCCTTTAGTTACACCCATATCCATGATACGGCGTTTAACAGCTCCTTCTCCATTTAATCGGATAACTTTTACGGTTTCTCCGATTAACGCCTCTTTCAACGTTTTCATAATTCCTCCTAAATAACTCCGCGTTAGCGGTGCGACAGGATGTCGCATATCGCACTTTATGCGAAGCAAAAAGTGCAAGAAAAAAAATTACAAGGATGTAATTTTTTTGACTTCCTCCTAAAAAAACTCCGCGTTAGCGGTGCGACAGGATGTCGCCTATAGCAGTTTATGCCCCAAATTTGCGGGGCGTTCATACCATTATTTTTCTTGCCATATCTTCATTAATGGCAATACGCGATTCTTTAACTTTTACGATTACATTACCGGCGAGAGAGTTTATTATTGTGACAGAACTTCCGACATTAAATCCAAGATTTTCAAGATGGCGTTTGACTTCTTCTGAACCGCCAATTTTTTTGATAATTTGTTCTTCACCTGTTTCTGACAAAACTAACGGCATCATATTGTACCTCTGTAGTTATGAGCAAACACTAATAAGAATTACCATTTGCTAACTAAATATAATACTTAATAAAAAATTTTGCTAGTCCATTCAACAGAAAAAAAACTATTTTTTAGGGAAATAAGGTTAAAACTGCAATTAGGAAATTTTACAGCCCAGTAGTCGTCAAGAGTTCGTCCGTCAACATGCATTAAAAGGCTTTGTAAAGTTCCTCCATGGGTTACGACGAGAATATTCTCTGCTTGATTTTCTAAAGGGCGTATTTCTTTTTCCCAGAAATCTGCTGTCCGTGCAAAAACCTGCTTAAAGGATTCTGCATCATCTGAGGGATTATATAAAGCCGGAGCATTGAAAAAATTGTTTATCTGCTTGAATTTTGGATTAGTTTTTCTTTCCTGCGGCGTAGAGCCTTCGGCGTTTCCAAAATTTATTTCTATTATCCTGTTTTCTTTTATTATTTTTTCTGGGGAAAATCCGCTTAAAATTTCAGCAGTTTTTAATGCTCTGCTCAGCGGGCTTGAATACACACGGTCAAAAACAATTCCTTCTGCTTTTAGTGCCTTTGCTGTCAGTTGTGCCTGCTTTATTCCTGTATCGTTGAGAGGAATATCAGTTCTGCCTTGAAGCCGCCATGTTGTATTCCACTCAGTTTCTCCGTGGCGCACGATGTAGATATTCATTTTTCTTCTCCAGCCGTCTTAAAAATCCAGATTTTTTGAATAAAAAAACTGAATATAAAGATTACGGCATCAACAGCGAGTTTGGTTACGGCATTTGGAAGGGGAATAAAAATTAACTCTGCGACTATAAATGAGCTGAAAATAACTTTAGTAATGGCCAGTAAAAAAAACAATACAGTTTGCTTTAAGGTGTCATGTTCGCTTTTAAAACACCAGATTTTATTGATTAAAAAGTTAATTGCTGTGTCTACGGTTCTTGCAAGCCAGGTTGCTATAAAGACCGATGTTTTTTCAGAAATTTCCAAAGAAACAAACAGTTTTTCAAAAGCAATGAACAGCGAGATATCGATGATTGTGCAAAAAACAGAAGATAAAGTGAATTTTGCAAATTGAGGAATATTTTTTACCTTTACGTCAGTCATAAAATGCAATCTTTGGTGAGTAAATTAACTTACTCTCTACCGTTCCAGCAGTATGTACATAAGTTTTCGTGAGGAAGTCCTGTTGAATCAAGCATATCGTCCAGACGATGGAATCTTAAAGTTGTAAAGTGAAGCTGCTTGCGGATTTCTTCCTGCATTTTAGCGTATTCTGGTGTGTCAGGATCGCAGTATTTTGCAAGAGTTTCTTCGCTTACGTTTTCGCCTTCAAACTGTTTTATTATGCGTCTTGTAATTAAGTCCATTTCACTTTTTGAGCGGCTGAAATTCAGGTATTTACAGCCGTACATAATCGGAGGACAGGCAGGGCGTACGTGTACTTCTTTTGCACCTGACTGATATAAAAAGTCTGTTGTTTCCCTCAGCTGGGTTCCGCGCACGATAGAATCGTCGATCAAAAGAATGCTTTTGTCTTTAATAAGCTGTGGTACAGGAATAAGCTTCATGTGGGCAACAAGATTGCGCATTTCCTGATTTACAGGCATAAACGAGCGGCTCCATGTGGGTGTGTATTTTATAAAAGGACGGGTAAAAGGAATCCCGGCTTCGTTTGCGTAGCCAACGGCATGTGCTGTTCCTGAATCTGGAACACCTGCGGCACAGTCAGGATGAATATTATCGTCTTTATCCCTCATTGCAAGGTATTTTCCGCAATTGTAGCGCATCGCCTCTACGTTCACGCCCTCGTAGCATGCAGTCGGGTAACCGTAATAAATCCACAGGAATGTACAGATTTTCATTTTTTTCTGCGGTTGCTGTAGTATTTCGTAACGGTCTGGCGTAATATAAACAATTTCTGCAGGACCGAGTTCATGTTCATCTGTATAACCTAAATTTTTGTAGGCAAAGTTTTCAAAAGAAAGACAGTGGGCAAGAATAGAACCTTTTGCATCTTTTTTTATTCCAACCTGAAGGGGAGTTCGTCCGTATTTATCGCGGGCACCGTAAATTCCTTCTGGGGTAGCGATAAGCATTGTTATGGAGCCTTTGATTTTTGATTGAACATAATTAATACCCTCAACAATAGTTTTTTGAGTATTGAGCATTGCAAGAATCAGCTCAGTCTGGTTGATTTCACCGCCGCTCATTTCCAAAAAAGCACCGCCATTGTCCATTAATTCCTGAGCAAGTTCATTTTTATTTGTAACAATTCCCACAGTTGTGATTGCAAAACGTCCCAGATGTGAGCGGGCTATAAGGGGTTGTGGTTCGTAATCACTTATACATCCGATTCCTATGTGGCCTTTCATTTCTTCCACATCGGCCTCAAATTTTGTGCGGAAAGGAGAGTTCTGAATATTGTGAATTGCGCGCTGAAATTTATTGTCTTCTCGGTAAACAGCCATACCGCCACGGCGTGTTCCTAAATGCGAGTGATAATCGGTTCCAAAAAATAAATCCATAGAACAAAAGTCTTTAGATGCAACTCCAAAAATGCCGCCCATACTTGTACCCCTTTTCTAGACAAAAATAAGTCCATATAAATTCGAAAGCAATATTATAGTAAGATGCGGGATTTTTTACAATAAATAGAATGTTTTTAAGTTGGGGCTCCCCCGCATGCGCGGGTCGGGTGCTTGCTACAACTCCTCGCTACGCTGTGGTGTT
>JAZSJM010000205.1:0-1635 GCA_045534325.1 Treponema sp. | reverse complement strand
AAGACACTTTGCCATCTTCCATATGACTTAAATATAAGTTACCGCCGGAAATAATATCCTGAGCTCCGTCTGCGTTCATATCCAGCGTCATGAGGTTTGTATTTGTGTCAGAATCATTTGTACCAAAGTTTACGCCTATTTCACCACCAAAGGTCTCGGCATTAAGCGTATTAAATTCAGGCTTATTTATATCAGAAACTATCAGCCCGGCTGAAGCACTTATAGAAGGAGTTGTATCTTCACCCTTTGTAACAGTATGACGAAGATTAGTCATATAAAAACTTCCGTTCCCGCTTTCTTCCCCAATTGCGCAGGCTTCATAATATGCGCTGCCACCGTAGCGTTCGGTATGGATTACATTGCCTTTTATATATGGAGCATAATTGAGTGTAACAGCATTTCCATCTTCATCTTCTGTTTCAATTGAACAAAAAGAGCCTATAAGGGCATCTTCAAGAGAAGTTTCACCGGTTAAGGCATTATCAGTCATTATGACTGACACAGTGCCGTCTTCATTTATCTCTTCATTTTTACGGGCGGCAATATAACATACTTTGCTCTCCCCGTCTGCCTCTGTTACACTTCCATTCTCTACATCAGTCTGACTGTCCTTTGCGCTGTTCCGCTTATTTTCAAAGTCATCTTCATTTTTCCTTTTTGGCGGTTGCCTGCCATGGGCAGGCCGCGCTTTCCGTGGTTCCGCCTTTCAGCTCCATTGCTTCGCAACGCTTCGCGCCACTACAATCGCTTACCGGGTTTTTGCAGAAACCTTAGTTTTACTGCATTTAAAACAAAGAAAAGTGGTCAGAACCAGTTTTGACCAGTTAGACCAGTTTTTAAAAATTTAAAAAAATTAACTCAGACCGTCATATACGGGCAGTGATTTTCATATGCCCATCTTAAAGCCTGATTCAACCTCTGCTGATATCCTTTTCCGCCTTTTTTTAATGCATCCAAGATATCAAGATCTATTTTTGTATGAACGTCTCCTTTTTTCATCTTTACCCATTCAGGATGGACTTCATACCATGGTCGGAATTTTTTGAGCTCTTCTTTTGTCATTTTAGGACAGTCTGAAAAATCTGTATTCTCAAAATTCATCGCAGCATTTATTTCTGCATCTGTCAAAGGCGGCAGGTTCTTTACTTCATCTAGCGTCATAGTTTTCATAATACTCTTCCTCCTCTTCTTCTTCAGCCCTTCGTGCTGATATAATTCTTGTGTTTCCTTTTCTGTCTGTTACAACAACGAACAGAACCAGCATATCAGAAACCCGTCCGATTATGTTTATCCGCTCTTCTTCAAGCGTTGAATGCTCAAGATCAAGTTTTTCAACACGCTTCTCATCAAGAAAAACACGGACTGCCATTTCAAATGAAATACCGTGTTTCTTCTTGTTTATGGCATTTTTCTTCTCGTCCCATTCAAATGTCATTTTTAATTCCTTTGTACATGATAATATGTACAAAGATATCCGTCAACTTTTTTCTTAAACTTTTGTATTTTCCACCAGGAAAATGCTAAAGTCGCTCCGGCAGGGCATGATTGTTCCCTGCAAAACTGTTAAACAGAACCCGAGTTATTTTCTTTTTAAAGTCATAAATCATATAAAATTGAATAGCAAAAAAGATAATC
>JAZSJM010000127.1:0-7798 GCA_045534325.1 Treponema sp. | reverse complement strand
TTTTCATACTTTTATATTACCAGAGAGAAAATAAAAAATCCATCGTACAAAAAACTGCACGATGGACTGTTTTAAGATAATCAAAATTTTATTTGAACAAAATCCTAATCTCTTTCTTCAAACTGAACAACATTTGACTTTGGCATTATTGCAGCCGGTTTCCAATTCTTACGAACAGCATTAATGAATGCACCTGCAATAAAGATTGAAGAATAACATCCAGAAATCAAACCAACAATCAATGCAAGAGCAAAGTTTTTAATATCACCTGTTGTAAATACTGCAAGTGAAATAACCGCAAACAATGTTGTTAAAGTTGTAATAATCGAACGACTCAATGTTGAAGTCAAAGAACTGTTCAGAATCTGTGTAAATGATTTTGCTTCAACGACTTTCATATCGCTTCTTACGCGGTCAAGAATTACAACAGTAGCGTTAATTGAGTAACCGATAATAGTAAGAATTGCGGCAATCGATGTTGTTGTAAATTCAAGCTGTGACCATGAAAGATAAGAAATCATAATCAAAGCATCATGGATAATGGCAATAACTGCAGCAAGGGCAGATTCCCATGTAAAGCGAATTACAGTGTAGATAAAAATCAAAACAAGTGTAGCAAGCACAAGAATAATTGAACCACGGATAAGAGTTGATGAAAACTGGGCACTGATTGCCTGACTCTGCTCAACTTCTACATTTTCGGCACCATAAGCATTTCCAAGTGCCTGTTCAATCTGCGACTCAATATTCTCTTCATCTCCAGTTCTAATCTGATAAGAATTTTCATTTCCTGCAGCTTTTACAGATGCAGAAAGTCCCTTTTCCTTTAAGATAGAAGCGATTTTATCAGCATCTACCTCTTCATTCTTGACTGCAATCTGAATGTTCTGACCAGGCTTAAATTCAAGCCCCCAGTTCATACCTCTTACACAAAGGCTTACGATTCCACTTATAATTAAAAGTGCTGAAAGAACAACAGCAAAAGGGAAAAATTTATTAAAAGAAATTACTTTTTTCATTATTGTTTTACTCCCCAGCCGATACTGATTTTCTTATGACCGATTACATCTGTATTAAAATCAAACAACAGTCGTGAAATTACCAGAGCTGTAAATACTGAAGAACAAACACCGATTGCAAGCGATACGGCAAAGCCCTGAATTGAACCAGTTCCTAATTGAGAAAGGAAGAGAGCCGCAATGAATGTTGTAATGTTAGAGTCCATAATTGCCCAGAAAGCATTGTCGAAACCTGATGCAATTGCAGCAGCACGACTCTTTCCAATAGCCAATTCTTCTTTAATGCGTTCAAAAATAATTACGTTAGCGTCAACTGACATACCAACAGTAAGAATCATACCTGCAATTGAAGAAAGTGTAAGGGTAAGATTGAATGCTGAAAGAACAGAGAACATGATGAACATATTAAGAATCTGCGCAATCACTGCATAAAATCCTGCACCGAGATAGTAAACAAGCATAAACACAAGAACAAGACTAAGACCAAGAGCCAAAGCCATCATTCCCTGATGAATTGCCTGTTTTCCTAAAGAAGCACCAACAATCTGCTGGCTTTCAACTTTCAGAGGAACCTCAAGATAAGAGGTCTGAAGAACTTTCTGAATATTCTGAGCTTCTTCAACAGTAAATCCACCAGAAAGGCTTACGTTACCACCTGTAATTGCCTGACGGATTGTTGCGGCAGATTTAATTTTATTATCATTTACAATTGCAAGACGTTCATTTACGTGTGCTCCTGTAAATTCTGCAAAAATCGTAGAACCTTCTGCATCAAGAGAAAAATTAACTTCTGTCTGACCTGTTGTCTGATCACGGCTTACAAGTGCAGATTTTACATGATTGCCGTCAAGTGCAACTTCTTTTTTTACAGCAATGTAACCGATTCTCTGATCAAGACCATAAGCATCCTTGGTATAGTAACCAAAAACTTCTGTATCAGAAGGAATAACAGAAGGATCAGCAAGAGTTCCATCTTCCTTAAATGCATCAGGACCAACAGAAGCGTAGTAAGAAGCAAAAGCATTTGTCGCATTTTCATCAACCAGACGGAAGTTAAGGATACCTTTACCCTGAACGATTGAATTTACGCTTTCCCCATCTGCCTGACCAGGAATTTCAATATAAATACGGTCTTCACCCTGCTGACGAATAACTGGAGAAGAAAGACCAAATTTATCGATTGAAGCTGTAAGAGTTTCTACAGCCTGTGTCATTGCCTGAGTCTTAAAATAATCAGGATTGTCAACATCCGAAGTTTCACGCTGTTTTGCTAAAGCAGCATCAAGATCAGCCTTTACGATGATATTCATACCGCCAGAAAGGTCGAGACCTAGTTTTACTGAAGAATTGTAATTATCTTTAGCTTTAAGATAATTATTGCGATAGTAATCTTCAAATACAGCCTGTAATTCTGAAGCGCTTGAAAAAGCAGAAAGAACTGCAGCAACATTCATTTCAGCTGGAACATCTTTTTTTGCAGCCTTGTAAGCTTTTTTTGCAGCTTTTACGACATAAGCATAGGACTTATCCAATGAAGAATTTGAATCTTCATTAGCCTTTGTTCTAAGAGAAGCAACTTCTTCCCTTGCTTTTTTTTCTGATTCATCCTTGATTTTCTCAAGTGAACTTAATGCAACTTTCTGAACTTCTTCAGGAGTTCCAAAATACCACTTTACTGAAGGTCTTAAAAAAAGAGCACAAACAGCAAGAACAATCAGGATAAGAATAAAACGACTTCTTTTGTTCATTTTTTAATTCCACCTGTGGAAACTATTAATTTTCTGACGAAGATTCATCAACTACTGGATCCGGTTTAACAGATTCTTCAGTTTTTTCTTCATCTTTTTTTGATTTTTTAGAAACCTTTTCTACTGGTTTATCACCGATAACTGTAGAAATAGCTGAACGGTTAAATTCAATTGATGTATTCGAATCAACTTTTACTACAACAGTTTTTTCTTTTGTAGAAGTAACTGTTCCGTGGATTCCACCGATTGTAACAACCTTATCGCCTTTTTTAAGAGCATTAATCATTTTTTCAGTTTCTTTCTGTCTCTTGTTCTGAGGACGAATAATAAAGAAATAGAAAATAACAAAAATGATTGCAAGAGGGGCAAGACTCATCAAACTTAATCCCTGAGGAGGAGTTTGATTTTGTGCCTGTAATAAAGATACAAAAAACATTTTTTCTTCCTTATCCTATTTTTTAAAATTATAACTAATAGAAGATAACATTTAGATATATAAGAGGTCAAGGTAAGAAAAAAGAACTTTATTTGGACAGAAGTGCTTCAAGTTCAGAATTCAGCTTTAAGAGATTTTCGTCAGAAGGAGAAAGAGACACAACCTGTTTGAGATAGTACTGGGCCTTACGGTATTCTTTTTTCTCATAATAAATTTTATACAGTCTGAAAAGCGCATCTTTATTTCGGGGATTAGCCGTTAAACTTGACCGCAAATCAACCAAAACTGCTTCTTGAGAAGACTGCAAAAGGCTTCGCTGGTAAAAGAGAAAACTTTTTAATTTTGCTGACGCACTTTCCAGATTTAAAGAAATCAATTTTGCAGCTTCTGAAGTGCGGCCGGTAGAAATAAGAGTTTTTATATAATTTTGCAGTACAGACTCATCCTTTGGATTTTTGTTGTACAGCGAAACAGACAAATCCCAGGCCTCATTCTTTTTTCCAGCATTAAGACAAATCGTAATATGTGTATAAACAGCTGAATCAGGAATATTTTTTAGTTTTATAAGTTTTGAGCTTACATCATATGCCTGACCCCATTTTTTCTGAACAACAAGATCTTCGACCTGAATAATAAGGGCTTCTACATTATTTTCATCTTTTTGCAGAATCATTGAAGCAAGCTCACCTGCCGATTTACCATTGATTTTTGTACCAGTTTCAAAGGCCAGAGATGCCGCCGTTAAAATAATACCAGAATCATCAGGATAAAGTTCAAAGGCCTTTTCAATAGTAGAAGCAGCAGCCGTAATATTTTTGTTCCAATCTTTTTGAACTTTTGTCCTTAAAACCAGATACTCCCTGCTTTGAGAATCTTTGCGAGCATACACATCCAGTAAGGAAGCGGCTCGTATATAATCTCCTTTTTGAATTAGGATTTTCGCCCTGAATAAAAGATATGAGGAGTTCTCAGGTTCCTGCTGTAAAACCCGGCCCACATATAATTCACTTTCTTCAAGATTGTTTTTGTTAAAATATGATTCAGCGCATATTTTTAACGCTGGTGTATATATGGGATTCTCACCAAGAATTAATTTAGCCTGACTGATTGCTGTATCATAATTTGAGTTTTTCAGATTTATATAAGAAAGTGAATAAATAAGCTCTAGAGTATCTGGTGAGCCATTATATGCTTTTTGAAAATACTTCAAGGCTAAAGAATATTCCCCCATTCTTCTGTACAGAACACCACGAAGATAATTTGCAAGTACGCTTTCTTCATTCAATTCGAGGGCTTTATCAAGAGATTGAGCTGAAAGAGCATAATAATCATTTCTAGCTTCCGAGGTTACAAGCACAAGAGAAGGTAAAACCAAGGTTAAAAAATCTGAATTTCCAGTACTCTCATCATAAATACCTTGCTTTGCAGATTCAATTGCACCCAGATAGGAGTTTTGAGAGGAAATATCAAAGTTTTCAAGATTGATATTCTCTGAAGGCCACAAAATGCTCATTATTGAGCGACCGACAGCTAAAAGAATTTTTTCATTTTCCTGATAAAGAGATGAATCCTTTCTTAAAAGCGCAAAAGCCTGTTTTATCGTTGCTGGAGAACCATTTTCAATAAGTCTGACGGTTTCGGCAGGGATTCCAGCAAAAAAATTTGACTGTTTTTTTTGCGGAACGGCAATTGAGACAGCCTCCGAAGGGTCTGCAGTATATTGAGTTTCGATATGATTGACTGCTTTTTTTGAATCCTTAGGAGTAGAACCGCAAGAGAAAAAAAATAATGAAAGACCAAACGCTGCAAAAACTAAGGCAGGTAATTTCATTCCCTTACTTCTCCTTCATCATCACTATCGTCAGTATCAAATGGAAAATGAGAAGCAGGATTTTGTTGAATTAAAAAAAGAATAATGAGACCTATCCCCAGTGCAACAGGAAATAATGGCCAGAAAATGGAAATCCAGCGTCTGAAACTCATTGAAATCAGGTCAAGGGAGAATAAAAGAAAATACAATCCCATCAAAACAAGTAGCAAAGAAGGAAAAAGATACTGAACTCTTATCCGCCTGTCTTTTGCAATTCCAGTAAGCAAAGTACTTACACCAGCAAGAACTATAGAAAAAGGCCACAAACCTTCTGCTCCAGGAGAAACAAGTCCTGAAGTTACAATCATAAAGAAAAATCCGGCAAGAACAGAATAGAGTCCGCAAAAAAATAAAAGCGCATAGTTAAATTTTACCAGTGAAATATAAAAAACAACCGCTCCGACAACAGTCAAAGCTACCGTCCAGAATTCTACATGGGCGTTAAACTGACCAGCAACTCTTGTAAAAAACAATACACCTGCTAAAAGACAAACAACTCCTAGAGCAAGTACAATATTCAATGTTGCTGCGGTTAATTTTTTCATACACTGCCTTTAATTTAAGATAATTGTACTTTATAGAATACACTAAGTTCCGCCCCCTTGCCAATAACAAAGCACTTTGTTAATCTTTAAATATGAAGTTAAAAGTTTTATCTGCTTTTTTAATTCCGTCTGTTTTGTGCTTGATTTTTTTTTCCTGCAAAAAACAAAACGACATTTCAAACATATCTCAACTCAAATCTCTTTTAACTCAGGAAAATCTTTCAATTCAAACACGGTACGCGGTTATCAACAGGATTGCCAACAGTCTCTATGCAAAAGGAGAATCAAACGAAATGATTCTTTTTCTAACCGAATGGGTCGAAAAACATCCAGAAGACATTTACAACTCCTACTGGCTTTTAATGATTGCATCAAACTATCTGGACAGCGGCGCAGACCCGGTTGCAGAATATTATTTTGACAGGATTTTAAAAAATTATCCTGATCTTTTAGTGCAGGGAAAATCAATTCACTTTATCTGCCTTCAGCATCTGATTCAAATCAACAAAAACTCTACAAACAGGATTTCATACTTCAATCAGCTTATCAGTCGCTTTCCGTCGCTTGTAAGTATTACCGAAATGTATGTACGGCTAGCTCTTGAATATGAAAAAGAAGGTGAATACAATCAGGCCCTAAAATCCTATTCAATGTTTTTAAATCAGCCAGATGCCTCTACAATACAGATTTCTGGAATTCAAAATGCTTATACAACAGCACGAAAAATGGTAGATTTTTCTAATTCATCAAAAGACTGGACTTTCGACTCTCTTGAATCCCTTGAAAACTCCGTAAAAAAAGCAATCCGTCAGTATGACTGGCGTTCATTGGATAAATACCGTTCAAAAGTTAATTTTTTCGCAATGTCATGGAAGTCAAGTGAAACGGATGCAAATGCTCTGGAAAACTTTTCTATGCGCGGCTTTATGGTAGGTCAAAGAATACGATATAACGAAAAACTTGATGAAACCTCAAATCCGAATGAAGCATATCTGCGTTCCACAGGCTGGAGCCCATACATGCCGGTATGGTATTTATACTTTAGAAAAGTAAACTTTCCTGTAGACCCTGAGATTCACGGACGCTGGGAATGGGCAGGAATCTATTATGGCGAAAAAATGTAGCTTAAAGTACAGGTCTGTAATTTTATATGCCGCTATTTTTTCCTTTCTTTTTCTCAAAACAAACTTATTAGCTCAATCTAAAATTACACAGGCTGGCGGAATAAAAATTCCAGATACAGCCTACGCGCAGGGTCAAATTCAAAAATATATTTCTCAATACACAAAACCCTTTGGAAAGCAGCAGCTTTACGATGTTTTAGATGGAGGAGAATTATACAGACTTTATGTTCGACAGGAACTAAAAAAACGGGGAATGCCTCAAGCTCTTGAATATCTTCCTGTTGTAGAAAGTGATTACAATCCTCTTGCCGTAAGCAGAAGCGGTGCAAAAGGTTTATGGCAGTTTATGGATAACTCAATTGCCGGGTTATTAAAAAAAAATGATTATATCGATGAACGCTATGATCCTTGGAAAAGCACTGATGCGGCACTTACAAAACTGCAGGAAAATTATAAACAGTTTAAGGATTGGCCGATAGCAATCGCTGCATACAATTGTGGAAGCGGTGCAATGAAAAGAATTTTATCAAAAGCAAAAACAAAAACCTTCTGGTATATCGCAGAACAGGGACTTTTGAGAGACCAGAGCGTTCAATATGTTCCAAAACTTCTAGCAATCACTCACCTCTCTCAAAATTCTCATAGTTACGATATAACACTGCCTGAAGTAACGCTTTCTCCAAGATTCTGTGATTTTGACTATATAAAAACAAATACAGCAATAAATCTCGACAGACTTTCATCAGAATTAAAAATGGAAGCTGCAATTTTAAGAAAACTCAACAGTGCATTACTAAAAAACTGTACTCCCGATAACAGCGAATACAACCTAAGACTTCCTTCAGGTATGAAACAAAGCGCGGAAATTGCAATATCAGAAATAACGAATAAACATCTTACCACGGGCAACAAAGAGCTTATAATTCATACGGTTAAAAAAGGCGAAACTTTATATTCAATCTCAAGAAAATATAAAATATCTGTTGAGCAGATAAAAAGAACAAATGGAATAACGGAAGATGAAATTCTTTCAATTGGAAAAAAACTTTATATAAG
>JAZSJM010000112.1:0-9125 GCA_045534325.1 Treponema sp. | reverse complement strand
AACACATGTTTGGCTTGATCACTGTGAATTCCAGTCTCACTTAAGCCCACAGGATAATAATGGAAATGCTCTTACAGCCTCTTCACTTGGTGTAGATGATGCTGATCTGAATAAAGACTGGTATGACGGATTACTTGACATTAAAAATGGTGCGGCTTTTATTACAATTTCAAACAATTATTTCCATGATCACTGGAAAGCATGTCTTTGTGGTTCCAGCGATACAACTGAAAACGGTGACAAAAAACAAAGACTTACTTTCTATGCAAATAGATGGGAAGAAATTTATTCTCGTCAGCCAAAACTTCGCTATGGTAAATTCCATATTGTAAATGATTATCATCGTACAACTTTGGATGGAACTGGAATTGAATGTTCTGCCGGAGCTAATGCTTATGTACAAAATTCAGTATTTGACGGCTTTAAAATTCAGGTTGGCTGGTTCAACAATGTTTCAGAAACTGTAACAGGATATTGGAACTTAAGCGGTAATACAGGAGTTACGGCTTCTTCAAATGGAAAATGGAAGCCATCGTATACACTTGATGCTATGAATGTAAACAGTGTAAAGACTTATGTTGAAACAAATGCTGGTGTAGGAAAATTGACTGCATCAGATTTACAATAATGTGTCAGGGATTGGAGTACCTGCCTTAAGGCAGTCCCGAAGCAAAGTTTGCTGAGGGATGAGCCGCGCAAGACGGCAAAGTACGGAAAGCCCGACCCAAAAAAAAGGTTTGTGATTTTCACGAACCTTTTTTTTGGGAGACACCCGAAATATTTTACATATTCATTATTGCGTCAATTGATTTTATGCAGGCATTTCGTAAACCGTTTTCTTCTAAGGCGGCAACTCCGCGAATTGTTGAGCCTGCGGGACTTGTTACGTTGTCTTTTAGAACAGCTGGATGTATACCTGTTTCCAGTTGTAGTTTTGCAGAGCCGGCGAGCATTTTGCTTACGAGGCGATATGCAGTTGAGCGGGGAATTCCGTATTTTACAGCGGCATCGGCATAGCTTTCAATAAACAAATCCGCAAAAGCAGGACCACAACCACTTATAGCTCCTCCGATTGCCATTAAGTTGTCAGGCAGTTCTTCTACAAGACCAAGTTTTTCAAAAAGTGCCCATAAATCTGCTCGTTTCTGTGGTTCAAGAGAATTTGTTTTTTCAAAAAGAAAAACCCCTTCCCCAACCATGGCAGGAGTATTTGGCATTACAAATTGAATATGACTTTCATTTGAATTAAAAATCTTACTTTCTGCAAATCGCTTGAAATTCCAGCCTAGAGCAATAGAAACAATTGTTTTGCCTTTTAATAAAGAAGATGTTTCTTGTAAAACGCTTTCAATCTGATAAGGTTTACATGCGAAAAAAATTGTGTCTGCACTCTTTACTGCATCCTGAACAGTTTTACATGGTATAAAGTGAAGTTTTTTTGCATTGCGTGCAAGTTTTTCTTGATTCGGAGCAAAGGCAAAAATATTTGCTGCCTTGATTTTTTTTGATTTTATAAAACCGGCTGCGAGGGCTTGTGCCATGTTACCCATACCGATAAAAGCTATTTTTTCCATTTTGTATATCCTCCGTTTTTTCTGAGGTGGGGATGTTTACTTTGCCAGGAACAAGGTTCCTTTAGCACTTCCGTCACATAATTTATCTAAAATATTTTCTTTTGAGCCGTTTGCAAGTAACATTGGAATTCCGTAAACAGTAGTTTTTTCTGCTGCTTGAATTTTTGTTTCAATTCCCCCTGTACCAAAAGAATTTGCTTCTCCTATTTTTATTGATTTTCTTAGCTCAGGAATTGAATCAACACTTTCGATTAGATTTGCATCTTTATTTGTTTTAGGGTTATCGGTAAAAATACCGTCAATATCACTGAATAAAATCAAAAGGTCTGCACTCCACAAAATTGCTGTAAGAGCAGACAGATTGTCATTGTCTCCGATAGAAAATTCATCAGTTGAAACAGAGTCGTTTTCGTTTATGATTGGAACAACACCTTCGTCAACCAGAGTAAAAAGCGTGTTGCGTATATTAAGTGAGCGGTGATTGTCTTCAAAATCTTCTTTAGTAAAAAGAAGCTGACCGATATGTATATTATTTTCTGCAAAAGCCTTGCGCCATTGACTCATAAGTTCTACTTGACCGATTGCACATAGAGCCTGTCTAAAGTGAACATCTTTTTTTCTTGACCATTCTTTTAATGTTGATACCCCAGAAACCTGAGCACCAGAAGAAACCACGACAATTTGTTTGCCCTGATCAATCAAAGTTTTACATTGCCGGGCAAAATCTGCCATAAAAGCGGTATTTTGAGTTCCATCCTCTTTTGCAAGAGTATTTGAGCCGATTTTAATTACAATTTTTCGTGAACTTTTAAGAGTTTCTTTTATTGTCATACCTGTAGTTTAATGAAATAAAGATGTCAAGACAAGAAAGAGACAGATACAGGTTTATTAAATTTGTGCAATAAGTGAATCTAAATAAAGAATCCATTGGAAAGGGTACTGATCATGCAAGAATTGAACAGCACCCTTTTTTTTGCAGATAATTACCAGGCTTTTCTAAAGCTGTAAACAAATTTTGAAGCACGATTGTCCACACAAACGAGCATCCAGCCCATCTGCTGAAGTTTTATGAATTCAGCGTCTGAAATGTTTTCTACAGTCATCAAAGATCCCATACGTTAATGTCCTCCCATCCTGTATTTGGATTTCTAAAACTCTCGAAAACTTTTTTTAATAATTAATTCTATCATGTAATGTTTATAAAGCAAATAAAAATTCAAAATTCTCTATGGACCCTATTGTCAAAAAGTCTCTGTTTTTTTCTTTCAATAATATTATAATCATTTGTATGAAACTGTTTTCTAAAATTCTTTTTGTGATTTTATCAATTTTATACCCGCTTATTGTTTTTTCTTGTCTCGTAATTTTTCGTGTGCCGATTAAGATTTTTTCACTTTTTATTGTTTTTTTAGGTTTTATTTATCTTTTGCTGGCAACAGGAGGAAAGAATAAAAAAAATCTCAGGCTTCTTGTAAGTGCAGGGATTTTACTTTTAGCAGGGCTTATTTGTTTTGTAACCGGAAAAACTCTATTCATAAAACTCTATCCTGTTTTAATGAATGTTATTTTTCTTTTTACTTTTGGCTCAACTTTGTTTTTTCCGCCGAATATATGTTTTCGTTTTGCCACTCTTGCTCAAAAAAACTTGCCTCGCTCCCACATTGCACGCCGTGTAGAAAATTATTGCTTTAAAGTTACGGTTATTTGGTGCGTTTTTTTTATTTTGAACGGAATTACTGCCCTGTACACAGTTTTGCTTAACAATGATAAAATGTGGTCAATCTACAACGGTGGAATTGCCTATATTCTTATGGGCATTCTTTTTGCCGTAGAATTTATTGTCAGAATGGTGGTTAACTCAAAAATGCCAAAGTTATCTTATATCACAAAATTTACTGCTTCTTCTTATCCATTAAATCATGTTGTCTGCTACGAAAAAAAATGGAGCGACAAAAAATATCTTACATGGAATGATTTTTTAATTGAAACCGCAAAAATCCGCTCTTTCATAAAAAAGCATGATTTTTGCCAAAAGTGGATTTTACATTCGGAAGATTACTGGCATTTTCTCTGTACTTTTGTTGCTCTCCTGCAATGCAAAAAAGAAGTGCTTCTCACGGCAAACATAAGCCCGCTTTTTATTGCAGAAATGAAAGATGGAGCGGGAAAAGACACGCTTTTTCTGACCGACCAGAGGGAAGTTGAAGGTAAGAAAATCGAAGATGCTTTTTTTATTCCGTCGCTTGTGGAAGAAGAAAGCGAGCCGGCTGAAAGCGAAAAAATGACTGTGCCAGAAATTATTTCTGATGATACAAAAATCGTTTTGTATACTTCTGGTTCTACAGGTCATCCGAAGGCAGTTTTACAGCGTATGACTGAATTTGAACTTGACAACGCTTTTATCCTTTCAAAATGGTATGATGAATTTGCATCTCGTAAACTCTGTGCCGTAAACTCACAGCATCACATTTATGGCTTTTTATTCACGATTTCCCTTCCTTTTGCTGCAGGTGTTCCTTTCCGCAGAACGAGGATTGAATTCCCTGAGGAGTTTGAACTTTTAGATGACACTCCCTACATCATTATTGCTGTTCCTGCTTTCTTAAAAAGAACCTGTGCCGAAATGGGCGAGAAAAAACTTCCTCTTAAAAACCCATGGATTTTTACTTCCGGCGGAGCTGTTTCTCCAGAACTTGCAAAAGATACTGAGCGGGTGTTCGGATTCTGTCCTCTTGAAGTTTACGGCTCAACAGAAACTTCTGGCATTGCCTACCGGCAGCAGACAAAAAATGGCCTTGTCTGGACACCTTTTGACAATGCAAAAATCTGGCTTGATAAAGATGACGGCTGTCTTACAATCATTTCTCCTTATATAAAAGACCCGAAAGGCTTTAAAACAGGCGATCTTGCAGAAATGTACGAAGACGGAACTTTCCTTTTAAAAGGGCGGGCTGATTCAATCGTAAAAATCGAGGAAAAACGCATTTCTGTTACAGAAGTTGAAAACCGGCTTTTACAGAGCGGGCTTGTTCTTGATTGCTCTGTTGTTCCAATGAGCGATCGAAGGCAGTATCTTGCCGCAGCCATAGTCTTAAACGAAGAAGGAAAAAAGAAATTTGAAACTGTTGAAAAGTATTTAATCAACCGCTATTTCCATGACTATTTATTACAGTTTTTTGAAAATGTTGTCCTTCCAAAAAAATGGCGTTATCTGGATAAGCTTCCGACAGATGTTCAGGGAAAAAAGCACAAGCCGGAAATTCAGGCATTGTTTGAAACTGAATAAATATTTAAAAAAAACACTGTTTCTAAAGTTATATATACTCTGAAAAGAATTTCTCTGGTGTGAAGAAGTCAATAAAGGAAAAATTTGCGAATTTCTGCAACGGGTCTTAAAATAAACACAGGAGAAAATTGTTTTTTCTTACTAATCTAACATTTTAAAATAAGGAGTATATACGATAAATGAAAAAAATCCTTGTTTGTAAGGAAAAGGATGAGCGCGAAACCCGTGTAGCCCTCATTCCTGATGATGTAAAAAAACTTGTACCTATGGGCTTTGAGATTAAAGTCGTTGCGGGTGCCGGTCTTAAGAGCGGTTTCTCTGACGAGGCCTATAAATCGGCAGGGGCAACAATCGTTGCTAAAGAAGAAGATGCTTATTCTGATTCAGAAATTATTGTCCGAATCATGAAACCAACTTCAATCGAAGGAATTAAAGAAGGCACGCTTCATTTAAGCTATCTTGACCCTTTTAATGAAAAAGAACTCCTGAACGACTTTGCAAAAAAAGGCATTCAGGCTGTTTCTCTTGAGATGATTCCCCGCTCTACGCTGGCTCAGAAGATGGATGTGCAGTCGAGCCAGACTTCTCTTGCCGGCTATGTGGCTGTTTTGAACGCTGCGGCAAAACTTCCCAAAATCCTTCCCATGATGGTTACTCCTGCCGGTACAATCAACCCGGCCCGCGTTTTTATTATTGGTGTGGGTGTTGCAGGCCTTCAGGCAATCGCTACGGCAAAACGACTGGGTGCCCGCGTAGACGCATTTGATACCCGCCCGGTTGTAGAAGACCAGGTTAAGTCTTTGGGCGCAAACTTTGTTAAAATCGACCTTGGTGAAATGGGCCAGACTTCTCAGGGTTACGCAAAAGAACTTACTCCTGAGCAAATTGCCAAGCAGAAGGAAGCCCAGGCTAAGGTCTGTGAAAAGGCAAATATCGTAATCACTACAGCAAAAGTCTTCGGACGCAAGGCTCCACGCCTTATCGAAAAGAACGTTCTTGACCGCATGATGCCGGGTTCAATTGTCGTAGATATGGCAGTAAGCACAGGCGGTAATGTCGAAGGTTCAAAATTCGGCGAAAACGTAGTTACTCCAAACGGCGTAACAATCATGTCAGGCGATTTACTTGAACGGCAGGTTCCTTACGATGCTTCAAAAATGTTCTCTGGCAACATTACTGCATTTCTTACACACGCAGGTTTCTACGACAAGGAAGCAAAAGAGTTCAAGGTTAACATTGAAGACGAAATCATGAAGGGCTGTCTCTTAACAAGCGGCGGCCAGATTGTACATGAAAGATTTAAGAATAACTAAGGAGGAATAAGTGATAGACCTTGGAACAGGCTCTATGCTTTTTAGTATTCTTATAGGAGCTGTTGCGACGGTTTTCTTTCCTGTCTGTTTTGTAATTATCATTATAAAACTTATAAAAAATCACAAAGACAAGACGCGTTAGGGATTGTAGCACCTGCGAAGCAGTACCGCTTGCGGTATGGAGCGACAGCGGAAGTGCGAAAAGCCCGACCCCGCGTAGCGGGGAAACGCAATAAAATAGGAGAAAATTATGGATATAATGCTTATTTTTGTATTTGTAATCGCTGCTTTCCTTGGATTGGAGTTGATTGCAAAGGTTCCGTCACAGCTGCACACGCCGCTTATGTCTGGAACCAACGCTATTTCTGGTATTACGGTTGTCGGTGCTATTTCAATTACGGCTCTGGCTGTTAAAATCGGTGGAAAGGTTGGGGCAATTCTCGGCTTCCTCGCCATTGTGTTTGCGACTATCAATGTTATCGGCGGCTACATGGTTACTGACCGCATGCTTGGTATGTTCAAGAAAAAGGACGACAAGAAATAGGAAGGAGCTGCGGAATGAACGACGTATTGATTAAAATCTTATACATGATTTCCTGTATCTTTTTTATCCGGGGAATCAAACTTTTGGGAAAGACGGCCACTGCCCGCAAAGGTAACTTTTATTCAGCAGTGGGTATGCTGGTTGCCGTTGTTACAGTCCTGATTCAAAAGGATGTAATGAGCGCATGGTCAACTGATGCCGCAACATGGGGAGGAAACCAATTCCTTTCTAACGGTTATGTTTGGATTGCAGTTGCAATTCTTCTCGGTACGATTATCGGTGCAATCTGGTCAAAGAAAGTTCAAATGACGGGAATGCCTGAGCTGGTTGCCCTCTTTAACGGTTTCGGCGGTTTGTCTTCTCTGCTGGTTGCATTGACCCAGTACATCGCTTCTCCAAAAGGCGACTATTTTACGGCTGTTTCTCTCGGCCTTACGATTGCAATCGGTGCGGTGGCTTTTACTGGCTCTCTGGTTGCCTGGGGCAAATTGAGCGGAAAAATGACATTCAAGGGCCGGGTAATTCCTGCAAAGAACTTTGTAAACGGACTTTTGTGTCTTATCGGTCTTGTGGCAATCGTAGCATATTCATTCTTCGGTGCAGATAATCCGTTCAACTTTGCCGAAATCGAAAAATACGGAATCATCGTCAGCACAGTTGTATTCCTCCTTCTGGGCTTTACAATGGTTATCCCAATTGGCGGCGGTGACATGCCGGTTATCATCTCATTCCTGAATGCACTTTCCGGTCTTGCAGCCGCATTTGCCGGTTTTGCAATCAACAACACAGTTCTGGTAGTTTCCGGTTGTCTCGTTGGTGCATCAGGTCTGATTTTGACACTCATTATGTGTAAGGCCATGAACCGCACATTTGCTTCTCTCCTTTTCAAGAGTTTTGGTGGTTCAAAGAAAAAGTCGGACGGTGGACCTGCAAAAGAGCCAAAAGCAATGAGTGTAGAAGACGCATACATGATTCTCGAAGCTGCAAAGCAGGTAGTTGTAGTTCCTGGATATGGTATGGCCGTAGCACAGGCACAGCACGCCGTAAAAGAATTGAGCGACAAGCTGGAAGCAAACGGATGTGAAGTAAACTTTGCGATTCACCCGGTTGCAGGCCGTATGCCTGGCCACATGAACGTACTTCTTGCCGAAGCAAATGTTCCTTATGAACAGCTCAAAACTTCTGACGAAATGAACCCGCAGATGCAGAATGTAGACGTTGCCATCGTAATCGGTGCAAACGATGTTGTTAACCCTGATGCGGTTAATGATGAATCAAGTCCGCTGTATGGAATGCCGATTGTGGAAGCTTACAAAGCCCGTACAGTATTCGTACTCAAGCGCGGTAAGGGTACAGGCTTCTCTGGGGTCGAAAACCCGCTCTTTACAAACGACAATACCGTAATGATTTACGGAGATGCAAAGGCTACGGTGAGTGCGCTGGTGAGTGAGTTTAGTGAAGCGTAAGTGATTCCTGCGGGCGAAATCATAAGAATTCCGCAAAAATAGGAAAATTCCGAAGAAAGTCACACATACAAATGCTAATTTTGGTAAAATCACCCCCAAATTTGGACAAATCCACTTTTCAAAAGTGGATTTGTCCATTATTATATAACTGTGATAAACAGAAAAATTGCAAATCAGCTTAATTCTCTTCTTTCAATGTATCCGATTGTAACCATAACAGGTCCGCGTCAGTCTGGAAAAACAACTCTTGCAAGAATGTTGCTCCCCGACTGGCAATATGTTTCACTGGAAGACCCTGAGATAAGGGAATTTTGTATCAGCGACTGCAAAGGCTTTTTAAAAACATTTCCAAACCATACAATAATTGACGAGGCTCAGAGAGTTCCCCCACTTTTTTCCTACCTTCAAACACATGTAGACCTTGCAGGAGAAAAGGGTATGTATGTACTTACAGGTTCCCAAAACCTGAACATGATGGAAGCAATTTCACAATCGTTGGCTGGCCGCACATCAATCTTAAAATTACTGCCTTTCTCTTATGACGAACAGAAAGACGCTGGAATTTTACCAGATAATGTAGAAGAACAAATATTTACTGGCGGCTACCCGCGCATTTTTGATGCATATATTCCACCACAACAGTTCTACCGCGACTACATAAACCTTTATGTTGAGCGTGATGTAAGAAAGCTTAAAAATATCGGAAATCTAGAAACTTTTACAAGGTTTGTAAAGTTATGTGCAGGAAGAATCGGTCAGCTGCTCAACTTTCAGAATCTGGCTGATGACTGCGGAATTGGAGCAACAACGGCAAAAGAGTGGATTTCGCTTTTGGAAACAAGTTTTATTATCTATCTCTTAAAGCCTGACTACAGAAACTACACAAAGCGTCTTGTTAAAAGCCCGAAACTCTATTTTACAGACACAGGACTTGCCTGCTCT
>JAZSJM010000145.1:0-17756 GCA_045534325.1 Treponema sp. | reverse complement strand
TTTTCATTAGAATTCTTAACTCCTGTTTGAAGTCTAATTTGGATTTCTTTTTTAAGATATTTATTATTTAATAATTCTTCTATTTGTTCTTCAGATTGTATCTTAAGAGAACATTTATTTGATTCATCTTCATATATTTTTAGTAATTCTTCTATGCTTGAGAAGTCTATACCATCATCTTCAAAGACACCTGTACAACAAGATTCGTAATTAGTCCATAATCCACCTGCAGTTAAATTATTAGATCCAATGGCAAACCAATTTCGTGATTTTTTGTAACTTCGAAGAATATATATTTTGCTATGATAAGTTATTGTGCTGTTTTCTGTGTGTATTATATATAGCTCATCACATAAATAAAATAAGTTGATTAAGGCTTCATAAGATGTTCCATCTAAATCAATACCTATAAATGCTTTTATTTTTCCACCTTTTTTTCTGAATTCCTCAAATGCATTTTTCATGCGTAGAACACCGCTATTTTTAGCAAAAGCTGAAAAAATAAATAATTCTTCATATTCTGGTTTTAAAATTTCATCTATTAAAATATTTCCTAATTGTCCCTGAAATGGTTGGTTTACTATTTTCATTTTTTTCCTGTAAATCTAAAAGTTATTATAACCATAATTATATCATAGTAACGTTTAGTTGACACTTAAATTCGATTATGTATAAAAGAAAATAAAAAGGACAGTCTTAAAGGAATGTATCTTTTTGTGAATGAGCAGAAAGATAATCCTGAACGGCGGTTAAAGACTCTCCCTGAAGATTTTAAGAATCTTCCTGCTTTTGAAGCAAAAATTCTTACGAACATTTATTCAGAAGTACAATCCGTGGATTTTTCCAAAAAGGAAGATGAACGCTATGTTGCAGAATCTAGAGTTTTTTCCACAACAACAAAGTCTTTTTCAGAGATTCCGCTTCACATAAGGCAAAAAGCATTTCATAGGCTCAACACAAATCCTCAAAGCTACTTCTGTTTTGAAAATTTGCAGAAGCGTTTTTCCGTAGAAAGCGCGGATGATTTTTTTGACTTCATTAAAGACGTAAAAATCTCGATTACGAGCGATTCAAAATTTGATGAAATTCCAAACAAAAAAATCTTGTCCTTGTGCGAAGATTTCCTAGTTAATCATATTCAAAAGGAACTTGAAAGTTATGACAATCCTTTTATTGGCACAGACTTTCATCTTGTCAAATTCTCTGACCTTTTTACTTTGGACGAAGAGAAAGGCAAAATCAGTTTTACAAAAGAAAAAATGATTTTGATGGACGATTCCAATCCTGAAACACAGGAGAACAAAACTCTTGAAGCAGAACTGAAAAATACAGACTGGTATATGCTTGATTCTTTTTGGGGAACAAGCGAAGAAAGGAAACTGATTGAATTCATAAGAAGTCACGAAAGCAATTTGGAAGAAAAATATGATTCTTTTCAACTTTTAAGAAACGAAGAAGTTTACAAGATTTTTGATTTCGATACTGGACGAGGATTCCAGCCAGATTTTCTTTTGCTTCTGCACGGAAAACAAAATGGGCAAAACGCTTACTATCAGGTTTTCATAGAACCTAAAGGAAAGCATCTAGCAGGAGAAGACAATGACGGCTGGAAAGAAAAATTCCTCGAAGAAATAAGTAGAAGGTATGGACTTGAACATATCGTAATGGAAAAAGAAAACGGGTATATTCTAATCGGGCTTCCATTCTTTAATGATGAAGATAAAATGATGAAGAAAAATTTTGAAGGAGCATTTCAGAAAATAGTATAAAAAAATTAGAATTCATTTCTCTGCGTTAGGGATTGTAGCCACGCCGCAGGCGGCCACCGCAACGAAGTGAGGAGGCTGGAGCGACAGCGGAATGGCGAAAAGCCCGACCGCTTGCCGCAGGCAAGCGGTAACGCCCAAACCATTATTCCTTGTTATTTATTTTTTACAACAAATCTGATATACTGAAACAAGAACAGGATTATGAAACTAAACACAAACCTTACCGTTGCCATTCACACTATTCTCTGCATCGCTTATTTTGAAAAAGACTACAAGGTCACTTCCGACTTCATTGCGGGAAGTACCGGAATGAACCCGGTAATTATCAGAAAGATTTTAGGGAAACTCCAGACAGCAGAAATTGTAGAAACAAAAGCCGGAGTCGGAGGCTCTACCCTTTCAAAGAAAGCCGAAGAAATTACCCTTTTGGATGTCTACAAGGCAGTGAGCGAAGAAAAGGAGAGCGAGCGTTCTGTTTTTAATTTTCATGTAAATCCAAACCCCAAATGTCCCGTTGGCAGCAAAATCCATGCAGTTCTAGACCAGCCATTAGATAATGCACAAAAGGCTTTGGAAGAAGAATTGAAAAAAACAACAATTAAGGATTTGATGGGAAAGCTGTAATCTAGTGTCCTATCATCGTATTTGCCCTGTATTCTGCATTCAGCTGGGCAATTTCTTTCTTACCGTCTATGTACTGCTGATAGTCAATTTCCATGCCGCCACAGGCACAGCACATGGAGCAATCACTTCCGCAACCAAGAGCATCGGCAACGATTTTTTCTCGTTCTTCCTTTGTTGTGTCTTTTATCAAAATACTTTTCATTGACTGCCTGTCCCCTTATTTGTATTATATCCCTATCTGAGTAATAGGTAAACAAGGATATTTAGATATATGATAAATGAAAAAGTTTTAGACTTCCTCAAAGCTAAGGGAAATGCAGACAGACTCACCGAACACAAAGAAACAATCGACACCGTAGAACACGCAGCACAGCAGATTGGCTGTTCTGAGGCGGAGATTGCAAAGACGCTTTCATTTATTGTGGATGAAAAACCTGTTATCGTGGTAATGGCAGGTGATGGCCGTGTAAACTCGTCAAAGTTCAAAGCTCTCTTTCATACAAAACCAAGCATGATTCAGCGAGACCAGGTTGAAGCAATTACCGGCTTTGCTCCCGGCGGAGTCTGTCCTTTCAATGTTCCAAAAGAAATCCCCGTATGGCTCGATGTTTCAATGAAGCGCTTTGAATACGTTCATCCAGCAGGCGGAAACTCATTTACTTCGGTAAAACTCACTCCATCCGAACTGGAAGAAGTATCAGGCGCCACCGGCTGGTGTGATGTCTGTAAGGTCTGGGAAGAATAGAAAAAAAGCCGGATTTTACATCTCCGCAATCTTTCGCAATGTATTTGCAGTACGGATTGTAATCATTTCCCCGATGCCAGAAGTCGCAGTCTTTTTCCACCAGTTGGCTTTTGCATATAGTTTGCGATCAAATGACCAGAAGGCCGCATTTCCACAGATTTGGACTTTTTCTATTTTCTCAGACGGCTCGCCGATTTTTTCGGCTACAGTTTCAATACTATTCGGAGCAATGGCAAAAATCAGATTGTCATAAATATCTTTGCTGTCATTTCCCCACCAGGAAGGCGCTTTTGAGAGAAGTTCTTTTAATTCCTCCTGAGAAATCACAAAAACGGGAATCTCAAGGTTGAAAGTCTCAAAGATGATTTTACGAATCTTTTCTGCAAGTTTTACAGCATCTGTCTCATCATCAGAAAAAATCACATTCCCGCTGTTCAGATATGTTTTTACATCTGCAAAACCTTTTTCGCCAAGGGCAGTTTTCAGTTCCGGCATGGAGATTTTATTTTTCCCGCTGATATTTATTCCGCGAAGTAAGGCGATGTATCTTGTCATTTTATCGCTCCATGAAAAATTCGATCTGTTCTCCAAGCGGCCCGTAGCAAAATGCCATACGAATTGGATATGGCGGATTTGAAGCGATGACTTTATCATTCGGTTCTATAAAAACTTCGTAGCCTGCAATCTTAACCTTTGCCGTAATTTCATCAACATCATCAGTCAGAAGGGCCATGTGCCGGATAGCGCCTGTAGAACGGGTCCCCTCAGCATTTGTAAAAATCTCAAGCAGACCATTGCCCGTATCAATCATCAAACCTTCTTGCCATTCCCGAATGATTTTTAGACCAAGAAGCTCAATATAAAACTCTCGGACTTTTGTCAGCTCTTCTGCTGTTCCGCATTTCATTGAAATATGGTGGATTCCTTTAATCATTTTCACTCCCCCTGCGGAACATTCTCATTCAAACTTTTGTTCCGGTAATTAAGATTTGTTCTGAGGGAATAACCTTCTCTTTCCCAAAAAGCATTTGCATCATCATTATCCTTAAAAACAAATCCAAAAATTTTACTGATGCCTTCTTTTTTCAAAGCCTCTTCTGCTTCTTTTACAAGCTGACTTGCAATTCCCTGTCGCCGAAACGAAAGATGCACACACAAATGATGAATAATTGCCCGCCTTCCATCGTGACCTGTTAGAATCACCCCTACAACTTTTTGCTCATCCCCCGAACCATCCTCTGAAAGTGCCAGAAAACATGTATTGGGATTTCGTCTTAAGTAGCGTTCAATTCCTTCCCTGCTGTCATCAACTGGATTCAAAGCTCTTCTACTTTGCTCCGTGCTGCACCAGAGCGAATAAATACTGTCATAGTCGTCAATCGTAACAAGTCTTGTTGTAATGCTCATTTCTACTTCCTCTTTTTTGGTTTTGCTTCCGGCAGCTCATCATACATGGCATCAAAAAGTTCACACAAAAATTCCCTTGTAGATGCCATAGTAAGTCTCCCTTTAATTATAGCATATATTTCAGACCTGATTCATTGTTTACCAGCCCGATGATGGCTTCCTTTAGTCCCATGTCAGGACCGGCACCGTGAGGAGCAGAATAGTGCCAGTCCTCATTTCCTTTTCCCTGCATCAACTTTATAAAGTCCATGCTGATTGCAATAAAAGAAAATCTGATTTGTGCCGCTTATTTTGAACCTTGCTTCTGCGTTCTGTTCCGGGTAGAGTTTTTTGATTTCCACACCATCAGAGCGGACAGCTGCAATGAATGAAATATAATGCGTCTTTGTCATCTCATGGTCAACCGACACAAAATATTCATCTTCCACAACTTCAATTTTCGCCTGATGGGCTGAATCTTCATTTTCTGCTTCAAGAGGAGGAAGAGTTATACCGCAGCAGCTTATTACTGCTTCCCCTGTAGTCTGAATAATATTTCCACACACCGGGCAGACATAAAAATTGAGATGCTTCATATTGCAGGCGCGGTTAGTATTAATCACATTTTCGCCTGAAAGCAGCTCAATCACAGAAACGTCCAGAGCCTTTGCCAGGGCTTCAACAAGGGAAATATCAGGATATCCCCTGCCTGTCTCCCATTTTGAAACTGCCTTGTCTGTAACAAAAATCTTTTCAGCCAGTTCTGACTGTGTAAGCTTCTTTTCTTCCCGCAGGCGTTTAATCATGGCGCCTGTAATATATTCATTTTTCATAAAAAACTCCTGTAGCTGCAATTACACAATACATCCCGCCGGCACACAATTCAACCTACGCTTTGTAGAATTCCAATATTCAGTAAAGCACAGATTACAGCTAACAATCCCTCATTCATTTTCACCCTGCACTCATGCTATAATCCATTAATGCACTACAAACACATTAAAAAAGCCCTTTTCATGGACCGCCCCAACCGCTTTATCGCTCATGTCCAGCTGGACGGTAAAACCGAAACTGTCCATGTAAAAAACACGGGCCGATGCCGGGAACTGCTGCAACCAGAGGCCACCGTCTACCTTGAAGAAAGCGAAAATCCCCTTCGAAAGACAAAATACGATTTGATTGCAGTGGAAAAGACAGCAGGCTCCCGGGAAAAACTTCTCATCAATATGGACAGCCAGGCCCCCAACAAAGTGGCGGCGGAATGGATAGGTCAGAATAAAAAATATTTTCCAGACCTGAAGCTTTTAAAAACAGAATACAGTCTTGGAGATTCCCGCTTTGATTTTTATGCCGAATACAAAGATAAGACAGGCACTAGCCACAAAATGCTCATCGAAGTAAAAGGCTGTACTCTAGAAAGGAATGGTGTCGCCCTTTTTCCGGATGCCCCTACCCTCCGCGGCCTTAAACATGTGCGGGAACTCACTGCCCTTACAAAACGCGGCCAATACGAAAGCATGATTCTTCTGATTATACAGATGACCGGCTGCAAATATTTTACTCCAAACCGCCAGACCCACGCCGACTTTGCCGACGCATTAAAAGAAGCAGAGAAAGCAGGAGTAAAAATCCTCGCCATTGAATGTCAGGTTCAGCCGGACAGCCTTGTGGCAGCAGACGAAATTGAAGTAAGATTACAGTAACCAGCCTATGGATTACAGCAACATTTTCCGCTCGGGAAAAATTAAGATTGACTCTCTGAAAGATGCAGGCTTTTCCACAAGGG
This sequence comes from Treponema sp., assembly GCA_045534325.1. Classification (GTDB taxonomy): domain Bacteria; phylum Spirochaetota; class Spirochaetia; order Treponematales; family Treponemataceae; genus Treponema_D. The sequence goes on along the minus strand of JAZSJM010000145.1, from coordinate 11,446 downwards.
ACGGCAAAAACTATTCATGGAAAACTCCTGTCTCAAATGGGGACTTTTATGCAGACTTTTCCCTCTCCACTGACTCCCAGAGCCTGACAGTCCGGCTTTTTGATTCAGCCACCGGCGAAAAATACCCGCTTTTTGATATGACAGGCCCCCACGGAGCTTTTGTCGCCTCACTGCGGGAAGAAGTCCAGAGCCTTGTAGACAAGTTAAAATCTTCCTGCTTTGAAGTACATGATTTAAAAGATGAATATCTTGCTTGGCTCTCCACCCGCTTTTCTGCCACCCCTGATTTTCTCTGGCCTGACACTCCCGATTATTGTGTTTTCCGCTGTCCAAATAAAAAATGGTTTGCCCTTGTGATGAAAGTAAAATACCGCCAGCTGGGGCTTAAAGGTGAAGAAGAAGTCTGGGTGGTGAATATAAAGTCTCCTGTCGACAAAATCCCCAGTCTTATCGACAAAAAATCAATCTTTCCCGCCTGGCACATGAACAAAAATCACTGGATTACAGTCCTTCTCACCGCCGCCACCGGTTTTGAAAAACTCTGCCAGCTGACAGAAATCAGTTACGGGCTGGTAAACAAAAAATAAAGGGGCCATTTTTGCCCCGCCCGCCGTACAGCAAATCAGGCAGTGCAAGAAGCTCTTGTTAGGTTAAAATCTACCTTTTGTTACAGCTTCTCTAAGACACTTGTTCATTCTTGTCTGATAACCTTTACCTGTAGCTTTCATTATTGCAAGGATATCTGCATCAATTTTAAATGAGATAAGTACTTTTTTGGGAGTAATGTCAAAATATTCTTTATGATACGGAACAAATTCCTGTAATTCTTCTTTTGAGAATTTTGGAGAATCTTCATCATAAGTAATTGGAACTTTTTCAATTTCTGCAATGCGTTCAGCCGTTAATTTTTTTGATGTAATCATAATAGACCTCCTTCAAATCATTATCTGCTCTTTGGGCAGAAATAATTCTTGTTCGCTCCCGTTCCGTAAAAGTTGTTACAAGAACCAAAAGACCATTTATACAGCCGATTCCATTCCATCGTTCTTCTCCTCATCCCATTCAAAGCGACCGTCATCGCTTATTACAGTTTTTGCCCATAAAAAACTTATAAATAGTATATATCTACAAGGATATACTATCAAATATTTATTATTGATACGAATAGGAAGGTTTACCCCATTCCCGGTGACAATTACGCCTTCAGTTTCCTGTGCATCATCCTTCATTAAGAATTTCTTTAATTTCTCTAAAACCCATGTTAAAATATGAATTCAGCTTGTCAGTCTAAAGAAACGGAAAAACCTATTATTCAATTGCCCGCACCGGGCGCAGGAGAAAAGTATGAAAAAGTTATTCTCATTGTTATTATCATTGATTATGGTATCAGGTCTGTACGCTCAAAATGCAAAATCAGCCGGTATTACCGACAGCGATGTTAAAAACTGGACAAAAAATTTGAATCCCATCGTTCGTGAATTACAGGCCCTTGGAGTCTGGTCAAACGATTCAATTAATGCGTCTCAAAAGCAGAAAGCATCTGTCGACGGCGTTTTGAACAAATATGGTATCAGCGGTTCAAACTGTATTGAAAAATTCGGGGCAATTAGTTCCTGCGCTGTTGCTGTCTGTGCAGCCAGCGAGATTGATGCCCAGTCTGCGGCCATGCTCAAGGCAATGGGAATGGATCCGACAGCAGAGTTAAAGAAAAATCTCAATTCAAAGGATTACGCAGTTGTAGAAGCTAACTCAAAGGCTGTTGTAAAGGCTTATAAAAACCTGGACACATCCAGTTTAGATAATGCAAGTTCAAACGCTGCCAGTGAAGATTATTCTTACGGGGACAAGGATCTTGCAGATCTTTACAGCCGCCTTGGAAATGCCTTTTCACAGGCTGCGGCAGAAAGTGAAGGCGACGAAGAAGTTCCTCCTGAACATGCCCAGGCAATCAAAAAACTTTACGAGCAGGTGAGCCGGGCTAAGGGTGACTCTGGTTACATTTATAAGACAAAAAAATCTGCTTCAAAGTATAAGAAAACAAACTATAAAAAAGGAACTGTTATTTCCCTTGAACGATATACACTCAAATGGTCTTTTGATTTAGACAGAAAAAAAGCAAAGCTTGATTTTGCCTGGGGTAAGGATAAAAAGACAATTAATTACACAATTACTTCAGTTGAGTATTATTACATTAAGAGTGATTCTGATATGGGCGGTGAATCAAATGAATATGTTGTAACAACAAAAGAAGGTCCTGTTTTCCATTTCTTTGCTGAATGGGTTTTTTCAGGAAACGCGTTTGAGAAGCAGATAAGTATTAAGGGTGTAGACTTTAAGAATGTACCTGATTATGAATACTCCACCTGGTCTGATTACTCTGGAGATTAATTATTCCGGGTCGCTCAATCACCACAGAGGAAATTAATTGAAATTCATTCACACGGCGGACTGGCATCTTGGCAACAAGATGTACGAAATTGACAGAAATGACGAGGCCAGAGCCTTTCTGGCCTGGCTTAAAGAACAGATTGTTGCGAACGGAGCAGAAGCTCTGGTGATTTCGGGCGATATTTACGACAAGATAAACCCGCCTAACGAAGCTAAAAAGATTTTTCATAACTTTCTGGCGTCGATTCAGGGCACATGCTGTAAAAATGTTTTTGTTACAGGTGGAAATCACGATTCCGGAGACCTGCTAGACAGCGAAAAACAGATTCTTTCCTCATTGAATATTCACGTGGTGGGCCAGGTAAGCAATATTACCCCCGAAGACATGGTGTTTGAAGTTACTGGCAGCGACGGCAAAGCAGCTGGAATTTGTGCGGCCGTTCCCTACGCTGACGAAAGTGAACTTCGTAATTATTTTGACGGAGATGCCCAAGACGGAACTTTTTCTGACCTTGCATACGGGGCTCTCTACGCCAGAGTGCTTGAAGAGGCAAAAAAACTCCGCGGCAATCGTCCGCTGCCGATCATTGCCACCGGTCACCTTTACGCCGCCGATCTTGAAGGACGCCGTAAAACGCTTAAAGAAAATGAGCGGTGCGACGATGGAATCCGCTCTCTCGATGTTGTGGGAAACCTGGGCACGGTTTCTGCGTCAGTTTTTCCAGATGAGTTTAATTATGTTGCCCTGGGCCACATTCACTATTCAACGACGGTGGGAGGAAACAAAAATATTACCTATTCAGGCTCACCGTTCGTGATGGGTTTTGACGAGACAAATATTCCGCGCTATGTAAATCTTGTAGAAATTCAACAGGATAAAAAATCAACTTCAAAAATTGAATTCAACACGGCTGTGACCAAAATCCAGGTTCCTCAAACCATCATCTTTAAGCGAATCTTCGGAAACTGCGCAACTGCACGGGCCGAACTTGAAAAATTCATTAAAAATCCGCCGCAAAACGAAACTTATATCGAAATAAATTATCTTCCGGAAAGCGGAATTGATATTCATTACCAGCTGGAAGACCTGATTGCAGAACTTCCGCAAAATGTGAACGTCGTAAACTGGAAGGTAAAAACTTCTGAGGACGTCCTGAAATACGGTCTGCCCGAAGTCGGAATGGACGAACTTAAAAGTTTTAACGAAGAAGAAATTTTTAAACTTCTGGTCAAGGCAAAAAGCCCGAATATGAGCGGACCGGAAATTGATTCAAGAATTGAACGCCTTCTTCCTCTTTTTATGGAAATTGCAAACGGTCAGTTTAACGGAGGCGGAGAATGAGAATCAAAAAAATTGAAATAGAAAACCTCAATTCACTCCAGGGCTACTGGTCAATCGATCTTGAACACCCGGACTACAAAAAAAATCACGATTTGTTTGTCATTTGCGGCGAGACCGGAGCAGGAAAAACTACTATTCTTGACGCAATTACGCTGGCACTCTACGGACGCACTCCGCGCCAGTCTTCCCTTTCCAGCGAAAATGAACTTATGACGCGCCACACCGCGCACTGTCTTGCCCGGGTAACTTACGAGTGCCGGCACGGAACCTATATTTCTGAATTCAGCCAGCACAGGGCCCGGGAGAAATCTGACGGAAAACTCGTTGCCGCATCGTGCCAGATTACAAATCTCCAGACCGGCCAGGTTCAGTCGGGACTTGCAATTGCTTCCCTTAAAGCTGCCACGACAGAAATAATTCAGCTGGATTACGAGCAGTTCTGCCGGTCGATTATGCTTGCCCAGGGTGAATTTGACAGTTTTATCCGGGACGGTTCAAGCAGAGGAGATTCGGAGCGAAACCGTGCGCAAATTCTTGCAAAACTCAACGGCACAGGAAAATACAGGCAGATTGGAGCTGCAATCTGTGACAGATGGGCTCTAGAAAAAAAGAGGCTCGACGATTTAAAGGAAAAAAAGGAAAGTCTCAAGGCACTTTCTGCAGAACAGATTGAAGAATTCAACAATAAAACAAAGGAACTTACGGCCCAAGTTCAAATATTAAATTCTAGTGCGGACCAGATCCAGACTCAGCTTACATGGCTGGAACAACTTTCTTCCTTAAAGGAAAAGGAAGAAAATGCAAGGAGATGCAAGCAGGACGTTGAACAGAAAATTGCCGACTTTGCACAGTCCGAACTTATCTTAAAAAATGCGGACAAGGCAAAAAACTGTAAAGCAGCCTGGACTGAGTTTAAGACTCTGGACGATGCACAAACCACGCGGGAAATTCAATTAAAAAGCCAGAAAGAATCTCTTATTGAAATTGAACAGGCTTTTGTTGAATCCCAGGAAGCAGCCGTAAAAGCAAAAAAATCTCTTGAAGAGTTTGAAAAATCACTTTCTGAGCAGCAGAAAATCTGGGAAGAAGTTACAAAGCTCGACGCCAAAATTGATCCTGTTTCAGAAAATCTGGATAAGGCAAGCAAACGAAAAGCTGAAGCAGAGAATAATCTTAAAAATGCAGAGGAAAAACGCACTAAGCTGTCCCAGAGCGAAATATCACTAAAAAAAGAACTGGAAGACTCAGCAAAATATATAGAACAAAACAAGTCTGATTCAACACTTTCAGAAAAAATTGCAGTTTTGACCCAGGATTCAAAACTGTTGAGCGGCAGCGAAACTAAACTCACGACCGTCACTAAGCAGATTGCAGACCTTGAATCTAAAATTTCAGATGGGGAAAATGAACTTTCAACTCTAGAATCCGAAAGCACTGAACTTAACAATGAGCTCAAAACCCTTGTTTCAAGCGAATATGTTTCGGTGGCAAATTTGATTCAGGCGACGCTTGAAAAAGGAAAACCGTGTCCTGTCTGCGGCTCTGTTGAACATCCGTTCTGCGATAGCGGCAGTAATTCTTCGCTCACAGCGGCCACTTCAAATGACAATCTTGCGGAACGAATCACCGCCCTGAATAAAAAAATTGCAGAAGTTCAAAACCATAAAAATGAATTGAATAATGAACTTACTGTAATGCAGGCTGATCTGAACAACTTCAGAAAGCAGCATAAGGAGCTTTCTGACCAGATTCAGTCCGTAAAGGATGGAATCAACAAAATCCTGTCCGTCTGGAATTTAAGTCTTTCAGAAACAATGGACGCAGAAACTGCAATTTGTGAACTTGAAAAACGCTCTGAGCTTTACAAAACCGTACAAGACAGAGCCGGACAGACAGAAAAACTGCTTGCAGAAACCCGCCTGCAGCTTGATTCGCTGAACACAGATGAACTCCAAAAGTCTCTTGATGAAGAAACGGCAGAAGTTCAAAAACTCACCGAAGAACTTGACTCCCTCCAAAAGACGCGGACTGAGATTTTTGGTAAAAAGCGTGTTCAGGAAGAAAGGGAGCAGTTCGACACACAGCACGCGCTTTTAAAAGCAGCAAAAGAAAATGCCGAAAGCGCTTACAATGAAAATTCAACAGATAAAAATAATGCTCAGGAGCGGATTAAACTTTTAACTGACCAGATTTCTAAAGATGAACCAAAACTTTCTCAGTCAAAAAAAGAGCTGGACGAGGTTCTCAAAAAAAACGGCTTTAAGAACGCAGAGGAATTCAATAAATGCTTTGTGGAAGAAAATGAACTTGAAGACCTCCGCGCACAAAAGGATGAACTTACACGGCTTGATTCAGAGACAAAGGCAAACTTAAAAACTGCCATTGCTGAATATCAGGAACATTCAAAAAAGGCGCTCACACAGAAAACCCTGGAAGAGCTAGAAAATGAAAAAGAAGAAATTACAGAGCGCCAGACCAGTGCAGCCGGAGAAATAGGTGCGATTCAACAGACGCTTAAGAGTAACGAAGAGCAGGCAAAAGAAAACCAGATTATTATCATGGAATATGAGGCTGCCGCAGAAAGTTTTACCTTGTGGAATGAATTAAAAGAATTAATCGGTGTTAAAGACGGTTCTGACTTTGATGTTTTTGTTCAGGGGCTTGCATTTAAGAATCTGATTATCAGGGCAAATCAGTATCTTTTTGGAATCAGCGGAAAGTACACGCTTGTTCAAAAGGATGATTCGGTAAGTTTTATGGTTCACGATATAAACTATCCTGATTCAAAAGAAGACAGGCCTGTTTCCAACATGAGCGGCGGCGAAAAATTTATAATCAGTCTGTCCCTTGCCCTGGGAATCGCAGAACTTGCAAGCCAGAATATACGGGTTGATTCGCTCTTTCTGGACGAAGGCTTTGGAACACTCAGCGGAGACCCGCTCACCGAAGCAATCAACGCCCTCAAGCGCCTCCAAAACTCAGGCAAAATGCTTGGAATTATCACTCACGTCGACGCAGTTATCAACGAGTTTCCTCAGAAGATTGAGGCCGTCAAAAAAGCAGGCGGCGTGAGTGAGCTGCGCGGCTCCGGAATTACGCACAGATAACCGGAACCTGGTCTACACCTTAAACTTGTGAACTTCTGTAGTGAGTGAAGCGATACTGTTTTTAGTGTCTTCGGTCAGTTCGTTTACTGTGGCAACTGCCTCGGTAATCTGATCTGCTCCGGTTGCCATTTCGGTCATACCGCCGCTGATTTCCTGGGTAATTACGTTCATGTTCTGAGCTTCTTTGGTAATCTGTCGGCTGCCTTCAAGCATTTCGAAAGAACTCTGCTGAACTTTTTTGGTAATGTCGTTGATTATACCAATTGAATCCATTACCTTACGGCTGTTGGCAGTCTGTTCTTCCATCGTCTTGAGAATTGTAGATTCCTGTTTTGAAACAACACCTACTTCCTTTTCAATGAGACGGAATTTTTCAACTACTTCCTGAGCATGTTTTGTTACATCTTCAATCGAAACTGTAATTTTTTGAAGGGCAGCTTCAATTGTCTTTGTCTGCTTGGTTGAAGACTCTGCAAGTTTACGAACTTCTGCTGCTACAACGGCAAAACCCTTACCGCTTTCGCCGGCATGAGCTGCTTCGATTGCCGCGTTCATGGCAAGAAGGTTTGTTTCTTCGGCAATGCTTTGAATAACGGCACTGATTTCGCGCAGCCCCTGGGATTCAACCTGAACTTCTTCAATCGCACCTGTAATCTGCTGCAGCGCAATTTTACCCTGCTCTGAAGTGTCTGAAAGGTGCATGATGTTTTCGTTGTTTTTTGTCAAAGTTTCTGTTGATTCTTCAATGTGACGGATTAATTTGCCGATTTCTGTTGAAGAATCGTTGATGCTTGCCGACTGTTCCTTGATGAGCGAATTAAGCCTGTCGATTCCAGCAGAAATCTGTTCCATAGTGCTGCTTGTTTCTGAAACACTTGCACTCTGATTGATAGTCTGGTTCTGAATACTCTTAATGTTGGCAGAAATCTGATTGATTGCGGCCGCTGTTTCTGTCATGTTCGAAGCAAGGTTGCTGCCAGAGCTTCCGAGATTCTGCGACTGTGTCTGAACAATACTTACGAGATTTCTGATTTTTGAGAATGTTTCGTTAAAGTATTGTGCCATAAGACCGATTTCGTCCGCTGAATTAACTTCAATACTTCTGGTAAGGTCTCCCTCTCCTTCGCTGATATCCTTGAGAATTGCAACAACGCGTTTAATCGGCTTAACAATTCCCATGGAAATTATGATTCCAAGAACAAATAAAATGATGGTATCAATAACACTGATGATTCCCGTGCGGCTTACCAGGCCTTTTGACTCGGAAGCAATTGAATTAATATTGCCTACCAGCATTGAGCTCAAATCATCAACAAAAGCCGTTACAAGTTCATCAATTTTTTCTGCATAGGGGTCAAATTCTTCCATAATTTTATTGCCTTCTGCAGGTCCGTATTGAATGTAAGCATGAGCCATTTCCTGACCCATTGCATAGTAACCGTCAAAGGCTTTCTGCATGGATTCAAGGGAAGCAACTTTTTCGCCATCATTATGACTTTTATAGAAATCCTTGAATTCATTAACGATTGCGGTAAATGCTTCGGCATGCTGCTTTGCTTCGTCAAAGCCGTCATCATAGCCTGGAGCCCCGCGGGTCGCAGAAATATCTGTAAGCCACTGCTGTACCTGAATTACATGCAGCTGCAGATCTTTTGCCTTAAGCGTATTTGGGAGAATCGTACTGTCTACATACTCTGCCTTAGCTGAAAAACCTTCGGATGAACGGATAATAATAAAAGTCAGAATAACGATAGCAAGAACCGCAATAATATACCCGCCCAAAATTTTTGCAAATAATGAACCTCGCTGTTTTAATTCCATATTGTGTACCTCTGGAAAAATTTGGTGTATTTGAAAATTCTAACATAAATAATATAAAAAACCATGTTTTATTTAAAAAGTTATAATTACGATGAAAGGGCTGCTTTCTGTACCTGAGTTTCGCGGACGGCACTGTAAAGGAGAATGATGCTTACACACCCAAGCTGACAGGTATAGTAAAAATTTGACGGATAAACTGAGTTTTTTCCGGTAGAAAGGAGTCGTTCAAGGATTGGTTCAACAAGGAGAAGAACATCGCGGTAAATTTTATTGGCGACAAAAAAACTGATTCCAAATACTAAAAGCCCTGCAACGGCAAGAATCAATATCACATACGGTCCGCTTACAAGAGTTCCCAGCAGGCGGATAAAAGCCTTTACTGCGGCCACAACTGTAAGGCAGGCCCGCCGTGCAAATGACAAAGCAGAATTTTTGGGCGGAATATCCATATTCAACCGGTGGCGGGCAAAACGAATCAATTGAATCAGAAGAACTGCCGCTCCAAGAATTGAGAAAACAAAGACGATAAACCGCGCAGTATCGTTTATCAGGAATGTTGAATCATAAATGTTGTCCGAAAACAAATGATAAAGGAAGATTTTGATTAAAAAAAGCATTATCCCAAAAAAAATGAGTACCAGGGGCCGCTGTATGTTGAGCTGAGGCATCCTGAACGGGCGCGAAAAAAGCTGGTTAAAAAAACTCGAACCTAGCACGAGCAGGACTATAAACCATTCCACATAGCCGATTCCGCTCTCGCTCAATAGTATTACGTTGTACCATGCCGAATACATAAAAAAATATCCAGTGAGCATTCCCACACCGCCTGAAGAGCCGGCGCTGATTTCAAATGTCCACACATTGTAAGCGTGCAAAAAGCCGAAAATTACAAAAACTACGATTTGAGGAAAAAGCGTTACGTTCGGCTTGATGTAGCCGTTCTGCGCATACAGCGACGAAAGGGTAAATACCACGAAAGAAATTGCCAGGGTTAAGGCGGCGAAGCTGACTGCAGGAGAGCCCACAAAAAAAACAATCGGGCCATCTTTCATTTTGCCATCTTCTTCAAAACTCCCCTTCTCTTCCGCTCCAGAATCAAAAATACAATCCCGCACAAAGTAATCTGAACAAAGGTCGAAGAAGGTGTTGAAAGTCCGATTCTAAAAAGTGTTGGATTCAATGAGCGGCTCATCAGATATGAAAGTGGTATACGCACTCCAAAGGCATCCGCAATTCCCTGTATCATAACGAAGGATGTTTTTCCGCAGGACAGAGAGGCTGCAGACTGGAGTTATAAAATATGAACTGGACAATTAAAACTTTTGATGAACTTACAGCCAGGGAAATCTACGAAATCTTAAGATCCAGGGCAGAAGTTTTTGTGAAGGAACAGAAAATCAGCTATGTTGATCCTGATGGAGTGGATTATAAAAGCTAACATGTTTTTGCAATGGAAGGCGACAGAGTCTGCGCTTACCTGAGGGCTTTTAAAGAGGGTGAAGACACAATAAAAATCGGCCAGGTCCTCACCCTCCTTCACGGCAGGGGTACCGGCACTCAGCTTATGAAATATGCCGTCAGCGGACTGAAAGAAAAGACCGGCTGCAAAAAAATCATTATGGACACCCAGAGCCATGCAATCTCTTTCTACCAGCGTCTGGGCTTTACAATCACATCAGAAGAATACCTTGAAGAAGGCATTCCCCACGTTGACATGGAACTGACACTTTAAGCAGTAAGGGGATATATTTGCTACTTATCTGATGGAGCGGACAACACGGAAACCTATGTCTTTATAGCAAAAGATAGGTTCGCCTTTAGTACCCCTGAAGCTGATGTTATACCAACCTTGCCAAGATCCACCTCGATTTTCACGGTCATCTTGAGAACTAGATATAGGTCCTGTGGCGTCAGTTGTGTCTGAAATGTCTCCATACCAGTCCCAGCACCATTCCCATACATTTCCACTCATGTCGTAAACCCCCAGAGCATTTGCACTGTCTGTACCTGGAACTTTATCAGTTTTCACTTCGTGAGCTTTATTTTCAGAGTTATTATAACACCACGCAACAACTTCCTGAGTATTACTTCCGCTAAACTCTGTTCCACTTGTCTTTCCTTCCCTTGCAACATACTCCCATTCTGCTTCTGTTGGAAGACGGTATCCATTTGCAGTGATGTCAAGTGTAATGGAATCCCAAGTAGAGTTTACAAAATTTGGTCCACAATATTTTGCAGAGCCATCAACTGTCTTGTTTTGAATATACTGCCATTTTGTAGGATTAATTTCTCCATTGATTGCATAAACAGGAGTCAGTCCATCATCAATGGAACGCAGGTTACAGTAAACTATAGTATCATACCAGCTTACAAAATAGACTGGATAATTTTCTCCCAAACCATAACCAGTTAAAGGTCTGTCTGAAGAACTGTATGTACAGTATTTTTCATATTCTGCCTGTGTTACCTCATGGTCACACACATATAAATTCCCTATGGTAATGCTTCTACCTGCTACGAAGATATTTGAAGGAGGAGTCCACTGCTCTGTACCTTTAATAGTTCTACCTGTTACCCTGACAAAACCTTCAGGAACACTTTCCTTCTTTTTTCCTGAATCTTCAGCTTCTATCTCGCACGAAATAAAAGTAACTACCATTAATATACTCATGAAAAGAGCAGCAATTGTGGAAACTTTTTTCATAATGACTCCTTCTTATTAAATATACGGAATTATATAACAATATTTTAATATTATTCAATACAAACTTTATCCATTGTTTTTTTT
>JAZSJM010000001.1:0-3007 GCA_045534325.1 Treponema sp. | reverse complement strand
CCGAATATAAAAACAATTGCTGGAATTACTATAAAAATAATTTTGATTACAGTTGTTTTTGTTTTATTAAATTTTTCTTCCTGTGTAATTTTATAAAGAGAATTAGGATTATGAGATTTTTGTAATAGTTGTTTTAATTCATCATCTCCCCTTAACCTTAAAATTAAAGAAGCAAGATAATCATAGTTTCTGAAATCTCCATATTCATTAGTACTTGTATACCCGGTCATTATGGAACTTACAAAATACTGATCAGATATGACTGCTACTTTAGTTTTTTTTGCTTCATCGTTAAGATACGCCGCTAAAACAACCGTTTGATTTTTTTCTTCGGCTTGTGATGCTGATTTAGGTACAAGAAAAGGATTTATAATAAATAAATCATCTTTTTTATTTGAACTTTTTTGAATCCATGCATAGGGGCTACTTTTTAACAAGGGTAAAACTTTACCATAGCAGAGGATTGGGCTTGCCCAGCAGACTGTAACACCTTCATGTGCATCTTCCTGAGGTAAAACGCTTATCCACAGAGGATAGTTAATTGTTTGGTAAGAAAGATTTTGTTTTTCCTCTGTGGATAAAGTTAATGGAAAATTTGAAAGATCCTGAGCTAACGAATTATCAAAAACAAATCCCCAGTCATTTAATATTTTAATAAACGCATTATTATTTGATGAAATTATCCAGTCATTCTTTATATCAACTGAATAAGGATTGGTTAAAACTAAAACAGGCATCCCCTTTTCTGCTGCAATCTTAATGGAAAAAGACTCTTCATCCGTCAATTGAGATGTGCCCAAAAGTAAGAGAATTGGTTTATTGGTTGTACTGTAATCAAAAAAAGACAATGTATTCAGAAGCAAATTCTTTGGTAAGATAGTTGGTGTAAAACCCCGGGAAATTAACCAATTTTCCAAATATACGTAATCTTCATCCACTGAAAATGAATTTGCCGCACAAATATATACATTTCTTTCTTTTTTTGAAATCAGCTGTTGAATTCTTTGTGCTAAATCATATTCAAGAGTTTTATTAGAAATAACAAACGGAATAAATGAAGACTTATCTAGATATTGTAATTGAATTGTTGAATAAACATAATTATATTCAATTTTTGTTGAATTTTGAGATTTTAACTGCTGTCCCCGGATTCCAAGATTACTTAACTTATCTGCATCAGCCTTTTCTACAGAAAAAGTAATATTTTTGTTTGCTGAAGCAAATTGTTTTAAATATTCAATAATTTCTCTTGATTGTGGGTAATATTTTTTTAGTTCTTTTGACTGATAATATGTAATTCTAAGAGGATTTTCTAGATTTCTGCATAATTCTTTGGTTATTTTATCAGTTGAATATGTTTTATTTTTTGTTAAATCAAATCTTAAATAAATTTTTGAAAATCCAATTGAAGAAAAGATTAATGAAAATAATAAAAGAATAAGTCGTGTTTTATTTGTATTAAGAGAAATCCTTATTTTTTTTAATGTAACTGAGATTACACAAATACATAGGGTTAAATAAATATAAAATAACAGATTCCTTGTATCTAAAATTCCTTTTGACCAGGAATCAAAATGCCATGCAAAGCTGATTTTTTGCAAAAGAGATGAAATAAAATCACCTGTTTTTAAATATAAGGGAATTAAATGAATAAAATTTAAAAATAATAAAAAGAGAATACTCCAGAAAAGGGCAAGAAATGTATTTATATTATTAAAAAAAATGAACAAAAAATGAACAAAACAGCATGAAGCACAAATATAAAAAAGTAAACCTGCATAACCACAGAAAATCTGACCAAAATCAACTGATCCAAAAAAATTAACAGAAACAGGTATAGAAAATAAAAAAACAAGTGAAATTATTTGAGCAATGAAAACCGATAAAGAAATGGAAAAAAAAGAAGTATAAAGCCCTATTGGATAATCATCTGTGTTAATAAAATAATTTAATCTGAAAAATAAAAGAGGCGTTGTAATCACAGTAATTTGTGCGAATGAATTAAAAAAAAATGATAAATCCGTTGTACTTGTTTCAATTAAAAAAAAGCGATTAATAAAAAAAAATGAAAATGCGGTAAATAAAACGTTTAGTACAGTACAAAGATAAAACAGAGGATCAATTAAAAATGAATATAATAATTGTTTTAAAAGTGATTTATTCATTATTAGCATCCTAATTCGCAGTTAACATTAAAAATGCTTCCTCAAGATTTTTCGTATTAGTTTTTGAACATATATACTCAATCGTTCCGCTAATCAGCATATTTCCTTGATTCATTATTATAATCTTATCACATAAAGAATATGCTTCCTGCATTAAATGAGTTGAAAGAATAATTGTTTTGTTTTTTGCGAGTTTTTTTATAAAATTACGCATTAAAATAATTTGATTAGGATCTAAACCACTTGCAGGTTCATCTAAAATTAAGATTTCACTGTCAGAAAGTAATGCTCTAGCAAAATTCAACCGCTCTTTATATCCTTTTGAAATTATTTTTATTTTTTTATGCAAAACATCTTGTAATGAACATGATTCAATTATTTCTTCTGCTTTTGATTCAGAAACACCGTAAATATCTACCAGAAATTTAAGGAATTCATTTACAGTAAATTCCTCAGGGAAAGTTGGTATTTCTTCTACAAAACCAATTATTCTTTTCGTCAGCTCTAAGTTATCCTTGATTTCATAAGAACAATTATACTTAGAGGAAGTAATGAAAATATCCCCAACTGTTGCAAAATGTCGTGCAGCAAGAGCTTTTAATAAAGTAGTTTTGCCGGCACCATTAGGTCCGATTATTCCTGTAATAATTCCTTTTTCAAATTTATAACTAAAATTATTTACTGCGTAGATTTCACCATATTTTTTTGAAAAGTTAATAAGTTCAATCATATAATTAATCTTCGTAAGGAATTTCAAAAATCATTCTGTCTTTTGTCAAAATTGCATCAGGATATACTTCTTTTGCCTGCTGTAAAAGTGGTTCAAGCTCACGGTCTGTATA
>JAZSJM010000276.1:0-9815 GCA_045534325.1 Treponema sp. | reverse complement strand
TTTTCAATTTTTAATTTTAATTCTGTTATTATAACAAAATGCGATGAAACAACCTCTTTTGGAAATGTTTTAAGCGTTTTAAACGAAGCAAATAAACCGATTTCGTATATTACTACAGGACAAAAGGTTCCTAATGATATACAGCGTGCAAGCATAAAAGATTTTTTATATAAACTTAAAGGTTTTAAATTGAATAAAGATCATATTGAAGATATGTTCAGGGAGGATGATTAATTATGGAAGACCAGGCTGATGAATTGAGAGAATTGATGGGAGATAACGCAAATTCTTTTCCAAAAACAGATAATACAGGTACTGAACATAAAACACGAATTATTGCCATCACCAGTGGAAAAGGTGGTGTAGGTAAGACAAATATGGCTGTAAATATGGCCATTGCTTATGCTCAGCTTGGAAAAAAGGTCATTCTTATTGACGGTGATTTGGGTATGGCAAATGTTAATGTTCTTTTGAACGTTGTTCCTCAGTATAATCTTATGCAGGTAATAAATAAGCAGCGGACAATGTCTGAGATTATTCTTGACACAGAGGTCGGAATCAAGTTTATTGCCGGTGCAAATGGTTTTTCAAAAATTGCCAATCTTTCTGTGGATGAACTTGATTATTTTGCAAAGCAGTTTGCTCAGCTTGGCAATGCTGACATAATAATAATTGATACTGGAGCTGGTATTGCAAATAACGTTCTTCAATTTGTTGCTGCTGCTGATGAAGTTTATGTTGTAACAACACCAGAACCTACGGCAATTACTGACGCCTATGGAATGATAAAAATTATTACAACAGAACTTGGGGATAAAAATATCAATATCAAGCTCCTTGTAAATCGTGTACATAGTGCTGAAGAAGGAAAGAAAATATCTGACAGGATTATTACGATTGTTGGACAATTCTTAAATTATAAAGTTGATTACATCGGATTTGTTTACGACGATTCAGTAGTTTCTGCTTCGGTTATCAGACAAAAACCGTTTATGGTTGTAAATCCAACTTCAAAACCTGCTCAATGCATTAAGCATATTGTAGGAAGAATTGAAAAAACTGATTTAGGCTCAAGTGAAGGTGTTTCAAGTTTCTTGAAAAAATTCTTAAGAAAGAAATAATTTCCTTGTTAAACTGTTATGTTTTAATAACAATGATTTAAAACTTGACCTTACGCTTTTTTTGCCTTAATCTTTTATATAGGGAGGAGAATAGATGAATGGAAAAGCCATCGGAGTTGCTGCCGGTCTTGGTTTAACTTTATCTTTTCTTACGGGGATAATTTCAAAAAATGCATTTTTAACTGTATTCAAAAATGCACTTCTTTTTGCTTTTATTTTCGCTGTTTTGGCAGCAGGTATTTCCTTCCTATTCGAAAAATTTTTATCAGACGGAACAGGTCAAAGTTTAACTTTGGATTTACAGCCTAAAGGTCAAAAATCCAGAGGAAATGTTGATATCGTTATTTCTGATGATAATCTTGAAGAAGAGGATGATGGTCCAAAATTTTTTGTAGAAAACAATCGGCAGGGATTGTCCCAGAAGAATGATGATGCTGAGATACAAAATCTTAACTCTGATATTTCTGCAAAAACTGAAAATAATTCTTCAGTGAATGATATTTCAGAACAGAAAAACATAGATTTACAGACTGATTCATCTTTAACTGAACAAAAAGAGCTGGATTCTCCTTCTCAACTTTCAGAACTTCAGGAAGAGACAAAACAGTTTGTTCCTGCCTCTGTCGAAAATGTTGCAGGTGGTCAAGGAGAGCAGGCTGTCTCTTCTGTCATCTCTCAGGATGTTCCTGTCAATGCTGGGGATGGTTCAAATAAAGTAAATAACTTTGCAGATGGATCTAACATTGAAAGTATAGATTCTCTTCCTGATATAGGAGAATTCAGTGAAGACAAGAAAAATGACAGTGTTGGTGATATAATTAATGATAGTGATTTTGCAACGAAAGGTAGTTCAGCTTCTTCGTCAACTGTGCTGCCAAATGGAACTGAGGCTAGCTCTGCAAATGCGGATGTCATGGCTCAGGCCATCAGAACGTTGCTGAAAAAAGATGAAAGCTAAAAAAAAGTTTTAAGGGTAATATATGGATACTGAACAGATTCAGGTTGTAAATGATGTAGAAGAAGATAAGCTCTGGTTAGAGTTTAAAAAAACAAAGTCTCCTCAGTTGCGTGATAAACTTATCAGACAGTATATGCCTTTGGTAAAATATGTTGCGGGTAAGGTTTCTGTAGGATTACCTGCAAGTATGGAATTTGATGATTTAGTTGGATTTGGACAGTTTGGTCTTCTGGATGCAATTAACAAATATGATCCTGAAAAAGGTGTTAAATTTAAGACTTATGCCGTAACTCGTATTAGAGGGGCAATTTTTGACGAAATGCGTCAGCTTGACTGGGTTCCACGTTCTGTTCGCCAGAAGTCCAGAGAAATTGAGGATACAATTTCTGAACTTGAATCACGTCTTGGTCGTACCGCCAGTGATTCTGAAATTGCACAGCAGATGAACTTGTCAGAGGAAGAATATCATCAGACAATTATGAAAGTAAGTGCTTCAAGCATTATTTCTCTTAATGATGTATGGTCTTCTGGTGATGATTCTGATCATTTATCAATAGGAGATACAATCGAGTCTCCATCAAGTTTAAATCCAGATGTTCAGGTAGAAAGAGAAGAAATTCGTAAGGTCATCATTCAGGCAATTAATGAGCTTCCTGAAAAAGAAAAAATGGTCATTGTCCTTTATTATCATGAAGATTTAACTTTTAAGGAAATCGGACAAGTTCTGGAAGTAAGTGAATCTAGAATTTCACAGCTTCATACAAAAGCAAATCTTCGTCTTCGGGCAAAATTAACTAATTTCCGTAAGGGTATAATGTAATTAGTTTATCGGTAAAACTGTATGATTACGCTGGAAAAGATCAGAGAAGATATGATTGAACTCCAAAAGGCTGATCAAAGCTTAAGAAGTGTTGAGGTTCATGCTGATACACTTGATGAAGCTTTAGCTGATGCGGCAGTACAGTTAAATACAAAAATCGTTAATCTTGAATATGAAGTACGGGAAAAAGGATTTGAAGGTTTTTTTGGAATTGCAAAGAAGCCTTGGACTATAATTGTATATCAGAACGCAGAAACCGCTGCAAAAATTGCTAAAGCAAAAGAAATGCAGCTTATGGGTGGTGAAGAAATCGATGAAGAAGAAGAAAAACTTGACCGTAACGGAGAATTCTTTATTCATCATTTTGGTACTGAAATTCATATAAAAGTAAATCTTCCTGTGGGAGATGGAAAGCCTGTTAATGTTGATGATATTTTAAATGAATTAAAACGTCCTGATACAAAGGATTTTGATGAATCAAAAGTAAAGCATTATGCAGAAGTTGGTACAGGCGGAGTTTATGAATTAATCGGCAATTATACAAGGAATCCTGCGAATGACGCTATTTTTGTTATTGATATTTCAAAAGATGAATTGAAAGCAACTTGTACCATAAATGCTCCTGGTTTAGGAGGGGCAGATGTCAGTCATGAACAAATTGTTACTGCTTTAAGAGGACAGGGGGTTGTTGCAGGAATTTCTGATGAAAAAATCGAGGCACTTGTTGATAAGCCGGATTATAATATACCTGTTGTTGTAGCAGAAGCTGTTTTACCTGTAGATGGAAGAGATGCATATATTGCCTACAATTTTGAAACAGACAGATCTAAAATTCGGGCAAAAGAAGCTGCTAATGGTCAGATTAACTTTAAGGAATTAAATTTAGTTCAGAATGTTGTTCAAGGACAGCCTCTTGCTCAAAAAATGCTAGCGGAACGAGGAAAAGCTGGTAAAACACTGTTTGGTAAATATCTTGAGGCTAAGAATGGAAAAGATATCAATCTTCCTTTGGGAAAAAATGTAAATGTAGATTCAGACGGAAGGACAATTGTTGCTGCATGTAACGGGCAGGTGCTTTTAATAAATGATAAAATTAATGTAGAACCTGTAATGGAAGTTGATGGCGTTAACATCAAGTCAGGAAATATTACTTTCCTTGGTACTGTTATTGTTAATGGTAATGTCGAAGATGGTTATGATATTAAGGCAAGCGGAAACATTGAAGTTAACGGTGCAGTTGGTGCATGTCATCTTGAAAGTGATGGAGATATTATTGTAAGTCAGGGTATTGTTGGCCGTGATGAATGTGAAATAAAATGTGGCGGTTCTCTTTGGGCTAAATTTATTCAGAATTCAAAAGTTGAAGTTGAAGACAATATTATTGTTAATGATTCAATAATGAATTCAGAAGTTTCTGCACAGCATAGAATTATTCTTCAGGGAAAACGTGCTCAAATTACTGGTGGTCATTTATTTGCTACAGAAACTGTTCTTGCAAAGAATATTGGTAGTGCTGGCGGTGGTACAGAAACTGTAATTGAGGTTGGTGTTGATCCTCGGGCTAAACATAGACTTGCTGAGCTTATAGGTATGCAGCAGAACAATCTGAAAGAACTTGAAGAACTTGATTTGAATATTCAGACTTTGGAAAATACTAAGAAAATTCGTAAGGTACTTCCAAAAGATAAAGAAGAAAATCTTAAAAAATTCTTACTCAGAAAGAATGAAATTAAACACGAAAATGATGAGTTTAATACTGAAATTGAAACTATACAGGCTCACCTTCGTGAACTTAAAAATTCAGGTAAGGTATATGCTTCTGGAACAGTATATTCTGGAGTTAAAATCTTTGTTCGCGATGAAAAAGATGAAGTCAGAGCAGATGTTAAGAGTGTAACTTTCTATTATGAAGAGGGCTTCGTTCGTCGTGGCAAGTATGAACAGCCTCAGTTTGATGATATAAAGGGTCCTGATGGCTATTCAACCAATTGATTTGTCAACAATGTATTCTCAGATGAATAATGTCGCAAAAAATGTTTCTCAGTTGCAGCAGGGAAATCAATTGACTCAGGCTATGCAGGAAGTTTCTGTTGTTCAGCAAAATCAGGAGCTAGCTTCCCAGGTTCATAAAACTGCTGATGGCGAGACTAATACATCTCAAGTGCGTTCTGATTCGGATTCAAATCATAAAGGTCAGCAGGGTAAAAAGAAAGATAATTCGAATGATAATGAAGAAGAACAAAAAAAAATTACAGAAATCAGAGAATCATATTTGGGGCAACATATTGATATTTCGAGGTAAATGATGATAGGAATCGCTGTATTAGCTTTTTTTTTGATTGCATTGAATATAATTTTCTGGATAGCATTTCTCAAAAAATTTAATAAACTTTTTTCTACAGATGATATTATTTCTCAAGCACGAATTGAAATGACCAAAATGATTGAGGATGTTAATAGAATTACGTCCAGAAATATTGATCTTATTGAATCAAAAATTAAACAGTTAAAGGCAGCTGCGGCTGAAGCAGAACGTCATATATCTGTTGTAAAGAGTGATTTTGAAAAAAAAGTTAAACTTAGTGAATATGAGTCTTTACTTACAAAGTCCTTTGACTCTAATTTAAAAAATGAAAAAGTGTTTGAAGGAATTTCAGATGGCTTGAATTCAACTAAGGCCTATTCAATTACCAGTCGTGGAAAAGATGCGTTAAGTTTAGAGCAGGGAGATTTATTTTCCCAGGATGATAAATCTCCTTATATCAGTTCTCCCACTGGCACAAAGTTTACAATTGACAGAGAAGGGAACAGTTTTGCTTCAATTCCTACTTTAGGACCTAATATTACTTACTCCGACAATCCTGTAAAACCTAAAAAGACTATAAATCAAAAAATAAAAGAATTAGCTGATAAAGGGTATTCCGTTGATTTAATTGCATCTGAATTAAACCTTACTACTTCCGAAGTTCAGTTCTCTTTAGAAATGGGTTTGTAAAAATCTTTATAACTTTAACGCAATGTTATTTTTGATTATTAATTTTGTGTGTTATTATTTAAAAGGTATAGTTATAAACTGTAAAGTGAACTTTTAAATTAAAGTTCATTAAATCAATAAAGAGAGGATAGCATGGACACCCACGTAGAAGAGTTAATTGACAGAATTAAAAAAGATGGCGTTGCCGCTGCTGAAAACTCTGCTTCTGAGAAAATTGCACAGGCTCAGAAAGAAGCTGATAAGATAATTCTTAATGCAAAAGAAGAGGCAGATAAAATTTTAAGACAGGCTAAAGATGAGACTGCTCGTCTTGAAAAAGCAAGTGAAGACGCAATTAAACAGGCAGGAAGAAATCTTTTACTTTCATTCAGAGACAGTATTACAAAGGAACTTTCTGTTCTTGTATCTGATGAAATTTCTAAAACTTATTCAAAAGATTTGCTTTCTAAACTTATTCCGGAAGTTGTAAAAGAATGGGTTAAAAATAATAATGCCGAAGACGTTTCTGTATTATTGAATGAAAAAGATCTTAAAGATGTTGAATCTTCATTAAAATCTGCGTTAAAAGCTGAGATATCAAATGGCCTTACTCTAAAGGTAGATAATTCAATTTCAAGCGGTTTTCATGTTGGTGTAAAGGACGGTGCTGCATTCTATGATTATTCTGATGAAGCAGTTGCTGATTTGTTCAGCGCTTATTTAAATCCTAGAATTGCATCACTTATGAAAGAGGCGGCTAAATAAGTGAGTAATCAGTATTATCTTTTGGCACAGCTTCCATCTTTCTCTGTAACTGATGAAAATTCTGTATTGCCAATTACTGAAGAATACTTTTTTGATTTATGTTCTCGCTTTTTAGACAAAAATTCTTTTGTTCTTCTTAAAGGACTTTCTTTACAGCCACCAAGAGAAAAAAAATCAACTGGTTCTGTTTTTCTTGATAAATGGTATGAAAATGAGCGGAATTTAAGACTTTGTCTTGCTCAAATACGTGCTTTAAGAATGAATAAAAAATTTGAGATAGAAAATGAGAGTTTTTCGCCGGAAGTAATTCAGGCAGCTCGTACTGCAACAGGAATGGACAGCCCGTTAGCCGCTGAACAATTCTTAAATCAGTACAGGCTTAATTTGCTGAATAATATTCGACCTGAGGATGAGTTTTCAATCGATGCTGTTTTTTCTTACGGACTTAGATTGAAACTTGCACTAAGAATGAAGAAATTCAACGCAGAAAAAGGTATGACTTCTTATCATAAAATATATGATTCAATTCTCGAAGGAGATAAATAATGACTGAAACAAAAGGAAAGGTAGTTGGTGTAAATGGAAACATGATTTCTGTTAAATTTGACGGAAACATTTCCATGAACGAAGTTGCCTATGTTAAAGTAGATAATTCAAGCCTGAAGAGTGAAGTAATTCGTATTCGCGGAGATGTTGCTCAACTTCAGGTTTATGAAATGACAAAAGGAATCGAAGCAGGAGATGAAGTAGAATTTACAGGTGATCTACTTTCTGCAGAACTTGGACCAGGTCTTTTGGGACAAGTATATGATGGTTTACAGAATCCTCTTCCATTGCTTGCAGAAAAGGCTGGTTGGTTCCTTGAAAGAGGTATTTATGTTGATCCGCTTGATAGAAAAAAGAAGTGGTCTTTTACTCCTTGCGCAAAATCGGGAGATGTAAAAAAAGCCGGTGAATATATTGGTACTGTTCCTGAAGGACCTTTTACTCATAAGATTTTTGTTCCTTTCTATCTTTTAGGTTCATATACCGTTAAATCAATAAAGCCAGCTGGAGAATACACGCTGGAAGATAAGGTTGCTGTTCTTACAGACGAAAAAGGAAAAGAAGTAGAAATCGGACTTTCATTTAAATGGCCTGTAAAGCGTGCGGTTAACTGCTATGAAGAGCGTCTGGCACCTACACAGACAATGGTTACTAAGGTTCGGCTTATTGATACATTCTTCCCTGTTGCTAAGGGTGGAACTTATTGTATTCCTGGTCCATTTGGTGCAGGAAAAACTGTATTGCAGCATACAACTTCTAAATATGCAGATGTTGATATTGTTATTATTGCTGCCTGTGGAGAACGTGCAGGTGAAGTTGTTGAGACTCTTACGGAATTCCCTGAATTAAAAGATCCGAAAACAGGTAAGTCATTGATGGAAAGAACAATAATCATCTGTAACACTTCATCAATGCCTGTTGCTTCTCGTGAAGCATCTGTTTATACGTCAGTTACACTGGCTGAATATTATCGTCAGATGGGACTGAATGTACTTCTTCTTGCTGATTCAACATCCCGTTGGGCACAGGCTCTTCGTGAAATGTCTGGTCGTCTTGAAGAAATTCCTGGAGAAGAAGCATTCCCTGCTTATATGGAAAGTTATATTGCAGCTTTCTATGAAAGAGCGGGTCAGGTTCGTCTTTCTGATGGAAGTGTTGGTTCAGTTACAATTGGTGGCACTGTAAGTCCTGCTGGAGGTAACTTCGAAGAACCTGTAACACAGGCTACACTTAAAGTTGTTGGTGCTTTCCATGGATTAAGTCGTGCCCGTTCTGATGCCCGTAAATATCCTGCAATCGATCCAATTCAATCATGGTCAAAATATCAGGGCGTAATAGATTCTTCAAAAGTAAATTTCTGTTTTGACATAATGAAACGTGGTGTTGATGTAGGTTCAATGATGAAAGTTGTCGGTGAAGAAGGTACTTCTCTTGAAGATTATCTTGTTTACTTAAAAGAAGAAATGCTTGATGCAGTTTACTTTCAGCAGAATTCTTTTGATGCTGTTGATGCTAATGCAACAGTTGAACGTCAGAAATATGATCTTGATAAAATCATAAAAATTCTTGGTTCAAATTTTGAACTTAGTGATAAAGATGAAGCTCGTACATATTTCAATCAGCTTCGTCAAAAATTTATTGACTGGAATTATGTTGAAGAGTCAAGTGATGCATTTAAGAAGATTGAATCAGAAATCGATGATCTTTATGCATCTAAAAATGGTCAGTTGACTGAACAGGCTCAGTCTTTATTAAAGGCATAAAAGGACGGTGAAAAATGAATAAAATATATAGCAAAATTGAATCAATCACTGGTTCCGTAATTACAGTAAAAGCAGAAGGGGTAAGATATAACGAGCTGGCTGAAATTACAACTCGTTTCGGCAAATCTCTCGCTGAGGTTAATAAAATCGATGGTGACACCGTTTCACTTCAGGTTTTTGCTGGTGGTAGAGGTGTATCAACAGGTGATCAGATTCGCTTTTTAGGTCATGACATGAGGGTTTCTTTCGGAGATGATTTACTTGGAAGAATTTTTAATGGTTCAGGTGATCCTCGTGATAATGGACCAAGTCTGACAGAAAATATGACTCCAATTGGTGGACCTTCTGTAAATCCTTCAAAACGTATTCTTGCAGAAAGAATGATGCGTACAAATATTCCAATGATTGATATGTTTAATACGCTAGTTGTTTCTCAAAAGCTTCCGATTTTCTCTATTTCAGGAGAACCGTATAACCAGTTACTTGCTCGTATTGCCATGCAGGCTGAGGCAGATGTAATTGTTCTTGGCGGAATGGGACTTAAATACGATGATTTTCTTTATTTTAAGAAAACTCTTGAAGAAGGTGGAAGTTTAAGCAAGACAGTAATGTTTATTCATACTGCCGCAGATCCGACTGTAGAATGTATTAAAATTCCTGATATGTCTCTTGCTGTTGCTGAGCAATTTGCATTGCAGAATAAAGATGTTCTTGTTCTTTTAACTGATATGACTTCTTATGCAGACAGTATGAAAGAAATAGCAATTACACAGGAGCAGGTTCCTTCAAACCGTGGTTATCCTGGAGATCTTTATTCACAACTTGCAGCCCGCTACGAAAAAGCTGTTGACTTTAAGGGAAGTGGTTC
>JAZSJM010000063.1:0-5043 GCA_045534325.1 Treponema sp. | reverse complement strand
ACCGCTTGGCCTCCGACTTCTTATCCTTCTTCAGTCAACTGATACGCCGATTATTACACTCCCTAATCAGGATGTTAATGGAAACAACGTACATGATATTGCAGAAGAAAACGTATTTACAAATTCATCTTCTAATTCTCTTAGCTTTACTGTAGAAGATGATGACGGTATTAAAGCAATTTATGTAACTGTATACGATGAAGACGGTAATGTTTTAATTGATAAGGATGTTGTTTATAATCCAACTTCAGGATTTAAGACAAAACGTTCTATAAATTATGCTCTCCCTTCAAATGCAAACGGAACTGCAAAAGAAGGTATTTTTGGAATCTTAATTGAAACTGTGGATTCTACATATACAAATCAGGAAAATAGAAAAGCTCAGACACCTGTATTCTATATTGGTGTAGATACACAGTCTCCTTCTATCGAAGAAACAAAGATTACTTCTAACGGACTTTCAACAAATTCAAGTTTCTTCTTTGCTGGTACTGCAGGGGATACAAACGGTCTAAAATCATTAAAGATTATTGATACATCAAATTCTAATAAAACTTATGAAATTGACGTAAGTTCTACTGTTAAGGGTAATCTGACAAATGCATGGACCGGTCCTGTATTTGTTACAAGTTCAGCAAATTCTTCAAATGCAAATTATCTGGCAGACGGTAAACATACTTTTGAAATTGTGGCAACAGATACAACGGGTCGCACATCAACGTTGAACCGTACAGTAACTGTTGATACAACTGCACCTACCTTTGGTACAGGTTCTGCGGATGATGATGGAAATATAAAACCTTATGTTGTTACAGCATCTTCAAACGGCTGGTACAACACTTCAGAAATTAAGATAAAAGGTAGTGCTCTTGATACAAATGGCACAGGTGTTTCTGAAGTTTCTTACTGTGTAAAGGCTACTGCACCAACCGAATCTGATACATGGACTGAATTTGCAGGAACATCTCCATTTAATGGTTCTGCTTCGGGAGTACTGTCTCAGACATCATACATTTGGATTAGGGCTGTTGACTTTGCAGGAAATGTTTCTACAATCCAAAAACTCGGTCCGTTTAATATTGATACTTCTGGTCCTACTCTTACAGATGGTTCCGTAAAAATTAACGGAGAGGCACTAGGTTCTCTTTTAACAAACGGTGATCCTTCTTCTAATCTGGCAATTACAGCTGCTCTTGAAGGAGAAACTGCTACATCTTCCGGCTATGATACTCCGGTTTATATAACAATCGGTGCTCAGTTTGACACTTCAAATGCTTCTCAGGTTAAAATTGCAGGAACAGTAAATACATCAACTGGAGAGTTTACTGTCAACTTCCCAGCTTCTTACATTACAAGAAGCGGTGCAGTTTGGGCTCATGCAGTTGACAAAGCAGGAAATGCAGAAAACTTTACCCTGTTCTCTGTAACGTTTGATGCAGAAAGTCCAACTGTGGAAATCAATGCACCAACAGATGCTGATGTAAATACATCTGATAAAATTGATGTAAATGGTAAAATTACAATTAATGGTACTGCAAAAGACAACAATACATTTAAGGCTGTTACTGTTATAGAATATACAACATCTGCTACACCGTCAGATTCTGATTGGACGGAAGTTCCTTCTTATACTTTTGAGTCTACAAGTTATAACTGGAAGGTAGTTGATTTTGATACTACAAAATTTGTTGATAATTCAACTATTTACATTCGTGCACGGGGAACAGATACAGCTGGAAATATTGGATATTCAAATATACAGGAACTTTACATAAATCAGCGTTCTGACAGACCTGTAATTAACTTTAATAACCTTGTTGAATCTGCAACAGAAGATGGTGTATTCCTTTTGACAAATTCTGCATCTGGAAATGTAAATGGTTCTGTTTCTGATGATGACAAGGCAGGATCTCAAATCGTAAAATCTCTTACTGTAATTGAAACAGATTCAAATGGAGTTCAAATTTCTTCTCAGGAAGTATCAATTTCTTCTTCCGGAAACTTTAAGTTTGCCCCAGTTTCTATTGATGATGGAGCTAAGTATTACAAATTCAAGATAATTGATAATGATGATACAGAGTTTAATACAGGAAATGGAACAACTGATTACACAAAAGTAATTGTTCTTTCTGTAAATGAACAGGCGTTAACAGAAGCAGACTGTGCAAATGTATTCTCTTACAAGGCAGATAAAACTTCTCCAATACCTTCGGCTTCGGCTCTTGCTTCTGATGGAAGTTCAACTCAGGCTGTTTCAACTGCGTTCTATGTAGGTGGAACTACACGCTCGTCAATTACAATTACAATTTCTGCTACAGATACAAACGGAATTGCAGGTATGACTGCTTCAATTTTTGATGCGGCAGGTACAGAAATTAAATCATATAGAACAGCTCCTGTGATTGGAGATCAGACAATAACAAGCGGTACAACAGCAGGAACATTCTCTTCTGATGATGGAACATGGGTACTTCCAACCCTTGATGTTTCTACTTATGTTTCTGGAAGCTTTAAGGTTGTTGCTGTTCCATACGATAAATCTGGTCTTACAGGAAACGGTACATTCTACTTTAGCGTAGATAATGAAGGTCCTACTGTGGCACCAACGTCTCCTGCGGGTTATAATGCGACAACAAATTCTGAAGCCCAGAATAACGGAATTGTTACTATAACAGGTACAGCAACAGATTCAAATGATGTAACAGGAATCAAATGGCTTATACCGACAAAAACTCAGCAGTCTCTTTCTGATACTGCATTAAAAGCTCTTGATTCTTGGAATGGTGATATAGATACAAGTGTTCTTAAGTACACATTCTCTGGTGAAACATTACTTGATAACTACGCTAATACAACATACTGCTCAACTTATGATACAAGTAACGGTGAATGGTGGGTAATTCCAATTTACTTCCTTGCTACTGATGAATTTTGAAATTCAAAAGTAACTAAAACTTATTCTATTAAGTTTAATCCTGACCTTGATAAGCCAGAAGTTACTATTGAAAATCCTGATCCAAATACAACAAATACTCTCGGTGGTACAATCCGTATGAATGGTGCTTCAAAAATTAATGAAGAAGCACAGACTGGTATTTCAGTTGCTGCAATTTATGTTCAGATTGGAGCTGGAACAACTTATTCAGCTTCAGATGCTGCAAAAGCAGGAACAGGAACTGGAAACTATGGATATACAGTAATTAACGGATATGACATTATCAATGAATATGCAGAAACTTCATATTCTTCTTCGAATAAACCAACAAATGCAGTAGCTAAAAAGTATGGATTTGCAAATGCTCAGGCTGTTGATGCATGGTGGGGTATAAAAACAACTCCAAAGGCAAATGGCAACTGGACATTAAACTTGAATGAAGACGGTCAGATGAACCCTACAAGCGGAACAAACAACGTTTATCTCCGTGCCTGCGGCGTAAACTCAAATGGAAAAGTAGGACCATGGTCTTCAAACGTTTATGTTGAAATTGATAACGATGCTCCTGAAACCAGCGAAATTCTTTACCAGTTTATTAATGCTCCAACAGCAGCAACAGTAAGCACAATTACGTCATCTTCAAATGTTAGTGGTGAAAAAGATTACACTTCAAACATGTTTATTAAGGGACAGTGGTGGATTGAAACAACTGTTCAGGATGACAGTGCAGGTGTAAAAATTGAAAGCGTAACTCAGGACGGCGAAAAACTTACAGAAGATGTTGATTTCTTTACAGTTGATCCTGACACCGGAACTAAACCTTCTTCAACAACAAAGGTTATTAAGGTTTATACAAAGGTAAATGCACTTGCTTCAACTACTGTAGTTTATAAAGTTACTGCTCTTGACGTAACAGGACTTCATTCTGCAGTTGCTTCTTATTCAATTAATGTTGATAACGATGCTCCTGATGTTTACGCTATTGCCAGCGATATTGACAGAAAATCTGCAATCAGCATGACAAAGATTGAAAACTCTAACTATACATATCACATGTATGGTTCAGGAATTGATGCGGGTGCCGGACTTGATTTCCTTGCCGTGTACTTTAAGCGAACTGTAAATGGAAATACGACAATAGAACTTCCTTTACCTTCAATTACAGCTGTAAGTGGTAACCAGACAACTGTAAAACCAGGAACAGCATATGCTGCATCTCTTTCACTTACTGAAGACGGCTTGTACGGAGTAAAAGATGGAGCTGCTACCTATTCTTCATATAATGGCGGTACAAAGATTACGACATCTGCTTCTGCTGAATTTATTCGTGTCGGAAGCCTTGTTAAACTCTCTGGTTCATATTATGAAATTACAGAAGTAGGTTCTGGCTATGTTGCAATTGCGGAAACATTTGATACAAATCCTTCATACGCATTCTTCCCTGCAGCAATTGCGGTTAATAACACAATTGCCGAAAGTGGAAATCCATCGGGTGGAATTATTTCGATTACAAATGATGACGGCGACGGATATGTAGATTATGTTAAGAAGGCAGATTCAGGTGCTTATACATGGGAACTTGAATTCTTCTCTGATGAACTGGAAGACGGTCAGATAGAAATTGTAGTAGTTGCAGGCGACCGTGCAGGAAACTATACGAATGTAATTTCAAAAGATACTTCAAGTATGAGTGCATCAACTGATACTTCAACAACTGTAATGCTTACAAACCATAAACCTCGTGTTTCAAAAGTTTATCTTTCAACTGACCTGAACGGAAATGGAAGCTACACTGATAATGAACTTGGTGGTCAAGCCCTTGCTTCAGGCAGCACTACAGTCAGCAAGGCATTCTACAGTGCTTTAAGCGGTACAAACTGGAATTCGAAAGCTGATGAAGGAAATGAGCTTGAAGGTAATGAACAGGAAATCGCTACACTTTCTTACATGTCTTCTGTAAAAGATGATGAAGATAATTATTACGGTGTAGGATTTACATTGCGTAATAAACTTGGCGTTGCCTTTGAATTTGTAGGCGGAAGAGAAGGTTCAGGAGATGACCTCTACTACAAACTTTCTGTAGCAAATTCAACATATGGTATTTTGAC
>JAZSJM010000162.1:0-4780 GCA_045534325.1 Treponema sp. | reverse complement strand
CATAAGAGCGGATTTCCGTGTCAAAAAAAACTGAAAGCATTTTTTCAGAATAAGTCTGACTAACGAGATTTCAAATTTTTGAATTGAAAGCCCGCTTACTTAGAAAATGTCATTTTTGACATATTCTAAATTATTCCATTTCGAAGTCATCAGGATATTCAGCAGTATGATATACATTCTGAACATCATCATTATCTTCAAGTTTATCAATAAGTTTTTGAACTTTAGCAGCTGTATCTTTATCAACTGGTGTATATGCATCAGGAACAAGACCAACATCTGCAGAAAGAGTTTCAAATCCTTTAGCAGAAAGAGCATCAGCAACGGCTGTAAATGCATCTGGAGAAGTTGTAACAGTAATTACACCGTCTTCGTTAACGATATCATCAGCACCTGCCTCAAGAGCAGTTTCCATTACTTCGTCTTCATTAACTTTTTCTGCATCAAGTTCAATTGTACCTTTGCGCTGGAACATGCGGCTTACAGAACCAGTTGTTCCAAGGTTTCCGCCAGATTTAGAGAAAATATTGCGTACATCTGCTGCAGCACGGTTATGGTTATCTGTAAGAACCTCAACCATTACAGCTACACCGCCTGGAGCGTATCCTTCATATACAAGTTCTTCATATGAAGTTGCACCGTCTTCACCAGTACCCTTTTTGATAGCACGTTCAATGTTGTCTTTAGGCATATTAGCAGCACGAGCTTTAATGATTACTGTACGAAGACGTGGATTTGAGTTAGGGTCTCCACCACCCATTCTTGCGGCAATAGAAATTTCCTTAATGAATTTTGTAAACAACTTACCGCGTTTAGCATCTGCAATACCTTTTGCATGTTTAATGGTTGCCCATTTACTATGTCCTGACATGGATAACTCCTTAAAAAAAATTACAAATTAATTTAACACAAAATATGCGTTTTTATCAATCCCTATAATTCTTTATTTCTTTAATTTATTCAATAAAGAACCCGCAGCTCCAGAAACAGCTGAAGAAGCCTTTTCAGCGGCGGCACTAGTCGCTTTTTTAGTAAGTTCTGCTTTTTTAGCATCAAGCTGTTTATTAATGGAATCAAAAACCGATTTCTGTCCGTTTATCTGCGATGAAATATCAGCAAACTGACCAAGATACTTTTCTGCGTTTCCTGAATCACCAAGCTGCTCATTAAGTTTTTCCATCGCCACATTTTTTGCATTAGACATTTCAGAAGCTGCAACTTTAGAAATAGCATTAGCTAAAAGTCTGTCAAAATCTGTTGAAACGTTTAAATACACACCTTTTTCTTCTGAGAAACCAACATTTGCACCAATATTAAGTGATTTAATAGAACTTAGAGCCGAAGAGTAAATTCTTGAAGCAGTTTCTGAGCCCAATTCACCAGCTGTTACTGCTGCATCAGACATAGCCACGCTACCGCTTCCGCTAAAACTAAAATCAGCTTCAGCATTTAATCTTGCATTAACAGTGGAAATACCTTCAAATTTTGGAACTACATCAGAACCGGCAGATTTTCCTAAATCTAAAGTAAGAGGAAAATTATTTCCCGAATATGTTCCGGTAATTAAAGAATCAGTTGAATTATCACGAGCATCAACTGTTACCCCTGCATTATGAGTCCTTAAATTTCTTGCATAGGTTCCTTTTATAATCCAAGGTTCTCCCCTTTTATTCATATCACTTGAAATATTTGTAGCAAGTACATCTATACCATTTCCAGAACCATGAATTCTTTCAATAAGCAGTTTTGGAACTCTGTCGGTTTTCCAGAAAACATATCTTCCAGGAAACCGCCTGCTTTCTTTTTTTGCTTTTTCAACAGCTTTTTCATTTGCTTCTTTTGCTTCTTTGCTGTTTCCAGACCCTTTCATTGCTGATGCATAAGTAATCAGCTGTTTCAAATAAGGATAATACTGACCTAAAAGTGCATATCCAGACTGATTTATAGCATTGGTAACTGCCTCACGCGCCTGTTTTACGTCAAGAACACCTAAAGAATCAGAAAGAAGAGCTTTGTCATTTTCAATTGCAGCATTAAGTTTCTGCTTCAACTCATTTACTCTTTTCTGATCAGTGCTGAATGAAGACAACGAGTTTTCCATATTTTCCTTTGCTGTTTTTACTTTTCTGGATGCCTCATCTATTTCTTTCAGCAGTGCTGGAATTTCTGCTGCAGTTACTTTGGAAACATTTATGCCAGTTATTGTTTTTGTAGCGGTCTGTATATCAGACACATTGCCCTTAAATTCATCAGGTTTATTTTTCCATGTTTCAACTATAGTTTTTAGTTCTTCCTCAACTTCTTTTGCAACTTTTTTTGACTGAAAGTTTTCTTTTATGTTTTCAGAAATTGCATTCGGATCATACATTGCAAAAAGTTCTGTAATTGCTTTTTTTGCAGCTTCTGGATCACTACCAGCCCTAGCCTTTAAGGATTCATAAAAATTAGTTGAGTCATTTTTTTCAGCCTTCTTTTTTACATCTGCTTTTTTTATGAGAATTTTACCGCTTGTTTTTCGTTCTGTTCCAAGTTCAATACCTGTAATCTCAACATTTTCTGCATGCATACGTCCACGCAATACATTCGAAAGGTTAAAATTTAAATCAATTTTTTCAAGTTCAAAAATATTTTTATATTCATCATCAGAAGAAGCCTGTGCAAGTTTATTAACTGTAATCTGAGCACCTAATATTTCAACATTTACACTGGAAATATCACATTTTGCACCAAAAATTCCTTCCATAGTTGAACGAATTGCCCATTTTGCAAAAGGATTCTTAAAAATTGTAACAGTTAAACCGACAGCAGCAATAACAACAGCCACCGCAATAAAAGGAGCAGTCTTAAATCTTCCCTTATTTGCTTTTATTTCTTTTGCAAGTTTCTTTAATCTGTTTAATTCTGTTTTTGTAAACTCTGTTTTAGCAGGAATTTTAAGAATTTCATTACCTTTTTTATCTTTTGCTTTTTTAAAAAGCTCTGTTACAAAAGTTTTATCAGAAGGAACATAGATTTTTTTTACAATATTTTTTTCAAAACTTTTTTCAGAAAATTCTTTTTTAAAAAGTGCCGGTAATTTTGAAGCGTCTAATTTTTTTTCAACTTTTGGGGCTTTTACTTTTTTTGTTGTTTCCTGTTTTTTTGTTTTTGACTCAGCCATTATTTACCCCCCGCAAGAGATGCAATTTTAGAAATTAAAGGAAGTTTATTAATAACCTTTGCAATCTTAGAATTCTTAATAATATCGGCTGCGTATTTACGCCAAATATAAACAAGTACCCTTCCTGCAAAATAGAGAGGAACATAAAGAATAAGTCCCGAGATAAAACTTCCCATAACTACAGTGTTATTAAACTTTGTAAATGCAACAAAAGGAATATCCAGAAGCATTCCATAAAATCCTGATAAGGCAGGAATTGTAAGAATTGTATACCCTACTGTATCAAAGAATCCGTCAAAGGCAGGAGAAACAGATGAACCAATTAAAATCATCAGAAGATAAGCAGGTTTATTAATTCTAATAAACAATATAAAAACAAGAACAAGATACCAAAGTAAATTATTTTTTGGCATTAGACCAAGAATTGCACCGCAGGCAAAGGCATGTGCAATTTCTGCTGGATTAACGTTTCCGTTAAACGCTTTTAATAAATTAATTAACTTCTTCAACATAATATATATTTTACCACATACCAGCAAAATGATACAATTATTTTTATATGAAACACACAACTCTCATTATCGCTGAAATAGGAACTGCTCACGGCGGAGACTTATCAAAAGCTAAAAAACTTATTGACTGTGCAATAGATGCAGGAGCTGATGCAATAAAATTTCAATGGGTATATGCAGATGAAATTTTACATCCAAATACAGGTTTCGTAGATCTTCCAGGAGGAAAAATCAGTCTTTACGACCGCTTTAAGGAACTTGAAGTTTCACCTGATTTTTTTAAGGAATGCAAAGAATACACCCATAAAAAAAATGCAAAATTCGTATGCTCTCCATTCGGACTCCGCTCATTAAACGAATTAATGAATATAAAACCCGACTATATAAAAATCGCAAGTCCAGAACTAAATCATTATCCACTTCTAAAGGCTCTTGCACATTTTAGAAAAGAGCAGCTTCAAAAAAACGAACCCCTCATTCCAGTTATTATATCAAGCGGTGTATCAAAATTACAGGACATACAAAAAGCGATAGATATATTAGGCACAAAAGGCGTTACCCTTCTGCACTGTATAACTTCATACCCTGCCCCGGAAGACGAATACAATTTGCGACTGATAAACACATTATCAAAAAACTTCAACATTGATACTGGAGTTAGTGACCATTCATTAAATCCGATTCTTGTTCCCTGCCTGAGTATAAGTCAAGGAGCAGTGATGATAGAAAAACACATCACCTTAAGTAAAGATGACAAAGGTCTTGACGATCCAGTTGCTCTTACTCCAGAACAATTTGCACTTATGTGTCATACAGCCCATCAATGCGACGCCCTCATAAGACACTATGGAAAAACAGAGGGAGAAAAAGAAATTATAAATCAACTGTCTGACACAGAATGTGATTTAAACAGGATAAATAAAATTCTTGGAGACGGAAAAAAAATACTGGCACCTAGTGAAGAAAAAAATTACGGAAGGACCAACAGAAGCATTCATTTTATGAAAGATTTACAAAAAGATCATATACTAACAGAAAATGATATTAGCATATTGCGGACAGAAAAAATCCTTTCACCTGGAATAAGTCCTGAGTATTATGAACAGCT
>JAZSJM010000131.1:0-2868 GCA_045534325.1 Treponema sp. | reverse complement strand
AACCGTAAACCATCCAGCTAATCAGGCGGCCGCTTTTTTCACCTCTTACAGGAATTCTCTCATATTCATAAGCTCCGTCTACAATACTTTGCACATAAAAAGCAACCCTCTTCCCCCACTTGTCAAACTCAACACCATGCTTAATATAATGGCCGTCAATCAAATTAGGAGTGTCCGGCGTTCTTATGTGGTCACCGTTCACCCACTGCCATCTAGGAAGATTAGTAGCCTTGTCAATTCTGCTGATAATAATGCCGTCGCCACTTATAAGGCTTTCAGTTCTTACAAGCTTCTGAAAAGCTCCAAATGTGTCTTTTTTGCTCCAATCGAAAACAACGGGACTGTTGCAGTAAAGATCAAACTCATTTGCAATTTTATCGCTGTATTCAACAGCCCTCTGAGCCTGTTCCACTCCATCCCTTCCAGGAAACAAAACGCTTCCCATAGGAGTAGGAGTTGCCACAATTCCAGTATGAATCTCATTAGTCACAAGACGGCGAATCACACCCTTCATGTAAGTGTTGGAGCGGAAAAGCTTCATGCTTCTTTTGCGCAGCTTCCAGTAATCAACAAAGACCCATTCACTTACAGGGCCTAAAGAACCGGGAAACTTAGCACCATCCCAGAAGTCACCGCCAAAATAATCGCCCAGGGCTTTAACCGTTAAATCTTTTAAAAAGTCTGAATAATTTTCAATGCTCTTCATAACCTAAAACCCCGGAATCACCTGACTCCATTTTCTGCCACCATTCAATGCTGCTTCAATTCTGTTGATCTCATCAATCAGCTTGTCACGCCTTGCATACAATGAAGCAAGATCAGTTCTCTTCACAGTCTGCCTGTCCTGCCCCGTGTCAATCGTATATTCCACAATGCCGTCAGCTCCACTGGAAGAGGTAAAAGCAACAATAGCGCGGTTAATTCCGTCCAGAAGCACCTTGTCATTTCTCAAGGTATTTCGCCAGAATTCACCTCCGCTAATTTCTCCAACTTTATTCACATCATCCAGAAGCATTCCCATTGCACCGTCTCCATCTAAATCAACTTTTCCACATCATATCCACAACGCACCGCGCAGATTCGCCCGGCTTCTGAAGGCCAGCTGCACGCCATTCTGTTTAAATCCGTCCTGCTCAAGGACGATAAAATATTTCGTGTTATATACGGCTACAAGAATTGCAACGTGGCCATATATATTCGTTTTTGTTTTATCCCAAACCAAAACATCGCCCCGCGAATAATCCGCAAGAGCAGAATCTGGAGTCACATTCACATCACCCGGATTGTCAAAAATTTTTCTTGCGCCGCCATCAGCACCAAGAGGCGGAAACTGCTCTTTGCCCCATACATCGTGATAATACTGGCGGGCAAGGTCTACACACTGGTAAGACTTATCCCCCCTAAAATTCTTGTCAGTATAGTCAACCTTCTTTCCAAGATAGGTACGAATGAAACTTGTTAAGGACATCATTTTTCCACCTCACAAGCGTCTTCTTTTTTCTCTCCTTTTTTTTCACTCCAGTTGTCTTTCGCAATATTAAAATCCATCACGCCCAGACTGATAGCATAAGCAAAGCCGCACACTTTCCAAATCTCGTCAATTGTCGCCGACCCCAAAAGTCCGAACCAGGATAAAACACTGCAAGTCACACCCAGCACAATAATGAGAAGTTTCAGCCATTTGCTGTACTCTTTATTTTTCATTTTTCCACCTAAAAAAAACAGCTCCGGCGCACTGGAGAGGTATAGGCAAATGCGCCGAAAGCTGTAGAATTTATTTTTCCGTTTGAACAAAAAGAGAACAGATTTCTGTCACAGCAGTTGAGGCAATTCCAATTCCTGCAACAATCTGCACTGCATAAGTAGGAGAAATATAAGTAACAACCGCACTTGCAATAGTTGCAACGCCGCCGGTTATTCCCACAACAAGATTAAAAGTCTTTTTCTTCATAGTTTTTCACTCCTTGTCTATTTTTTCATACAAGGCTTTTATAGCCTTATAATTTTTCGCCGTTTCTTCATAGTGAATCTGAAATTCAGCAAGCCTTATAATCCAGTCCTCACCCACAGTCACTTTTTTTTCTTCCTCGTTCCTTTCATAACCTTTCAGAACAGGAAAAACCGGAAAATTAAGCTCCGGCACAATCACTTCTTTTTCAACCCTGCTGCTTGCACAGCTGGTTAAGAGCATTAGCAGCAGCATCACCACTATGCAGCTTCTCAACTTTTTCATCAGCTTCCTTCCTGTTGTCGCTCTTAATAGCAGCCTCAACCCTCATCCTGTCTATAGTCATGTTAAGACTGTTTATTACTTTTTCATTTTCTGCTGCTTTATTTTTGTATTTTGTGGCCGCAGCCTTCTGCCTTTTCGCATAAATCACGCAAAGCCCAAGCCCAACGGCAAGAGCAACACAAAGCCAGAATAAAACCTTAGCAAGCATAAACGCCCCCTATTTAAGCCCTATTTTAGCAGCAACATAACCGGCAAGAATAACCAGAACCCCCTTAAAGATGTAATCAAACCAAGTACTGTTCTTGTCAGTCTTATGAACATTCACAGCAAGCTTAATTTCCAGAGCTTCCACCCTGCTGGTAAGCTTGTTGATTTCTTCGACACGCGAGTCCATCCTCGAAGTCATATGTTTTACATCGTTCCTGATTTCAACAATTCCCTCAAGAATTTTTTCAACTTTTTTGCTGCTTAACTCTTCTGAGTTATCCTCATCACTCATTCTCTAATCCTTCATATTCTGCATCTTGATTAGACCCGGAATCAAAGGCTCATACCAGAACTTTATATCCTCCAGGCTAAGCTCTTGCCGTCTCCTCGGCAAATGATAATTCTGATATATCTCCCTTATCATCACC
>JAZSJM010000155.1:0-1508 GCA_045534325.1 Treponema sp. | reverse complement strand
ATGATTAAAGCAGATGTAACTGTTGAGTTAAGCACAAAAAAAAGAGATGTGTTAAAAGCAGAATTTGCAAAAGCAATCTCTATTCTTGGAAAACCAGAGTCATATTTAATGATTAATCTTTGCGATAAACAGGATTTGTATTTTGCTGGAAAAAAACTTGAAAAAGGAGCTTATGTAGAAGTAAAAGTTTTAGGAAGCGTGGATTCTGCTTCGAGTGCAAAAATGACAGAATGTATTTGTCAGATTTTAGAAAAGCAACTTGGAATTCCAAAAAATGCAGTGTATGTTTCTTATTGGGGAACTTCAAACTGGGGTTGGAATGGGGGAAATTTCTAGCTTAAAATAAAGACCCCGTTTTATGCGGGGTCAAAAAAATTATCTTTGTTTTTATGCAAATGCTCTTAGAAGAGCTATCAGAATGCATGAACCGATTACACCAAAGATAATCTGCACTAAAAGGCCGCCCTTAATTTTTAGCAAAGATGTAATTACTCCGCCGATTAAAGAACCCACAATACCAACAATGCAGTATACGATAAAACTAGCACTGCCGCCCATAAAAAGGCTGGCAAGCCATCCGATTAAAGCACCGATTAAAATTGTTAATAAAATTGAAACTAACATGTTTCCTCCTTTCATTTTTTTAGATTGATTTTACCAACGGCAAAATACACTAAAATAAATTATGCTTTTTTATCCCAGATGTTGTTTATTAAATTATAAGCAACAGAGCCTGGTCCTGGAATTTTAGGCATATTGCCTCTTTCAAACCAGTCAGCGTGAGATATTTCGTCTTCTTGAATTTTTATTTCTCCGCTTTCCCAGTCGCAGTAAAAGGCAAGCATAAGCTGATCAGGAAAAGGCCATGCCTGACTTGCAACATACCTTATGTTTTTTACATTTATCCCAACTTCTTCTTTTATTTCTCTCTTTACAGTTTCTTCGATTGTTTCGCCCATTTCGACAAAACCTGCAATACAACTGTAGATTCCATCTCCACGATTTTTATGTCTGGCAAGTAAAATCTTATCACCTTTATTCACTATAATTATGACCGCTGGTTCAAGTTGAGGAAAAAACTGCTTGTTACAGACGGTACATGTTCGAGCAACAAAGTTTGGATCATCTTTTAAAGGTTTTCCGCAGCATGAACAGAATCTTTTATTTTTACGAAAATTTAAAAGTCCTTTTGCCCGCGAAGCTTTTGTTACATCAAAAGGAGAATCTTTTACATCCCAAAAAAACTCTCTTAAAGGCTTTTCTTCGCATCCTGCTGGAACCGGGCAGTCTTTTTCTAATTCAACGGCAGAAAAATCATATTCTTCATCATTAAACCAGTCTGAGGCTACGTTTAAATCCAGGCATTTTTTTAATATCCTCTCGTCCGGTAGTTTTCCATTTTGCAGAATTATATTTGTACCGCAGAACAGATAGTGATCTTTTAAGAAAGAATCAAGTTTTTTAGAAATTAGTGCCATAACTAATTTTATCACGGTTTTTCAGAATAT
>JAZSJM010000091.1:0-7383 GCA_045534325.1 Treponema sp. | reverse complement strand
CTCCGACTTCTATAAAAAACAGTAGCAGCAATTAAAGTACATCCTTCTCCTTTGGAAGGAGCATAATCGCAGGCAAAAAGATCACCACGATAATCTCTTTTATAAACACCAAGAGTTGTAGAGACAAGAACTCTATCAATTTTAACGATGACACCAGAAAACGCAGTTTCCTTAAACTCAAACTTACGATTATGTTTCCATGAAGAAATGTTATCTGTAGCAACCCCGACATAACTATCCCGCGAAAAATTCTTCTGAAAATACCATTTATTGTCATATTCATTGTGATTCAGACTGAAATTACCATGTAATGTGGCAAGATAACCAATGCAATGGACTGGCTGCAGAATAAGCTTTTTAAGTTCTGGTGTTAGTTTCATGATAGGCCTCCGCTTATACTTATACAAAATAAGGGCTATCAATTCGTGATAGTTGATTAAAATTTTATTCAACAAAAAGCTATAAAAAATGTCGGATAAGAGAACTAATGAATTCTGTTGCCAGACCTACGGTTTTGAACTTTTTACATAACCAAGGTGCGCAGCATCTTGCCCGGATTTCTGCTTCTGTATAAACCTTTGGCATCATATTCAATAGTTTACGAGTTAATCATTTTCTCTTACTTTATTATCTTACAGATTGTCCCCAATGTTCTAGGCATATATTTACTTGCCAGGAAAAGTTTTCCGGCTTCATCTTCATTAAATCTTCGAGAGAGTAGGTGTGATTATGATTGAAAATATCATGCATAAAATAGTGAATGCAGATGCCATCTAACTCTGGCGTGTTGAACGGATATTCATTCCAGGAATGGTCATCTTCCATCATTGCTTCTTCAAAAAATTTGAGAGGAGGGCGATCTGTGATTTCCGCAAATTCTGGTCCCCAGAAAACAGATTCCTCACATAAATCTTCCCAGAGTTTTTCTTCTTTCTCAGGGAGTCCATCTTCGCAGTTATACCAGAACTCGGTTCGAATATCGTAGCTTGCATAATTCTTATCGCCATTGGCAAATCGTTCATCAAACTCCTTTTTTAGTCGGCAAACTTCATCATATGCCTCTTTATAACGAAACCACATTTTGTCATTAAAATCCCGCAGTTTTTCAACTTTTTCCGGCGTCCATACAAAGTTCTTGTTTAGTTTTCGCTGACGTTTCTCAAGCTTTATTTTGAGTTTCTTTGATGCAAGAGCTTCTCTGAGGGCTTTTTCTATTTCATACTCATCGAGATATTTAAGGGTTTCTTCAATATCTAGTTTTGGTTGTTCAAGTGTATTCTTTAATGCATTTTTCCACATTCGTTTTCTTTCGATTGGATTTGACATAAGAGCTCCTCCTGTGTTTTTGATGTCTCTAACATACTACATAAAGTCTATCAAAACGCGATAGTGTGTTACTTATATAATCAATATAGTTGTTAGTTATTTTTAGTCATTTTTATCATATTTATTATTATATAAAAAATCAGGCTCTAGGATTAATCAAGAAAATTTCACAAACATGGTTTCAATGTATAATGAAAATCCGTATCAAAATCCGTCAGTTCTTTTGGAAGACAGAAGAACTTACAGATTTTGTTTAATTCAGATTTCTTAAGTCCACCATGCAAAACTGTGAATCTTCTGGTGTCCTTATGGAAAACAACACGACCTCGAGGGATGTAAAAGTATTCGGAACGAAGGGGTTGAGGGAGTTTCCCCAGTTCACCACTGACTTCAAGCGAATCCCAAAAATCATCGTGATCGGAAATTCCTGTGATACAGTTACCGTAGGGGAGGCCTTTTTCAACTTCTACAGAGTCGGCAAAGAGAATATCATCATAATAAAACCACCAGATTCCAACTGATGGCTTTGTACAGTTCTGTAATTTAGTCTCCTTATTTACCGGCTGTAAAAACCCGATGCCAGTTATTCATCAGGCTGCGGATATTATCTTTGCCTACGACATTTGAGCTCTGGATATCATAAAGAGGGATATCAAGATTATGAGACTGGC
Source organism: Treponema sp. (assembly GCA_045534325.1). GTDB lineage: Bacteria > Spirochaetota > Spirochaetia > Treponematales > Treponemataceae > Treponema_D. The sequence goes on along the minus strand of JAZSJM010000091.1, from coordinate 5,386 downwards.
AGTATTCGACTACAAACTTTGCGCAGTCATACCCAGACTTTTCTTCGCCAAGGTCATGGTCAAAACAGATTACATCGGGAAGTCCATGCTCATTTATAAAGGCGCAAAAATCACCATAGTTCTTTACCCAAGAGATATCATAGTTGCCAGCGACGTAATCTGCGGGATTTCGAAAGTCATCGAGCCATAGAAGTTTTTTCATAAATTTTACCTTTGATATAATATTACACATTGACACTATCATTCTGTGATATTTTCTTCAAAAAATAATTAAACCACAACTTTAATGCGCCCACCGAAATCCTTAGTACAATAAAATCATCACTACCATAATTTTTTGATAATTTTAATGACTTTTCTCTCGCTATCACTAAATGATAGTTTCCAAATGTATATTTATGTGTGTAGAACGAGAGGTGAATGATTATGGAACAGATGAACGAAAAGAAAATCAGATGGAACATTTCAAATATATCATCAGGGAATCGTGATTTAATTTTTTTATGTCTATCAAAATTTGATAGCAATTATATTTACAATTAAATAACAATGAGTCTATTCAAATACAATAATAGACTGCAGAAGAAGGTGAATTAAAATGAGTGAAAAAAAAAGGATTCCATGGCTTTGGGTTATTTTATGTTTTTTATCAGCTACTATATTTCTTATTCCGTTTCCATCTATTGTTGTGGAAGTCTTTTATGGAATTGAACTACTTGCAAGTTTTTTAATTCCCATTTTTTTATGGCGAAATAAACGTACTGCAATGCCAAAATGGATTCTGGTATTTATATTGTTTTCGCTAGTTGTTAATATACATTTAACTCGCAGTCTGTTAATAGGTTTGCAAGATAATAAGTTGCTTCCTTTAGTATTGATTCTCTCCCTCTTTTCTTGTCAGGACTCATTTGTAATTGGATTTATTTTGATTCCTTTCACGCTTTGTGCAACACTTATTCTGATTAAAAAAGGTGTAGAAAGAACTTCGGAAGTTTCAGCTAGATTTGCTTTAGATACAATGACTACAATAATGACTAATATTGATAATAAATACGCAAAACACGAAATAACCGAAGAAGAATCAAAAGTAATGAAAAAAGAATTGCAAGGTGAAATAGACTTTTTTGCAAACATGGATGGAGCTGCAAAATCCATTTCTGGAAGTGCAAAGGCTGTGGTTTTTATGACTTCAATAGATATTGCAGGAGGAATTGCAATTGGTTATTTTATGCAAGAGAAAACACTATTTGAGACAATAGAGCCTGCAATTTTGTTCACCACAGGAACTGTAGTGCTTTATTGTGTCCCGCTCATTATCATTTCCATTGCTTCTGTATTATGTGTCACAAATAGAGTTCTAGAACACTAAGGATGTATAATTGTTGTTTTGGATTAATACATAAAAAGCCGGAGACTAAAAAAAGAACTCCGGCCTTGATTATTTATAATGCAGGTGCATGTTTTCCTTTATTAGGACCATCTGGATGCCTATAACAAGAACTACCTGTAAGACTTGAAACTGACGGATACTTTTGTCCGCAGTATTCGCAATAAAAATTTGCCATATAAATTCCTCCTGTTTGGCTTAATATGCAACTATATTATTGTAAAAAAAACTATCAAATTGTGATAGTAGCTTGATATTTAAAAAAATATTTAGAGGTTAGGGGGTAATGTGTAATGAAAATCTGTATCATAATCCGTCAGTTCTTTTGACAGGCAGAAAAACTTACGTATTTTATTCAGTTCTCGCTTTTTAAGTCCGCCATGGAGTATTGTATATCTGCCTGTATCTTTATGAAAAACAATGCGGCCTCGTGGAATATAAAAGTATTCTGAGCGAAGAAGGGGAGGGACCTTCTCTAATTCTCCGGTCGCATCCAGTTTGTCCCAGTAATCAGCATGGTCAGAAAGCCCTGCAATACAGTCACCATAAGGCAGCCCTTTTTCAACTTCTACCGGATCAGCAAAGAGAACGTCGTCATAATAAAACCACCATATCCCTACTGATGGACTTTTACATTCTTGCATTTTAGTTCATCTCCAAATAATAACATTCCTGGTAATTCAATAAAAAAGTGCAAATTACTAGTAAAATTATGGTCTGCATTTTTCATCCGAACGAAACCTTTTTTTTTCAACAAGAATTCAACCGTTTCTGAATAACTTGCTGGTAATATAACAAGAAAATTAAACAGAGGGTTTTTACTTCACTTCTATAGATAATACTACATTTTTTAAACTATCAAACAATGAAATAGTAAAAAAACATTTAATATTATCATCAAATGATAGAGTTCACATGTTATTAATATAGCTGTAAAAAGGAGCTATGTGTTATGAACGGAAACTTTTTTTATTCTATAAAGAACTTATCAAGGAAAGAAAATCTTGCAGTCAGTTATTATCTTTATAAAATCTGTCTGGATGTTGAAGAATACCGAAACTTTGAAGAGAGCCAGGCTCTTTATAACATACTTGTCTCAACTTTAGGGATTGAAAATCATTCTAAGAAGGTAATACAAGCCGTCATTCAGAAACATAGAAAAGCTAAACTTCTTACTCCTAAGATAAATGCCGACCATGGTACACATCCTTTTAATCTTCGTGGTAACATAAAAACTTACTATAAAGAAGATAGCATAATCTATGATAAATGTGGTAACTGGAATACGGGATCAGAGGAAGATATTAATCTGGTGCGTGCTGTATTTGCTCCTAAATTACAAAACTTTGCAGAAATTGTAGCCTATACATTTTTCTTTACTCCAGATGAAAAACGAAAAACATTTACCATTCCAGAAGAAATTGTTGTTCCGGCAAATATTATAGAAGCTGTAAAAGATACCAGGATGGTTGATTTTCTTATAGATTCTTTTAAGCTTTCAGCCGAGGAAGGGGAAGTTTTAAATATTGCCTATCAGTCTCATACAATAAAAGAACTTTATCCTGTGTTTAATGAAATGGTAAACCACGGAGAAGAAAACAGGTTATCCTTATATTCAAAGTGTACTGGTAAATCCATTAAGACCATTAAGTCTATCCTTCGTAAGGATAAAAAACTGGTTTCTTTTGACATTATGGATTCTGATGGAGATATTGAGCAGGATGCTGTAGATTGTATTTATGCAGGGGATCTTAATGTTTTCTTTTGTGATGTTCTGAAAGAAGATGATAAAAAAGAGTTCTATGAACTAAACAGCTTTTCAGTAAAGGAAGAAGAAAGTCAACTTGCTCTAAGGCTTTTGAAGAATGTCTCAAATACTAATCTTTTACTCTACGGTTCTCCTGGGGCTGGAAAAACTGAATATGCCCGAGCACTGGTAAGACAGTCTGGATTTATCCCCTATATTTTTAAAAATGAACTGGAAGTTGATGATAATGATAATCCTGAAAAACATGCTTTAAGCCGGCTAAACTGTCTTCTTTCACTGGATAAAAAAGATTCTGTTATTATTGTAGATGAAGCAGAGTGTATGCTTTCAACCCGAATGAACTTTTTTGAAATGCTTATTGGAGGAGCAGCCAGTAATGGCAAAAAAGGCACGGTAAATACAATGCTTGAAAACAGTGTTAATAAAGTGATCTGGATTTTAAACTATACAGATCCTTTGGATGAATCTACTCTGAGGCGTTTTACCTATTCCATTCGCTTTAAGGAAATGAGCAGAACGATGCTTCGTAACATTGCAGATTCCAAATTAAACAAAATCAAAATGAGCGAAAATCTTCATAGGGAACTTGTAGACCTTTGCGGAAAGTATCATGTGACAGGTGCTTCTGTAGATAATATGGTAAAGACGGTTCAGGGAATGGATTTATCTTCAGCTGGAGAAGAACTTGTAGTCAGTGATGTCCAAAAAGTTCTTGAAGCAAACTCTGCTCTACTTTTTGGTAAGAAAAGGATGCGTGAAAAAGTTAAGGATAGTTATGACCTTTCAATTCTGAATACCTCAATACCTGCAGATGATATAGTAAGTATGGTTATGAATGCTAATGATTTTGCAGAGAAAAATGGAGTTGAAGAAAGCGGTGTCAGAATTTTGTTTTACGGATTAAGTGGAACCGGTAAAACCGAACTTGCAAGATACATTGCTGAAAAACTTAATAAGAAAATCTGCCTTAAACGGGTAAGTGATATTATGAGCCCTTATGTAGGTGAAAATGAGCAGAATATTGCCAAAGCTTTTGCAGAAGCTGAAGCAAGTGGTGATGTCCTTTTATTTGATGAAGCAGATTCTTTTTTCTCAAACCGCCAGGATGCTGTGAGAAGCTGGGAACGAACACTTGTAAATGAATTCCTCACACAAATGGAAGAGTTCAACGGAGTTTTGATTTGCACCACAAATCTTAAAACTATAATGGATCCAGCCATGCAAAGACGTTTTCACATTCTTACAGAATTCAAGCCTCTTGAAAAATATGGAATTGAAAAACTCCTTGGAAGGTTTTTTCCTGCGTATGAATTTGAAAAGTTTCAAAGTGAAAAACTTGCAAGATATGATTCTGTTACTCCCGGTGACTTTGGTTCTCTTGCTGGAAAGATTCGTTTTATGAATCCATCTCTAGTTTCTTCTGAATTGATTATTGATGAGCTTTGTAAAATTCAGGAGGAAAAAGATGGTATGAGGAATAAGCGAATCGGCTTCGTTTGCTAGGGGATTTTATTATGGAAGATAAAGAATCAGATATTACAGCTGAGCCAATAAAATTAGAACTTGGAATATCGTTATGTGATTTCATAGCTGATGCCGATATTAAAATTAGATTCTTAAGCTGGATTGAGGAGTTTCGAACCGAAGTTAAGCAGCAGGAAAAAATCGAAATTCCTGCAATTCATATTGTGGATAACATTGATTTAAGTCCAAAAGAATATCGAATTATTATTTATGGTAAAGTAATAACGGATACTTTCCTTTATTTAAAAAATAATATAGAACGACAAATCTTCCATGGTTTAAAAAGTCAATTAAAGCAAAATTTATTTTGTTTCAAAAAAGATTTCTGGGCATGCAAAGAAAAATTAGAAGAGATGAGACATGAACAAAGTCGGGAAGCCTATGAATTTCTCTATTCCTATTATACGAATATTGAGCCTAATAAAGAGAAAGCATTTCATTGGCTAAAAAAAATGTCTTATTTTGAATGTACAAAGGATATTCTTCTTCTTATCCGTTGTTATTCCTTTGGAGATGGCTGCAAGCAGGATCATATTCTAGCAGAGAAACTTTGATGTAAATATATTAGTAATTATTTAGTGGACAACAGAAAAAGATTTTAACTCAAAATCAAAAACAATAGTTTACATTTTTTTACCACATATTATGGGAGTAACAAATGGAGAAAAGAAAACATAAAAGATGCTATTAAAGCCATAGCAAAACCA
>JAZSJM010000130.1:0-4016 GCA_045534325.1 Treponema sp. | reverse complement strand
GGGTCGGGCTTTCCGCCATTCCGCGCTAACCGCGCTCCATTCGTCCGCTCTGTCATTCCGACAAAAGTCGGAATCCCTTCGCTCCCGAACGCCTGCGGCGTGGCTCCAATCCCTAGCCCGAAAAACACCGTACAAATGAAGAAAAACACGGTGAATTTTGAAAAATTCTCCGTACGTTTTCGGACAAGACTCGGCGTGAATTTTGGCGGAAGACAGGGGAAAATCAATACTTTTTTTTGTTTTTGTGGTATAATAATTTTCGTTATATTGGGATAGCTGTTTTTTGGAGGAAAACTATGGCATATATAGACATTTTCGCTGGGTGTGGCGGTCTGTCTGTCGGCTTGTACAATGCCGGATTGCATGGACTTTTTGCCATTGAAAAAAATAAAGATGCATTTTCAACTCTCAAATATAATCTTATTGATAATAAACATCATTTTGATTGGCCAGATTGGCTTGATGTCAAAGAGCATGATATAAATAAAATCATCGAAAAAAATCAAGAACAACTTATTGCCCTTCGTGGACACGTTGAACTGGTTGCTGGTGGACCGCCTTGCCAAGGCTTTTCAATGGCTGGTAAACGCAATAATAAAGATGCAAGAAACAAACTTGTAAAATCCTATATAAAATTTATAGAGCTTGTTCAACCAGAAGCTTTGATTTTTGAAAACGTGCATGGTTTTACTGTTCATTTTAAAGGTAAACAGGGGTGTATAAAACAGTATTCTTCTTATGTCATTGAGAAACTAGAAGAGCGTGGATATCATACAGCATCAAATATTATAGATGTTTCTCAATATGGTGTTCCCCAGAAAAGGCATAGATTCATTCTTGTGGCAATGAGAAATCACAATCCAGAAGATGTATTCACTTGTTTAGAGCGTAATAGAGTCGATTTTTGCAACAGAAAAGGAATTGAAACAACAACATCCATTCATGATGCAATAAGCGATTTAGAAAAATCTTATGGCACCTGCCAGTCTCCTGATACACCTCGTTTTCAGGCTGGTATATATGGAAATGCTGAATCTGGGTATCAAAGATTAATGCGACATGACGTACAAAATCATACAGGTGCAGTAGACAGTCATCGTTTTGTAAATCATACAGAAACAATTATTCAGCTTCATAATGCTTTATTGCAGAATGCACCACGTGGAAAACGTATAACTCCAAAGGATGGAATCGTAGAGAATTTAAAAAGGCGTGGCGTAACTGTTCTCGACGCAAATTCACAGGCACCAACAATAACTTCAATTCCAGATGAACTTGTTCATTATGAAGAACCGAGAATCCTTACCGTTAGGGAACATGCAAGGCTTCAGAGCTTTCCTGACTGGTATGAATTCAAAGGAAAATACACTTCTGGTGGCAAACGCAGAAAAATGGAAGTGCCTCGCTATACACAGGTAGGAAACGCTGTTCCTCCGCTTTTTGCAGAACAGATTGGGCATGCTTTGATGGAGGTGTTGAATGGATAAGTTACAGTTTAAAGTAAGTTCTGCATTGAAGGACTTGGTTGGAAAAGACCTTATCAGAAATGAAAATATTGCAATTTTTGAGCTTGTAAAAAATTCTTATGATGCATTTGCTACAAAAGTAGAAATAACTTTTGAGTCTGAAAGAATAATTATTGCAGATAACGGTAAAGGAATGTCACTTGATGATTTAAAAAATAAGTGGCTCTTTCTTGCTTATTCTGCAAAAAAAGATGGTTCTGAAGATACAGAGACTGATGAAAAACAACAGTCATACAGAGACCAGATAAACCGTCATTATGCCGGTGCAAAAGGTGTTGGCCGGTTTTCTTGTGACAGGCTTGGGGCAGACCTTATTGTAACAACCAAGAGTGAAAAAGATAAACATGCAGAGCAGCTTACTATTGATTGGACTGCATTTGAAAAGGATCAGAAGAAAGAATTTATAGAAGTTGATGTTCAGCATGAATCGTTGTCTGCTCTGCCAAAGTTCCCGGAAAATAAAGAAACTGGAACAATTCTCGAAATAACAAATTTGCGAAGCATTTGGGCGCGAGATGAAATCCTTAGATTAAAACAATCTCTTGAAAAGCTTATAAATCCATTTTCAGAATCATTGGATTTTACAATCGAAATCATTTGTGATTGGGCAAAAGAAGGTGATGAGAATGAGAAAAATAAAGGTAATTACTATGATCGAAATATAGTTAATGGAGTTGTCAAAAACAGTATTTCACAGGTAATTGGACTAAAAACTACAAAAATTGATGTAACTCTTAATAGCGATTTTATAGAAACATCTGTTGTTGATAGAGATATTGAAATATATAAAATTCGCGAGAAAAACACATTTGACAAACTTTCATCAGTTACAATCAATTTGTATTTTTTAAATAAAGCTGCAAAGACAACATTTTCTATGAAGATGGGGGTTCAACCTATTAATTACGGTTCTATTTTTCTTTTCCGTAATGGTTTTAGAATTTTACCATTTGGTAATCCCGGAGATGATAGTTGGAAATTAGATTATCGTGCTCAACAAGGTTATAATCGTTTTCTTGGTACGCGAGATTTATTTGGACGTGTTGATATTCAAACTGATAATATTGATGAGTTTAAGGAAGTTTCCAGTCGAGATGGAGGATTAATTCAGTCCGAAACTACTTTGCAATTAATGCGACTTTTTGAAACTACACACCATCGCCTTGAAAGATATGTTACTGGTGTTTTGTGGGGTGAAGGATTCTTAAAACGCCAGTATTTTAAGAATGTAGCTGAAGTTGAAAAGAATCGTGAATTACTTGGCAAAGACAAAGAACTTGATTCTGCAGATTATGTAATTAATTCTAGCCTTGGAAGTAAGATTGATTTCGTTCAATTAGTAAAGACTCTCATTAGTGATAAAAACATAGAAGTTCTTTCATACAACAAACAACTTGCAAATATATTTTCAGACCCCACTTTGTTTGATGACGCAAATCCACAGGTTATTGCCGACTTAGAGCGTATTGCGGAAAAAACAAAAGATGCAGACTTAATGTTATCTATAGATGATGCAAAAAGAAAAATAGCTGAATTGCAGAAACAAAAAGAAGATGCCGAACGCAGAGCAGAAGAAGCAGATATTCGGGCTGCACAAGCTGAATCAGATCGAAGTAAAGCCCAATATGAAGCAAGTGTTGCAAAAGTAAAACAGGAAGAAACTGAAAAAGAAAATGAAGAACTTGGAAAGCAGGTACAGCAAGTTCAGAAAGAAAATATGTTTTTGGTTTCTGATGTAAATTCTGACGTAAAGCAACTTACATCATTACAACATACTATTACACATACTTCTAAAAAAATCCGTATTTCAATCGAAGATGCAATGGAGTGTCTTAAAAATAATGACCACGACGGATTAGTAGAAAGCTTGAATCGAGCCTATTTACTAAATCAACAAGTAGAAACAATATCTGGTTTAGTTAGTAAAGTAAATTACGATGTAAAGGCGAAAAAAATAAATAAAGACTTTGTAGAATTTACAAATGAATATCTAACGAATTATTGTATTGCAAATTATAACAATATTAATTTCCATATTTCCAAAACAAATTTATTATGGGAAACAAAATTTGAAGCCATAAAGATTATTATTATTATTGATAATTTGCTGTCCAATTCAGACAAGTTTAATACAAAAAACATTTTTATTTATTGGACCGAGACCAATAATACAATTGATCTTATCTATAAAGATGATGGCGATGGAATTGCACCAGATATTCTACCTAAAGTTTTTAATTATCGTTTTTCTACAACAGACGGTGGTGGGCTGGGGCTTTATCATGTAAAATCGATTATGGAATCCGATTTTAATGGAAGCGTTGAATTGAAATCCGAAAAAGGAAGGGGTGCGGAATTTATATTACATTTTCCAAAAAGTGAACAGCGATGAGTTTAAAATATAAAGTTTTATGGGTTGATGACAACAAAGATGAGTTCTCAAAAGAAGAAAAAGCACTAAACAGTTTTATTGAAGAATTATTCTTTGAG
>JAZSJM010000039.1:0-2878 GCA_045534325.1 Treponema sp. | reverse complement strand
ATTAGTAATTTTGTACAAGAATTTCCAAGTGTATCAGAAATTTACATTTTTGGTTCTAGGCGTTATAAAACAAGAAGTACAAGATCAGATTTAGATTTATTAGTTTATTCAGAAAAAAAGGAAATAACAACTAAGATACGTGATTTTGCATTTCAAGAATGTTCTTATTTAGATTTTTTCATAGGCGAAAAAGGAATTGCTATAAGTTGTGCAAACAATAGCAATGTTTCTAGTACTAGCAAAAAAGCGTTGTTAAATGAATTGAATGTACTTCCAGTTTGGTCTAGAAAAAAAGGTTTTTCAAATGAAGATATCGATTGGAAGTTTGAAACCTTAGCTGGATATGCTCCTCAGTTTTCGACCCTTCCCAATATTTTACCACTTAAAACCGAAGAAAATTCTTCTAAAAAAGAAAGTAGTAATGGGAATAATAGTAACAAGTGGAAGAACTTAAAAGACAGTCCTCTTGCAATTATAATTAGTGTTCTCTTATTTGTTATTCCTTTTGAATGGGGTGTAATTCAGAATTTTATAATTGAACCATTAAAGGAACGCTATGAAGAGCTAGGCAATAGTATAGAAGTAAATTATGTTCCAAAAGAATCTTATTTTCAACTTCAAAATGAAAATGCTAGTTTAAGAGGTATTATTGAAAAAAATAATAATGATAATGTAAGTATATTAAATAAAATTGATGAGTTAACTAATCAAAAAAAACAATTACTTGATAAATTAGATGATGTTAGACGGAATAGTCCTCTTTTAACTTCTTCTTCTGAAGGCCCCAAAGAAGTTACACAAGAAGAAATTGAAATAAAGATTCAAATTGATAAATTAGAACAAAATTTATCTGAATTGTATAAGAAATTATGATATTGCCTGTGATACAAAGTTGAAAAGTATCACTTTTTGAAATAAGATACATTTTTACAATTGTATATTTCAGAATGTTCCGTAGATATTGAAATAACACTGCAAGCATGCTATCCTTATTTCAATATCTAACCACTTTCAGGAGACAATATGAACCGAGCGGGACAGTTAATTCAAAATCTCTCAGGGGAACTCTCTTATAAATCGTTCAAACCTAATCCCTTGCCTCCGAATCCACCGTTACAAATTTCAAGCTCGATGGTAAAAAAACTTGTTGAGGCAAACTGTGCTCTTGTCAGGCTGGATTCTGCTTCAAGACTTATACCGAATGCCTTGCTCTTTGTTTCGATGTATGTTCGCAAGGAAGCCTTGATTTCCAGCCAGATAGAAGGAACTCAATGTACTCTTGATGATGTCCTCGATCCGGAAGTGGACACAAATATAAATCTTGATGTTGGCGATGTTGTGAATTATGTGAATGCGGTTAATTATGCGATTGAACGCTTAAAGACGCTTCCTTTGTGTAACAGACTTTTAAAAGAACTTCACGCAAAACTGCTGGAAGGCGTAAGAGGAAGCGACAAGACTCCCGGGGAATTCAGGAAAAGTCAGAACTGGATAGGAGCTGCAAACTGTGCCTTAAAAGACGCACGTTATATTCCGCCGAATGTGGATGATATGCAGGATTCTATGGATGCCCTGGAAAAGTATATGAACGAAGGTGATGACTACGACAGCCTGGTGCACATTGCTTTGATTCATTATCAGTTTGAAACAATCCATCCTTTTCTTGATGGCAACGGACGAGTCGGTAGACTTCTGATTTTGATTTATCTTCTGCAGACTGGTATTCTTCATCAGCCGGTAATTTACATTTCATATTTTCTAAAAAAAAATCAGGTGGAATATTTCGATCGCATTTCCGAAGTTCGTCGCAGTGGCAACTATGAACAGTGGGTTGAGTTCTTCTTGGAATCTGTTGAAGAAGCTGCTAATGATTCTCTTTTGACAATTCAAAAATTGGTCAAATTGCATGATACAAATATAGAAAAACTACCTAAATCAAACCGGGCAAAAGATAATCTTCGTGCCATATTTGATTATATCGAACAGTACCCGATAATTGACATTAAGCGGACGGCAAAGGCTTTGTCTTTAAGTTACAATACTGTTGCTTCATGCGTAAAAAAACTTGAAGAGCTTTCGATTGTGAAGGAAACAACAAATGCATTGAGGAATAAGGTTTATTCTTATTTTGACTATATGGAAATATTACGCAAGGATGTCACAAAATGAAAATTCAATATAAAGACCAAAGATTTCAAGAAGATGCAGCAAACGCTGTTGTCGATGTTTTTGCAGGACAACCATACGCTTCAAATTCATATAAAATGGATCCAGGGAAAGTAATGCAAGGACTTGAATTTACAGGATGGAATAACAATCCCTTAATTCAGGAATTAACAGACCCAAAAATCCTTTATAGAATAAATGAAATTCAGCGAAAGAATCAACTTAAGCCAGATGACCATTTATTTGGAAGATATAATCTGACCATAGAGATGGAAACTGGTGTAGGAAAAACATTTACTTACATCAAAACTATGTATGAACTTAATAAGGCATACGGTTGGTGTAAGTTTATTGTTGTAGTACCTTCCATTGCTATTCGCGAAGGTGTATATAAAACATTCCAAACAACAGAAGACTATTTTGCTTTAAAATATCAGAAGAAAATTCGATTCTTTATATACAATTCAACTCGCCTTACAGATATTGAACACTTTGCTTCAGACAGTTCTATTAATGTTATGATCATTAATAGTCAGGCATTTAATGCAACTGGAAAAGATGCTCGTCGTATTTATATGAAACTTGATGAATTCCGTAGTCGACGACCGATAGATGTTATTGCAAAAACAAATCCAATTCTTATTATTGATGAGCCTCAATCTGTAGAAGGTGAGAAAACAAAGCTTCGTCTCAAAGAATTTAATCCTTTGAT
>JAZSJM010000139.1:0-7449 GCA_045534325.1 Treponema sp. | reverse complement strand
GGAACAGAGTAAATTACATTTTTTCGGCAGGTATAATTATGAATAAAAATAGTATTGCATATTTAACACGGTCTCTTATCGATGCAACCGGTAAGAATATGTGGAAAGGTATTGTATCAGGCTGTCAAAAAGACAATATTCCCCTTATTACGTTTCGCGGTCCTGTTCTGAATAAAGGACAAGGATCTATAATCTATCATCTTTTAAATGATGATTCAGTTTCTGGTATTATTTCCTGGGCTTCTTCCGATGTGGATCAGGCTACATTTGATTATTATAAAAAATTTCAAAAAACACCTTTAGTGTGTATGACCTTTAGAATCGAAGGAACACCATTAATTGTTACAGATTGTAAATCAGGTGAAATTGAATTAATAAACCATTTAATTGAAGTTCACAAGTTTAATAAAATTGCCTTTATTCGCGGTCCCGAAACCCATGTCTATGCAAAAGAACGTTATGAAGGATATCTTGAGGCTCTTAAAAATCACAATATACCTTTCAACGAAGACTTAGTTTCACCTTTTGGAGGATGGGCTGTTTCAGACGGTGCAAAGGCAATCGACAACTGGCTGAATAAGGGTTTTAAACCTGGTATTGATATCGAGGCAGTAGTTGCAGTAGGAGACAATGTTGCAATCGGTGCGCAGGAGCAGCTGATTAAAAAAGGATATTCTGTGCCACACGATATTGCCGTATGCGGATTTAACGGAACGGATGATGCTGCTTGGTCAAATCCACCTATAACTACTGTGGAAATGCCTTTCTATGGACAGGGAATTCAAGGATATAATACATTAAAAGCAATTTTAAATAATGAACCATTCGAACAGGAATTTAAATACAGCACCCGTCTTGTTCTAGGGGAATCCTGCGGATGTTCATCGGCTTCAGTAAAAAAAGCATATTTTTCAGATGGTTCAACAATTAACGATAAACCGCTAAAGCCGTCAATCTTTCATAAAACAGCTGTCTTATCAGGATTTGAAGAAAATGCCATCAAGACAAGATTTAATAATCCTTCATGGCAGGAAAACTTAAAAAATAAAATTCTCGAGACAGTGAATAATGACAGGTATTCAAAAATGGAAACAATTGATTTTTTCAGTTCATATTCACCTCGGCTTGTATCTTCGTTTGTTAAAGAATGCTTTGATTCTGATTCAAATTCTGTTTTCTCACATACAATTTCAAAGGGGCTTAATAAATTCCTGAAATTATCAAATGAATTTTCTGTCTGGCAGGATATTATTTCTATCATTCGTTCAATTGTTCTTTCATCAATTGGCGGATACAATCAATTCTATAAAAAAGCTGAAAATTTATTTCAGCAGGCTAGAGTTTTAATTAATGAAGTTGACTGTCGCACACAAAAACAAATAAATCTTCTTGAACATCGAAAAGAATCTACTTTACGTCAAATAACAACTGATATTTTATCATGCTCAGACTTAAGAAAACTATTGGATATTATTGAAAAACTCCTTCCAAAATTGGAAATTTACGGATGTTATATTTCACTTTATCAGAATTGCCAGTACACAGAAGAAAATCATCTTGTTCCAGAAAAAAGCAATCTAATTCTTGCAGTTAAAAACGGGGAACGGCTTGATCTTCCAGAAGATGGTTTGGAATTTGACACTACGCAAATAATTCCTGACTCTATCTGTGGCAATGATGACAGAGGAATATATGAAGTTGAATCCTTGCATTACGGCGATAAACACCTCGGATTTATAGTATTTGAATCCTCAATCGATAATGGCTCTGTTTATTCTACGCTTCGAGATCAAATATCAAGTTCTTTATACAACGCTTTACTGTTAGAAGAACGCAATAAAAGCAGACTTGCAATGGAAGCAACAATGCAAACAATGGCCGAAAAATCCGAAATCGTTTCTACACAAACAGAAGGAATTTCTTCTAATATTTCTTCAATCTCCAAATCAATGGACTCTGTTGCAGAGAATATTAAAAATATTTCATCAAATATTGGAAATGTAGCTTCATCAGTTGAAACCGCAAATAACATGATAAGCGAGGCAGATACTCAAATTCTCAATCTTGTAGAAAGCACAGAGCAGATTACAAATGCAGTTCATATGATTAATGATATTGCTGAAACTACAAATGTTCTGGCACTAAATGCCGCAATCGAAGCGGCTCATGCAGGAGATGCAGGACGTGGCTTTAGTGTTGTTGCTAAAGAAGTTAAAACACTTGCTGCTCAGACTGTTGCTTCTACTCAGTCGATTCAAGAACTTGTGCAAAAAAATAATGAAAACACAAAACAAGTCGAAGAGGTAATTCGTGCAACAAATAAAGCTATAAAAACAATTTCAGCCCTCTCCGAAGAAATAAAAGCATCAATCAATGAACAGGTTCATTCTTCAACTCAAGTTTCACAGGAATTACAGGAAGCTTCCTCTGGAGCAGAGCAAGTTTCTTCTGCAATTACAGAAATTGCAAAACTTGGAGAAAACTTCAAAATCTAGGATAGTTTTCCTCTGGACGGTTTTATTTAATTATATAAATTTCTCTGTACAATTTATAAATATTTTAACTAAAAAATAAAGCCGTCCCAGCAAAAAACCGTGGGACGGCGTAGACAGGAATAATTAAAACTATGCCTGTGCTTCTTCTGTAGAAGAAGTTTCTTCAGCAGGAGCTGCTTCAACAGCAGGCTTTGCTTTTCTTGCTTCTACTCTTGCAATATTTTTGAGCGCAGCGTTACAGAATTTACAAACTTTAACCTGAGCTCCATCAATTTCTTTTTCATAAAGAACTTTGATGTTTTCTTTTCCACAGCGTGGACATTTTCCACGTCCGTGATTTGGTTCCTGACGGATACCAGTTCCGCGATGTGCTTTAGACATAAGTTAAACTCCTTATTTTGCTTCTTCAGCAGCAGGAGCTGCTTTTGCAGTCTTAGCTTTTGCTGGTGCTTTTTTTTCAGCCTTAGCTGGCTTTTCTTTAGATTCTTCACCTGGAAGTTTATAGTCAACCAGTTCAAGAATTACCATGTCAGCAGCATCACCCTGACGGAAACCAATCTTAAGGATACGAGTGTAACCACCCTTACGATCCTTCATGCGTGGTCCGAGTTCTGTGAACAATTTATTCAAGATTTTTTCATCCTGGATAAATTTTGCGGCGATACGACGATTATGAACTGTATCAACCTTGCTGCGTGTAATTAATTTTTCAGCAGCCTTACGAACTTCTTTAGCTTTAGCACTAGTAGTTGTAATGCGTTCAAATCTGAAAAGTGAAGTTACCATATTTCTCGACATAGCACGACGATGTGCAGTTGTACGAGAAAGTGGATTAAAACCATTCTTATGATTCATTGGATTCTTCCTTTTGCTTTGGATTTGCCAAATTTACATTCTTAAGATGACTGTAATCTGTCATTCCAAGAGTTAATCCCCATTCAAGGAGTTTTTCTTTAATTTCAGTAAGAGACTTCTTACCAAAATTCCTTGTCTTGGCAATGTCATCTTCTGTCTTTTTAGTTAATTCTCCGATTGTGCGGATATTAGCATTTTTAAGACAGTTTGAAGAGCGAACTGAAAGTTCCAGTTCTTCCACAGGAGTGTTAAGCAATGAACGAATTCTTTCATCACCTTCATCCATATCATCTGAGCTTGAAACATCATTGTCGTTGAAGTTTACAAAGATTGAGAAGTGATCTTTTGCAATCTTAGCAGCTTCAGCAAGTGCATCTTCTGGAGCAATTGTTCCATCTGTCCAAACTTCTAAAACAAGTTTATCGTAGTCATTTCTTTCACCAACTCTACAAGGCTCAATTGCATACTTTACCTTACGAACTGGAGAGAAGATTGCATCCATTGGGATTGTTCCAACAACTTCTACATAACCACTATTTACTTCTGCAGGTACATAACCTCTTCCAAGATCAACCTGAATTTCAATGCTGAGGTTTGCACCTTCCATCATTGTAAATACAGGAACATCTTTTGTAAGAACTTCAAGTTGTCCTACTTTTTCAAAGTCATTACTCATGACTTTGCCAGGTCCCTTAAATTCAAAAAGAAGTGTATCCTGTTCAGCATCATCTGGAAGCTTAAAGCGAATCATTTTCAGACTGTTAAGTATTTCAAGTGTATCTTCTGAAACGTTAGCAATTGAATCAAATTCACTCTGAATTACGCGAGGAACACCTTCTGCATCAAATGAAGTAATCCTTACAGAAGTTACTGCATATCCCTGAATTGAAGAAAGAAGTACACGACGGAGAGTATTTCCTATTGTTGTACCAAATCCCGGTTCAAACGGATAAGCTGTAAATTTTCCATAGTTTGGATTTGTTTCGAGATGTTCAAATGTAATACCCTTTGGTTTTTTGAAACCTTTTAAGAGGTTTTTACGTGCCATCTGAACTCCTTATTATTTACGCTCAACAAAGAGCTTACTTTAATGACCTGTCAAAAGACCTGCCATTTATTAAAATACTTTTTTAACCGGATATTTCCGAATAAAAACCTAACTTTTACGACTAAAAATATGCAAAAACACAACAAAAATGGGATACAAAGAATCCCATTTTCATTATTTATTTTACATACGGCGTGTTTTGCGTGGGCGACATCCGTTGTGAGGAATTGGAGTAACATCAGAAATTGATTTTACTTTTAATCCTAATGTACCAAGTACACGGACAGCATTTTCGCGACCCATACCTGGTCCTTTAACGAATACATGAACTTCACGCAGACCATAGCTTACTGCTTTCTGTACGGCAGTTTCTGTAACTGTCTGTGCAGCAAATGGAGTTGATTTTTTTGCTCCACGGAAGCCAAGTCCACCAGAAGACGCCCATGAAAGAGCATTTCCGTTTAAGTCTGTAATTGTTACGATAGTATTGTTGAACGTAGCCTGGATATATACGTTTCCTTCGTATACGCTCTTCTTTTCCTTTCGTTTCTTTACGGTAGCCATTAATTAAATCCTCCGTCCTATCAGACAGCCTTTTTCTTGTTAGCAACTGTCTTCTTCTTTCCTTTGCGAGTGCGTGAGTTAGTGCGTGTGCGCTGACCGCGAACTGGCAAACCTTTGCGATGACGAAGACCACGATAGCAACCAATGTCCATAAGACGTTTAATGTTAAGACCAATTTCTGAACGAAGGTGTCCTTCAACCTTGTATTCTTCATCGATTACAGAGCGAAGTTTAGCCTGTTCATCCTGATCAAGATCATTCATCATCTTGTTAGGATCAATCTTAGTTTTTTCGCAAATCGCAATTGCAGATGAACGACCGATACCGTAAATATAAGTCAATGCAACAACGACGTGTTTATTAGGGAGGTCAACTCCCGCAATTCGAGCCATCTGTTACTCCTTAACCCTGTCTCTGCTTGTGTTTTGGGTTAGTGCAAATAATACGTACAACGCCGTTTCTTCTTATAACCTTACACTTATCGCAGATAGGCTTTACGCTGGTTCGTACTTTCATAAAAAGTCCCCCTAGGGAAAGCATGATATTAACCCGAATCATGGCAATCCGCAATGGACTACAATTCGGGTTATCTAATTTACCACAAATTCCCTTTGTTGTTCTATAGAAATTCTAGAAATTCTTTAAATTTTTTAACGAATTCTACAGATTTCTAGAACGTAATTTACCCTTCTTAACAAGACCTTCTGAATGGTGCATTTTAAGGAGAGCTTCAACCTGACTCATTGTATCAAGGTCAACACCAACCAAGATTAACAGTGAAGTACCACCCATCAACATTGCAATTGACTGTGGGAACTTAAATGCAATCTGAATGATTGTTGGCAATACAGCAATAGCTGCAAGATAGAGTGAACCAGGTAACACGAGACGGTTTAAAACCTTCTGCATGTATTCTTCAGTTTTGTCAGTACGGATTCCTGGAATAGAACCACCATTTTCTCTGATGTTCTTTGCGATTTCTGTGGGGTTCAGGGTTACCTGTGTGTAGAAGTATGCAAAGAAAACAATCAAAAGTACTAACAATACATTGTATGTGATGCCAGTTGGCTGCAAGATGTATGAAAGTTTAGATACCCATCCTGCCGATGCTTTGCTGGCTCCAATGCTTGAAATAATCTGTAACGGGAATGTTAAGAACGAAGAAGCAAAAATTACAGGAATAACTCCCGACGGATTAATTTTAAATGGAATATAAGTACTCTGTCCACCGTACATTTTCCTTCCAACTACGCGTTTTGCATAGTGTACTGGAATTTTACGTTCGCCGGACTGTTCATAAACTACAAGGGCAATAATTCCGAAGAACATTAAAATTACAACGATAACTGCAACAGCATTGATTTCATGGCTACGAACTTTCTGTGTGAGTTCGATAACAGCATGAGGAAGACGAGCTACGATACCAGCAAAAATAAGAATTGAAATTCCATTTCCAATACCATGAGCTGTAATCTGATCTCCCAGCCATACAGTAATCATTGCACCTGTAGTAACAGTGAGCATTGCAAGCAGTCTGAATGCAAGCGGACTTTCCAGAATAACTGCTCCTGGAATGCTGTTTGCATAAACCGTTACAGCAGCAGACTGAATCAAACATACAAATACAGTTCCGATTCTAGTCCATGCTGCAAATTTGCGCTGACCTCCATCTTCCTGAACAATACGTTTAAGAGATGGGAAAATAATCAGCGCCAGCTGCAAAATAATCTGTGTTGAAATGTAAGGCATTACACCAAGCATGAACACAGAGAAATTAGAGAATGCACCACCGGCAAAAAAGTCCATGTAGCTGGCAAATGCGTTTTCACCACTCTTTGCAAGATTGTTGAAGTATTCAACGAGTACTCCAGCGTTAATGCCAGGAATTGTCAGCACGCATCCTAAGCGAAATATTGCAAGAATAGCTAAAGTAAAGAGCATCTTATTTCTAAGCTCTTTAATTCTGAACATGTTTGCAATTGGATTGTTTGCCATGTGTGTCTCCAGTACTTATTTAATTAGCTTTTGTTTCAGATTCAGCTTCTTTAACAGAGCCACCAGCTTTTTCGATTTTAGCTTTTGCAGATGCAGAAACCTTATCTACTTCAACTGTAAGTTTCTTTGTTAAATCACCAGTTCCAAGAATTTTTACAAGCACATCAATCTTAGAAATAAGACCTTTTGCAAGTAAAGATTCTTTGTTCACTGTTTCACCAGCTGAATATTTTTCTTCAAGAAGAGTAACGTTTACTACAGCGTATTCTTTCTTGAAAGGGTAATTTGAGAAACCTCTGTGTGCAATACGACGATAAAGAGGCATTTGTCCGCCTTCAAAACCTACGTATGTTTTTCCACCAGAGCGAGACTGCTGTCCCTTGTTTCCCTTTCCTGCAGTTGTTCCACGACCTGATGATGAACCGCGGCCAACAATGCGCTTTTTCTTATTTGCACCCTGTGGTGCGCTAGGTCGGATCGTAGCCATGTCGT
>JAZSJM010000099.1:0-4787 GCA_045534325.1 Treponema sp. | reverse complement strand
CAACAGTAAGCTACTCCCCTGTTTTTGGGTTACGTGCCCTGGATCTTCCCTTTCTAAGTCTAGGTTCAAAAGTTCCTAAACCACGCAACTCAATCGTATTACCAGCCTTTAAGGCTTCTTTTAACTCTTCAAGAAGTTGCTCAACAACATCCTGCACTATTCTTTTTTCACAATTTGTATTTTGGTAAACAGATTCAACTAAATCATACTTTGTAACTTTTTTAGCAGACATAATTTTACCTCAAATACAATCAGATTAAAAAAAAATTCCTGATACCACAGATAAATAAAATCTGCAGTATCAGGTCAATAGACAAAAGAGTCTAGAAAATTATTTTGCAGCAGTTACGCCAAATGAAACATTGTAGAGTTTCTGCATGCGTGACTTCTTGCGAGAAACAGCATTGCGTGTAAGAACACCCTTGCTGCGAGCTGAATCAAGTTTTGATACTAAAGTTGTAAGTCTTTCCTTAGCAACTTTTTCATCTTTTGCCTGTACAGCTTCTACAAACTGTCTTGCATATGTACGAACTTCACTCTTAATTGCTTTATTGTGCAAGCGGCGAACTTCGCTCTGTGCATATCTTTTTTCTGCAGATGATTTTTTTCCAGCCAAAGGAGGCACCCCCATTAAAAAACTTCATTTATATTATCAAACCAAATCGTTATAGTCAATACAGATAAAGATTTACCATAGTTATTTTTTATAATCACTGATTTTCACCTTGACACAAGGTAGATAAATCATTATATTTTTAGGACATATTCGAATATTTTTTGGAGGATAGTCATGGCTGGTGCTAGTAAGAACTCTCGTACAACAGTTGCAACACAGAAGTTTGAATGCCCTGAATGTGGTGGCGAAATAGTAATGAAAACTTTGTACGAAAACGGAAGACTCCGCAATATTGCTGAGTGTTCAAAATGTAAACTCACAAAACGTCGTCCTAAAGATTTCAGAAAATAAATCTTAAAACACGATAGAAGTCCTGCATAAGCCAAAGTACACGGTTTATTGCAGGATTTTTTTTATTCTACAAAGGCAGCTACTGCCCCACAGATTGTTTCCAGATTATCATACATTTTTTTTGTTTCTGGAACGCTGGATGTAAAAATCCTTCCATACTGCTTTTCAACAATCCTTCTATCCAAAACAACAACGGCACCTTTATCAGAATACCGTCTCATTAACCGTCCAAACCCCTGTCTGAATTTTATTACTGCATCAGGAACTGATAATTCCATAAAAGGACTACCACCTTTAGATAAAATCAATTCACTTCTTGCTGCAAAAATCGGATTATTGGGAACTCCAAATGGAAGTTTAACAATTATTACCTGCGAAAGACTGTCTCCTGGAACATCAACACCTTCCCAGAAAGAATCAGTTGCAAACAACACACTTGATTTATCGTCCTTAAAAACGCTCAATAATCTGAACCTGTCATCATCTCCCTGTTTTAAGATATTAATTCCAGAAATTTTTAATGCGTTGCGGGCATAATCACATGCATGACGAAGACTATCATAAGAGGTAAACAATACTAATGTTTTTCCTCCTGCAGCCCTGATAAGTTCAACAACGGCCTTTTCGATATAATTTTGAAATTCTATTCCATTCTCAGGAAAAGGAGCGTCTTTTGTTACTGCAAATAAAACATTTTTTTTATATGGAAAAGGAGAATCAAATTGTTCTTCACAAACCCGCGATTCCTCTGAAAATTTTACACCCGTTCGTTTCTTCCAATAATTAAATGAAGAGCCGATGCTCAAAGTTGCAGAAGTACATACTACACTGCTCATTGGTTCAAATACACCTTTATTCATCGTCGGGGCAATATCAAGGGGAGTTTGAAAAAACTGAACATAATTTAAATTTTCATCACCTTTTGAGCCATTAAACCTTCCTTTTTGAATCCAAAAAACATAATCCGTATGTTCAGCCCAGGCAGAAAAATTTCCAAGAACTAAAGCAATGTCTTCCAAACGCCGCAAAACACTTTTACTTTCATACAAAACCGGACTGTCTTTTGCATCTTCAGGAATTAAATCAAAGAGTTTTCTGACCTGAGTGGTAAAACGAACAATATACTTTTGCAGAACAGCCATTTTATGGAAAACATTTACAAAAGCTTCAGCTGTATTTTTAAAAAGACGAAGTGTATATTCTCTTTCTAAAAGAGAAAGTGCTTTTTCATCAAGTGATGAAATACTTGTTTTTATCTGATTTATAAGCTCAATTAATTCATCAGAATTCTCCTGTGAAAGAGAGAGAGCCATTAATGTAAACAAAAGGCCAGAAACCGCTCCTCTCCGGCTTCTGTACATTAGATTCAGCTGTTTTAATATCTTAAACCTGTTTATGCTTGAACTAAAAAAAGAGGTCGCAGAATCTTCTATTCCATGAGCTTCGTCAAAAACAATTCGTTTATACGGAGGAAGTACAGCAGTATCCTCAAAACCAGCCCCTTCCAGTCTTGAAGCAATATCTGCAAATAAAAGATGATGATTTACTACAAGAATATTTGCGTCACTGGCTTCTTTTCTAACTTTCATCACAAAACATTTTTCCCGGTACGCACACTTCATTCCCATACAGGCATCCGCCTCTGAGTTAACTTTTTGCCAGATACTTTCGGAAGGCATAAAAGTTAAATCCGTACGACTACCGCTTACTGTTTTTTTTGACCATTCATATATTTTATCAAAAATCTCCTGCTCTTCATTAAACAAATCCCGCTCTTTAGAAGCTTCATCCAATCTTCTTAAACAAAGGAAATTCTGCCTTCCTTTAACTAAAACCGCTTTTATATTTTTGTTAATTATTTTAGAGGCAAGAGGGATATCTTTTTCAATAAGCTGCTGCTGAAGATTTATAGTACCAGTTGAAACTACAACCCTCTCTTTATTATTAACAGCCCATAGCATTGACGGAATAAGATAGGCAAAAGATTTTCCAACACCAGTTCCTGCTTCAAATACTCCTATTTTATTTTCATTAAATGAGTGAGTAATTTTTTTTAACAATTGAATCTGAACAGGACGTTCTTCATAATTTTCGGAAATTTCTGCTAACGGACCTGTTTTTGAAAGATAAGCCGCTGTTTCATCAATATCAACTTTATTGATCTTAACAGGCTTAATTGGTTCCATCACGACATAAATATCTGTTGCCGTATTATCGATTATATAAAATCCTTGTGCTCTTTCTGAACATTCCGAAGCAATACTTAAATCCGCCTGAGAAGGATAGAGATTTCCAGAGGGATGATTATGAATCAGTACATTTGCTTTTTGGATTTCTCCATAATTTAGCGGAACACTGCTGGAATTTCCCCTTGCTGCAGCATAAATTGAAACAACAACGCCTTCTTCATTTATAATTCCAGTAAAAAAAACTTCGTTACCATGAGCTGCTTTTATCTGAGTTCGGATTTCTTTAAGAACATTTTCTGAAAACCGTTTATTAATTTCCAAGGCGAACTCCACAAAAAAAGCCTTGCAACATAAGTTACAAGGCTTTATCATCTCCTAGCAGAATTGAACTGCTGTTGTCGGGATGAAAACCCGATGTCCTAACCACTAGACGAAGGAGACATATTCAACCACTTGCGTAGCTGACTTTGATATAATAACAAATCAGTAACTTTGCGTCAATAGCAAATATTATTAAATTCAAATATTTCTATATATTTTTTTTTACATACTGATATCTAACTTTTTAAGAAGTTTTTCTTTTAACAGCTTTTCATCTGTCAGTTCTAACCCCATTGCTTCTGCAGCAGATAAATCCTCTAAAGCCTTTCCATCCTCTCCAATCTTTGAGTATGCAACAGCACGTCTATATCTGGTATGAGACTGAAATTCATTAATTTCAAGCGATTTTGAAAAAACTTCCACCGCCTGCTCATACTTGCCCTGGACACAATAAACAATTCCCATGTAATAATAGGAACGGAAACTGTTTGCATCATAATTAACACTATTCTGAAAATCTTTTAATGCATTTTCATAATCATTTGAGGCAAAATAAGCCATCCCCCGATGCTTAAATACAACTGATAGAACTATATCAGCTGGAACAGGTTTTGATTCAAGAATTTGAGTGTAAATAATTATAGCTTTATCCATTTCACCATTATTATGTGCATGAATAGCATCAAGAAGCATATCGTCTATAGTTCCTCTCATAAAAGGACTTGCTTTACCGATTTCTCTTGTCTGGGTTGATTTTTCAACTTTTTCTTCATCACTAAACTCAGATGTTGATTCATCGACTTTTTCATAAAATGACTCGCGACGTGTCGATGTTTCCATCTGAAGTTTCTTCTGGTAATCCCGAATTTCCTGGAAGATTGTATCTGCAAGGCTCAAACTGGCATTGATTGAAGCAAGCTTCCGTCTTAAAGGCA
Organism: Treponema sp.; assembly: GCA_045534325.1. Taxonomy (GTDB): domain Bacteria; phylum Spirochaetota; class Spirochaetia; order Treponematales; family Treponemataceae; genus Treponema_D. The sequence continues at coordinate 375 of JAZSJM010000099.1, read as the reverse complement.
TATCAAAAGGTGTAAATTCAGTTTTATAGATTAATTCATGCTCAACTTCTGCCCAAGCATCCTGTAAAATCGTTCTTATCTGAATCTCACATACAAGCCCTGCAGGGATTTCAATTTGAGAATCATCCGGCATACAATCAGCAGGAATGGAGATTAGTACATGAATTGATTCATAACCAAATTCCCTGAAATTATCCCCACTGCCCTTATATTCAACTTCTTTTACAGTAAAATTATCCCTTACCTGCTGCTCTACATCATGAAGATCTTCAATAAAGGCGCAGATAATTCTTATACCCATCATATCAGTGAGTTCTACAAGTTTTCCGCGGTTGGATACTTCTTCTGCTTTTAATCTTAAAACTTTACGATAAT
>JAZSJM010000092.1:0-7712 GCA_045534325.1 Treponema sp. | reverse complement strand
TGTCGCGAACTGGAATGTATCTTGATTCCAAACTCAGAAATTATGACATGATTCCTTTTTCTCCTAAAAAAGAAGATGTAGATGAATTAACCAGTCTTACTTATGAGGAATTGAAAAATATTTTAATTAAAGAAAAAAAAGTTTGGCACATTACACGTGAATTTGGTGATAAAGAACGAATTATAAAAGCAATTCTTTTAAATAGATTTAATAATTCTGATGAATATAAAGTCTTAAAGAATGAAATTATTTCAAAACGACCAAAAATCAAGCCCCTTATTATTGGTACTACATTAGAAAGGTTACTCGTACGTCAAAGAATAACTAAAAGATTAATGGAGCGCATGGATGAAGGTTTAATTGAGGAAGTTAAGAATCTTCATGATAAGGGAATAGATGGTAGAAACGGTTATAGCTGGAGCCGGTTAGAAGCTCTTGGTTTAGAATATCGATTTGTAAGTGAATATCTTCAAGGAAAAATTGAGACTAAAGAGAAACTTTTTGAGCTTTTAAATCTTGCAATCGGTCAATTTGCAAAAAGACAGGAAACCTGGTTTAGGGGAATGGAAAAAAAAGGTTTAAAAATAAACTGGCTGCCTAAAGAGATGTCAATTGACCTTCGCTTAAAAGCAGCCGTTGATATTATTAATAAAAATATTTAAATTTTATATTTTAATTATGCACTTGCTTCAATTACTGCAGCAACTTTTGTGATGTAACCTGTTCTGATGCAAGAATCAAATAATGCTTTACTGATGTAATCTGTTGTTATGTCCTCGTAACCATCTTCATCACGAACAATGCGTACAACATATCCATCATCCATTTCTCTTACTACTGTCATATAATCAGTTGATTTTCCAATGCTTTTTAATGTATATGTACCCATTTTTTGTTCCTCCTGCGCTTTTATTCGCAAAATAATGTTTCGTACATTTATATTTTCGGTATAATAAAATAAACTTTAACTTTTTTTTTTATTATGTGTTTTTTTGATGCTCATCTTCATTTAGTACATTCATCTCTTCCAGAATTTAATAATGGTGTTAAATATACAGGAATTACATGTTCTTTATCCAGGGATGAGTTTATTCAGGAAGAAAAAATAATAGACTTTCTCTCGGCAAATCCTTCAATTAATTTTTATAGGTCATTTGGTATTCATCCTCAAAATCCTGATATAAATAATCTTGCTTTTTTAGAAATGCTGCTTAAAGAAAATAAAATTGATGCAGTAGGTGAGTGCGGATTTGATTTATATACGGAAGAGTTTAAAAAAAATATAAATGAACAAAAGACAGTCTGGAATGAACAGATTAATCTTGCAATTGAATATGATAAACCTGTAATAATTCATGGACGAAAATGTACAGATTTGTTTTTCAAGGATATAAATAAGTTGAAAAAAATTAAATCAATAGTTTTTCATTCCTGGGCAGGTACATATATTGAAGCAAATTCTTTATTAAAAAAAGGGGTGAATGCTTTTTTTTCTTTTGGAAAGCCTCTATTAAAGGGTAAAAAAACTGTACTTGAATGTGTAAAAAATCTTGAAACAAGCAGGATTTTTTTTGAAACAGATGCTCCTTATCAGACTTTAAAAGGTGAATCAGAAACACATATAGAGGATATAGTAAAAATTTACCAAAAAGCTTTTGATTTGAGAAATGAAATATTTTATCCTGATTTTACCCGTATTTTCTTATAAAATTTATGGCTTCAAGATAATCAGAATAAAAATTTTCCGTGAGAGTTTGTAAATCACCGTCAGTTTTTTTTCTTAAGACATCTTCCAATTCTTGTCCAGATTTTGCAATTTTTTCCATTGCAAGTTGTCTTCCTGCACCTTTGACCCTGTGTGTATAACTTGCAGCCTCGTCAAATTTTTTATCTTTTATCAGTTCGTTTAGATGTTCGATTGAAAATTCAGTTTCTAAGAAAGTATCTAAAAGAATTTTTAACAATTCTTCATCGTTATCTACAAGTTCTAAGGCCTTTTTTTTATTGAAAACTTCATTCATTTTTTATATTTTTTTCTCCAGATTTTTATAAAAATCATTTCCCTTGTTGTCAGTAATAATAAAACAGGGAAGCCTGTTTACAGTTATAAGTCGTACTGCTTCCATTCCAAGATCTTCATAATCGATAATTTCCTGGGAAGTAATGAAATTTGAAGAAATATATGCTGCAATTCCCCCTGGAGTTCCAAGGTAAAAAGCTTTATATTTTTTGCAGTTTTCAGTCCATATATCGCTTCTATTTCCTTTAGCAAGGGTTATCAGGGCTGCTTTTCTGCTCATAAGTGAAGAGGCATATGAATCCATTCTGCCGGCAGTTGTAGGACCGAAAGAACCTATTATATAACCATCTGGAGTTCTTGCAGGCCCCGCATAGCATATTGGATAAAGTTTTGTATATTCAGGCAAATCTTTTCCTGAGTCTAGCAGATTTTGCCATCGTGAATGAGCTGCATCACGGGCAACTAGGATTTTACCTGATAACAGGATTCTGTCTCCTGCTTTACAGTTTTCTAATTGTTTTAAGGTTTCTTCTATTCCATTGTTTGTGTTTATAATTTTTTCGTCTTTATTATTCTGCGAAAGAATTGAAACGCATTTATCAAATCCAGAAAGGGAAGACGGATGTATTTCTGTTTTTTCAAGATAATAACCTTCATTTGTCATGATAGCTTTTAAATTTCTATGGGCAGAACAGCTTACGCCTGTACTTAAAGGGCAGCTTGCACCGTGTCTTGGTAAGCGGATTACAATTGCGTCAAGACAAAATTCGCTTCCGCCAAATTGAGCACCGAAACCTGTGTTTTTAGCTATATTTTTTACAGTTTCTTCTAATTCCTTGTCTCTAAAGCCATATGGATTTGCTTTATATGTCATGTTATTGTAGGCGCCGCAAGTTGCCAGTTTTAGAGTTAATAAATTCTGTTCAGGACTTAATCCTCCGACAACGACTGCAATTGTGTATGGCGGGCAGGCACTTGTTCCAAGGTGTGAAATCTGGTCAGTCAAAAACTCTTCCATCTTTTTTTTATTTAAGAATGCTTTTGTTCCCTGCACAAAACTTGTCTTATTTGAAGACCCACCGCCTTTAGCACAAAAAATAATGTTAAGTGAATTTTCAGGCGAATTTTTTATAAAATCTGGCTTTGGAGCAAGACATGAGTTTTCCTCAAATATCGTAATTTGCGCAGGCATATTGTTTTTAGGATCTTTTTCTTCATAAAAAGATTGAGGGCATGTCGTTGAAAATCTAAGTTTTTTTTCTTTGTAAAGTTTTTCTATTCCGTTTGAAAGATTTTCGTATTCATTTTTTTCTGTATTATCAAATAATATTGAACCTTTTTTCCAGATAAAAACGTTTGCAACACCTGTGTCCTGGCATAAAGGTAATATCTGCTTTGAGGAAGTTTCAGCATTTTGTAATAGACAGGCTAAGACATATTTATCGTTTAAGGTTGCGTCAGGTGAATTAAATGCACTTATAAGATTTTCTAAGTGTTCTTTTGTAAAAGAAAAAGAAAGAGTGTTAAATCCTTTGAATGCAAGTTCTTCCAGAGATTTTGATTTTATGACTGAAATTTTTTTATTTGCTTTTGTATCTAACAGTTCATAAGAACTGCCAGATGTTTTATAAAAATCAAAATATTTTTCTAAGAATTTTGTTTCATCGTTCATGTTCACTAGTATAGAGTGTTTATTATTATTTTGCTATAATTCACATATATGAATAAAAATAAATTTACTTATCTGTCACTTTCTTTAGTTTTATCTTCCTTGCTCTTTTCTCTATTTTGTTTTTCATTTCATTTTGATGTTTCTTTAACTGCATTTCCGTTAGCGGTTCTTTATACCTGCGTTGTATATCTGTGCGGATATAATCAACTATTAAAGAAGAATGATTTAAAATATATAAATGTGTATAAAACCCTCTTGCAGTATAAACCATATGTCCTTTTGATTGCCTTTGTTTTACGTAGGGCAGGAAACAGCGGTACTTTCATTATTGTTGATTTTATTAGTGTTGTTCTGTGGTGTACAACAAGTCTGTTGGATTTATATATTCTGAATTACCTTAATCCTAAAAAGATTGCTGTTATTGACGGCTGTTGGAAAGATTATGTTCTTTCTAATCCTGCTAGCGAAAGAGGTAAAAATGGATTTTACATTCCGATAAAATTAACTGGCACAACATTTAAATTATATCCGAAACACCTCTGCTGGGAATTATTGAGCTGGATAGATGCTTTAGTGCAGGCCGTGTTTATGGTTTTATTGTTGAATATATTCATCGTTCAGCTTTATGAAATTCCTTCGGAATCTATGGTTCCAGAATTTTTGATTCGCGACAGAGTTGTTGTTTTTAAGACGGCAAGTGGTCCTAAGTTTCCTTTGTCAGAAATTGGACTTCCATGTTTAAAAAAGTATAAACGAGGCGATATTGTTGTATTTAGAAATCCACATTACTCTGATGACCGGAAAAGCGAAGTAAGGACTTTTTTAAGCCAGATAGTTTATATGTGCACTTTGACAACTGTAAATTTAAATGTTGATGAAGGTGGTAATCCTAAAGCAGATCCCCTTGTAAAACGTATAACAGGGCTTCCTGGTGAGCAGTTAATGATGCAGGATGGTATTTTATATTTTAGGACTAAGAAAAGTGATGAATGGAAAGTTGTGGAAGCGGACAAAAAATACGCTGAATGGAATTTAAATACAGTTAAAAATTCAATAAAACGTGGGCTCACCCGTGACAGTTATGTTGTAAGTCAGGCTCAGTATGACTCAATGATTGACTGTGAAAATCAGAGAAATAGCTTTGATATAAATCTTTTTAGTCTCGAAGCTCAAAGTCTTTCAGAACGCTTTAATCAGGCTTTTGACCGCTCAGGTGGTGAAAAATCTGACAACGACCTTTCATATTTGTTTGAGCAGAAGAATTTATTTGAAAATTCAATTTTAAGTCAGCATTATTCCTACGCACAGATTTTATTAAACAGTAAAAATGGAAAAGATTGGTTTAAGTCTTTTATGACAGCTTGGGTAGAAAATAAAAATCATGATTTTGAAGGAGATTTATATTCTTTAAGTTCTTTTAAATTAAATCTTATGATAAAACAGACCGTGGGAAAACTGATTGTCCGGGATGCAATATTGCTGGCAAATGGCAAATCAATTTCTGATATACAAAATGATTCTTTGATAAATGAGTATATGGCTCAAGCTGCAATGCTCAATAATTATTGTTTTTTAATGGATTTAAGGAATATGAGGGTTTTTCCAAAAAACTTAGACGGAAAGCCTCAGTATATTCCTGAAAACTGTTATTTTATGATGGGGGATAACCGTTTTAATTCCTTAGATATGAGGCACTCTTATAACTCATGGTTTGCACCTCTAACAGAGTTAGATCCTTATCCAATTACATATTATTCAAATCTTGAGCCGCAGTATGTAAATGCTAAAAAGATTTTAGGAACTGCATGTTATCGTTTCTGGCCTCTTAATAGAAGGGGAGTTCCGGGTCTAACTGGAAAATAAAAAAAAATGCTTCACTGTTTAGTGAAGCATTTTTTTTTACCTGCCGTGGCATTGCTTATACTTTTTACCACTTCCGCATGGGCAAGGATCATTACGGCCAACCTTTGGCATTGTTCGTCTTACTGTTACGCTTGCTCCTTGTCTGCCACTTGCCATTACGCGGCCAGCAGCCTGCTGACTTTGATATGCATTTACGCTGCCACCTCTCTGACTTTGAGCCTGATTTGCAGCCTCGCTCATTGACTGAGATTCTTGATGCTGTGCATTCATCTTTATATTTCGCTGCACAGGCTGAGGGGTGCTGTTTATCTGAATACGAACCTTAAATACTCTGCCTGCAATTGTAAGCCGAATATTTTCAATTAATTCTTCAAAGGCATTAAATCCGTCAATTTTATATTCTGTAAGCGGATTTTTTTGAGAATATGATCGTAAATGAACTGCTTCCCTTAATCCGTCAAGATATTCCAGCTGGTCAAGCCATTTTTTATCGATAAGTTGAAGATACTGATAGCGGATAAACATATTAAACTGTTCATGACCAACAAGCTGCTCTTTTTCTGTTAAATCGTTTTGTAAAACAGCAAGAACTGCTTCTTTTGTTGTTTCCTGTGCAGGAAGTTGTACTCCAAAATTATCACGAATCTGTGTCAGTAGGTATGATAATCCCGTTTTTTTGTTATGAGAATAGTCTTCAAACCATTCTGTCAGATAATCGTCAGCTGTGTTCATTATTCTTTCGGTCAGATTTTCATCAGCCAAAATATGATCACGCTGCTCATAGATAAATTCACGCTGGTCATTTAAAACATCATCATAATCAATAAGATTTTTACGGATTTCAAAGTTTCTTTCTTCGACTTTCTTCTGGGCATTTTCAATTCCCTTTGTAAGCCAAGGATGATAAATTGGCTCGTCGCTTTGCATGCCAATTTTAGACATTATGTTCTTCATCCTTTCTCCACCGAATAACCGCATTAAATCGTCATCCATAGAGATAAAGAACTTGGAGCGTCCTGGGTCTCCCTGTCGTCCTGAACGTCCGCGAAGCTGATTGTCAATACGTCTTGATTCATGTCGTTCAGAACCTATAACATATAGACCTCCAAGAGCTTTTACTTCTTCATAGTCGGCTTTCCATTTTTCTTTTTCGATTGCAATTGCTTCTTTTAACTGCTGTGGCGTTGCGTTTGTTCCTGCACGTTTTACCGCTCTCGCTTCATAGCTTCCACCAAGTTTGATATCGGTACCGCGTCCAGCCATATTTGTTGCGACTGTAACAGCTCCTTTTGAACCAGCTTCTGCAATAATCAATGCTTCCCTGGCATGGTTTTTTGCATTTAAAACTTCATGGCGAATTCCAGCACTTGTAAGCAGGGCTGAAAGGTGTTCTGATTTTTCTACAGAAACTGTGCCAACAAGAATTGGCTGTCCTTTTTCATGTGCAACTTTTATTTCCCTGACAATTGCACGCCATTTATCTTCTTCGTTTAAGTAGACCTCGTCCTGTTCATCAATTCGTGCAACAGGAAGGTTTGTAGGAATTGCAACAACATCTAATTTGTATATTTTTGCAAATTCTACTGCTTCTGTTTGTGCAGTACCTGTCATTCCTGACAGTTTATTGTACATGCGGAAAAAGTTCTGGAATGTAACTGTAGCCATGGTTCGGTTACGCTGGGCAATTTTTACATGTTCCTTTGCTTCAATTGCCTGATGAAGTCCATCAGAATAGCGGCGTCCTTCGAGAATACGTCCTGTAAATTCATCGACAATCTGAACCTGTCCGTCTTTTACTACATAATCAACATCGTTTTGATAGAGTAAATGAGCTCGAAGTGCCTGTGTAAAGTAGTGTAAAAATTCAAAATTCTGCTCATCCTGTAGTTTTGAATCTGCGGGAATCATATTGTGCTGATGAAGGATTTTTTCGATATGAAGCATTCCTTTGTCTGTAAATGAAATGCGCTTTGATTTTTCATCAATTTTGTAGTCGCCTTTCATTGCCTCACGCTCTTCTGGAGTCATATTTACTTCATCAGGATAGTCGTCGATTGCAGGATCTTTTTCTACTTCTTCAAATTCGCCAACATATTTATCTACTTCGTAATATTTGTACGTATCATCTTCCCCTAACTCGGATCGTAGCCATGTCGT
>JAZSJM010000144.1:0-7138 GCA_045534325.1 Treponema sp. | reverse complement strand
CCAGGAACTGGTAAAACACTTTTAGCCCGTCCTGCTACTGGCGAGGCTGGTGCTCCTGGCTTTTGTTGCAGTGGTTCTGATTTCGTTGAAATGTTTGTTGGTGTTGGTGCAAGCCGTGTAAGGGATTTGTTCCGTCAGGCTCGTGAAAAAGCACCGTGTATTGTTTTTATTGATGAAATTGATGCCCTTGGAAAAAGCCGTGTAAATGGTTTTGGTGGCGGAAATGACGAACGGGAACAGACTTTAAATCAGCTTCTTGTAGAAATGGACGGTTTTGAAAACGAGAAAGGTCTTATTATTCTTGCTGCAACAAACCGCGCGGACATTCTTGACCCTGCATTGCTTCGTCCTGGACGATTTGACCGTCAGGTTCCTGTGGAAAAGCCGGACGTAAAGGGAAGAGAAGCGATTATAAGAATTCATTCTAAAAATGTAAAACTTGATAATGATGTTGATTTTACATCGATTGCTCATGGAACTGTCGGTTTCGCGGGTGCAGATTTAGCGAATGTTGTTAATGAGGCCGCACTTCTGGCAGTTCGCAACGGTCGTAAAAAAGTTTCCATGGATGATTTTAATGAGGCAATTGATAAGGTAAGTATCGGTCTTAAAAAGAAAAGCAGAAAAGACAACAAAAAGGAAATGCGCTTGGTTTCTGTTCATGAAACAGGACATGCTCTTATCGGGGCCTTTACTCCTGATTTTCCTCCTGTAAATAAAATCACTGTTGTTCCTCGAAGTCATGGAGTAGGCGGGTTTACGCAGTACCGCGAAGAAGAAGAAAAGAACTTTATGACACGAAAAGACATCATCAATGAAGTTGACAGTTGTCTTGGTGGCCGTGCCGCAGAAGAAGTCCTTCTTGATGATATTTCTACAGGTGCTTCCAATGATATTGCAAGGGCAACTGATTTAATAAAGCGGATGATTACAGATTACGGCATGTCTGATAAATTTAAGAACATGACACTTGGCAAAGGTGTTTTAGGTCATGCAGGTGCAGATCCAAATATTTACCGTGAATTTTCTGAAGAAACTCAGCGGTATATTGACGAAGAAATTGCAAGGATTATGGAAGAACGCTATCAGCATGTCTTAAAGGTTTTAAGAGAACATAAAGATTTGCTGGATTATATAGCAAACCGCCTTTTGGAAATTGAGACCATGGATGGAAAAGAATTCTACGAAATCATAAAAGGTGAAGAGCATTGTAAGGAACTTGCTGAACAAGCAAAAGAAAAAGAATCTGCCGTTGACGGTCAGTAATACAAAAAGTAAAATTAATTGTACGGGATATTTAGCGAAATGAAGAAGGTTTTAGTTTTTACAGCAATTTTTCTTGGCTCTTGTCTTGCGTTCAGTCAGTCAATTTTAACGGCAGCAGCTTTTTTTCAGAGTGTGTCTGGTGAATACGGAAAAATTAACGATTATGAGGCAGATATTTCTCTAAAAAAACAAAAATCTGTGATGGAAGGGCGTGTTAGTTTTAAAAGACCAGACCTGTTGCGTATTGATTTTACAAAGCCTTCAGATCAGGTAATCTGTTTTAATGGTGATACATTGACAATTTATCTTTCTGAAATTCCTGCAATTCTTAATCAGAATGTTGAATCAACGGGGTCAAATAACGCCGCAAATCTTGCAACACCTCAAGGACTTTCTTTGATGAGTCGTTATTATTCCATTGCTTACGAAAACGGACAGGATGCTGAGACTTTAGAAGAAGGAAGTACAGAGCAGGTTGTAAAGTTAAGATTAAGCCGTCGCAATACTACAGAAGCGTTCCGTTATATTTATCTTTCGGTATTGCCGGACTCAAAACTTATCCGCAGAATTGTTGCCGTTACTCCGCAAAATGAACAATATCAGTTTGATTTTACAAATTACACGATAAATCAGGGAATTTCGGATCAGCGTTTTATCTATGATCCTCCGACAGATGCAAACAACTACAACAACTTTTTGTTTTCTGAGCAGTAATTTATAAAAAAAAGTTTTTTGGAGACAGGTAAAAAAGATGGAAAGCTATGGTGCAATATTAAAAAATAAAAGAGAAGAAAAGCAGCTTGAATTTGATACGATTTCCCGGGATACATCCATCGCGGCAAATTATTTAAAAGCGCTAGAAGAAGAAGACGCCCAAGCATTTCCTGGTGAGCCATATCTTGTCGGATTTTTAAAAAATTATTCAGAATATCTTGGCGTAGATTCCATGAAGGTTATCCAGCTTTATCATGCAAAAGTTTTGCAGGAATCTCCTGTTCCAGAGGGGCTGATTGTACACGAAAAGCCTAAGTATTTTATTCCATTGATTTGCGGTATTGTCGGATTTATTATAATTATTGGTGTTGTTACGGGTATTTTTCTTGCAAAAAGAAATGCCTCAAATTCTAATTTAAAAACAGCATTAGAAAAAAATTCTCAGACAAAAAAATATGAACTGTCTGAAAAACCGTTGCAGTCTAGGCTTTATAAAGGTGATCAGCTTGTTCTTGGAACTGGCGGTGGGGATGTCGTTGTTACTGTTGCAAATACAATCGGAACGTTAAGTCTTGAAACTCCTGCAGGAATTCAGCAGATAGAACTTTCTGAAGAACTTGAAGTAGATGTGGACGGAGATTCAACTCCAGAAATGATAGTTTATGTTTCTGATGTTTCTTTACCGTCAAATGACAGAGGGGCAGAAGTAAGGATTCTGCTAAAAAGCGGTGCAAACTCTGCAATCGGTGAGACAAAGACATCTGAAATTCCAAATGCAGAAGACCTTCCTCAAAATCAGAAACGCACGGTTATTTTTGAAGATACAAGAGCGTATCCATTTACAATTCGTGCTGACTTCCGCGCAGGATGTGTATTCCGCTACAGACCAGATAGAAAAGAAACTGTTGAAGACTATCTGACTAACGGTGAAACTGTAAATATGACAGCCAGCAACGGTGTAAGAATGTGGATTTCTAACGGTAATACTGTAAAACTTCAGGTAATTGCAGCTGCAAAAACCTATGATTTAGGCGTTACAAAGGCTGGTCAGGTTGTTGTGCAGGATATCCGATGGATAAAAGACACTGACGGAAAATATAAACTGGTTATAAATGAACTTGACTAAATTCTTTTTGGATCAGCATGGTTGTGCAAAAAATCAGGTTGATGGCGAAATTATAATTTCTCACCTTTCAAAAACTGATGAATGGGAGCAAACATTTAATCCAGAAGAAGCCGATTTAATCATTATTAATTCCTGTGGTTTTATTGAATCTGCAAAAACTGAATGCCTGAATGCTGTATTAAATGCTAGACATAATTATCCAGATGCAAAAATACTCCTTGCCGGTTGTCTGGCAGAGCGCTATGCCGAGCAACTTAAAGATGAACTTCCAGAGGCGGATGGCTTTTTTGGAAACGGTGATCTTGAAAAAATAATTATTACAGCAAAAGAAATAATGGAAAATAAGCGTCCCGTTCACAAATTTGCACAAAAAGGAGTGTGTGGCTCTGACAGAAATATTCTCCTTTCTTTTCCGGGAACTGCGTTTGTAAAAATAACAGAAGGCTGTAATAATTGCTGTTCATTTTGTGCTATTCCTATCATACGCGGGGAATTGCGTTCCAGAGATGCAAAGGAAATTATTGCTGAAATAAAAACACTGATACAAAAAGGTGTTTACGAAATAAATCTTATCGGGCAGGATCTGGCAGCTTATGGAACAGGAAAAACCGATAATGTGTTTGGAAATGGAAGAACTTACCTTCCATTGGGAACTCCTGGAAGCGACAAAGAACTTGAATCTGGAATGACAGGGGAATCAGGTCTTGCTAGTCTTTTAAAGCAGATTTCAAAAATTAAAGGAACTTTCCGCCTGAGGCTTTTGTATATTCATCCTGACCATTTTAACGAAGATATTTTGCCTGTTATAAAGGATGATGAAAGAATCCTGCCGTATTTTGATATTCCTTTTCAAAGCGGTGATGACGAAATCATAAAAAAAATGAATCGTACCGGAAATTCTTCAAAATACATTCAGTTGATAAAAAAAATCCGCTCATATTTTCCAGAGGCTGCGATTCGAACGACTTTTATGGCGGGATTTCCTGGAGAAACAGAGGAACAGGCAGAAAATACTGTTAAATTTCTTTCTGAAATTCGAACTGACTGGTCGGGTTGTTTTACTTATTCTAAAGAAGATGACACAAAGGCCTATAAGTTTAAAAATCAGATTCCTGCAAAAATTTCAAAAAAGAGAGCTGATAAACTTACTGAAATTCAAAACGCAATCTCTGTAGAGCGGCTAAAAGAGCGGTGTAATAAAGAATATGATGTTCTGATTGAAGAAGTTTTAGACCAAAGTAAAGATAATCCAGATGAAGGTCTTGCCATTGGTCGTGCATGGTTTCAGGCACCGGAAGTTGACGGGAGCGTAGTTGTAAAATATGACAGGAGTGATGATTTACAGAATAAAGCAGTATGCTCGGGTCGAATTGTTCGTGTTTATATAAATGCTAGTGGAGATGTAGATTTAAGCGGAAATTTTGTTAGTGATAGTCCGCTGAATAAGTCAGTCAAAGCGTCTTCATTAAAATTTGCTCAGGAAATTGATAAAGAATACTTGTAAAAAGGTTGAATTCAAAAAGATTGATGCAGGATTTTATTCGCTTTTTTTTGCGGTAAAAGTATCACTCTAAGGGTAGTATAGGGATTTTTTTATAATTACCCTTTTTTTTTAGAGGTTAAAATGTCTGACAGTATTAAAAAATATTTAGATATATTAAATCCAGAACAGCGTCAGGCAGTTGAGCATGAAGGTTCTTCTCTTTTGATTTTGGCAGGGGCAGGTTCTGGAAAGACCCGTGTAATCACTACAAAAATCGCTTATCTTATTGCCGAGCGAGGTGTTGATCCTTATCAGATTCTAGCAGTTACATTTACTAAAAAAGCAGCAAATGAGATGCATCAGCGCGCAATTGATTTAGAAAGCAGAAGTCAATATTGCCAGATAAGAACATTTCACTCATTTGGCGCATGGTTTTTACGTTTGTATGCAGATGAAGCTGGAGTTGATCCTAATTTTACAGTTTATGATGATGATGACATGGTTACCCTTGTGTCAAAATCCAATCCTTTTTTGACACGGCAGCAGGCGGCACATTTTTCTCATGTTATAAGTTTATGTAAGGATTACTGTTTGTTGCCCGAGGACGAAGTTGAATTAAAAAAAATCGAAAGCGACCCTGATTTTCCGCAGATTTATAATAATTATACAAAACGCCTTAGAGAAACGGGAAATGTTGATTTCGGGGATTTGATTTTACTGCCAATGCTTTTGCTTCAAAAAAATGAAAGAATTCGTCAGCGTGTGCAGAACAGATTTAAGGTCATAATGGTAGATGAATATCAAGATTCAAACGTTGCACAATTTAAGCTATTGCGCTCATTGGCGGGAGAGCAGACCTATGTTTGCGTTGTCGGGGACGATGATCAGTCAATTTATAAATTCCGCGGAGCTGAAATTCAAAACATCCTTCAATTCAAAAATCATTTTCCTGGTACCTCTGTTATCCGTCTTGAAAAGAATTATCGCTCAATGGAAGAAATTTTAAATGTTGCTGATGATGTTGTAAAAAATAACAATGGGCGTCTTGGTAAAACTTTGCATGCTGAACGGGGCAGCGGTAAACAGCCGGTGCTTGCTTTTATGAGTAATCAGGATGAAGAAGCTTCGTTTTGTGCAGACCTTATCGAACAAACACACAAAATGGGTACTCCATACAGTGACTGGGCAATTTTATACAGAACAAATGCGCAATCTATGGGATTTGAGTCAGAATTTTTGCATAGAAAAATTCCTTATGTCGTTGTGGGCTCCTTAAAATTTTATGAACGGGAAGAAATAAAAGATATGCTTGCCTGCCTGTCTTTAATTGCTAATCCTAAAGATGAAATTGCATTCCGTCGTATTATAAATAAGCCTGCAAGAGGTATCGGACCACAAACTCAGGAAAAAATCATTCAATCTTATCGGGAAAATAATTCAGCCTTAAATTATGTTGAGCAGTGCCGGCAGATGTATTCTTCCTTATCTAAAAAGGCAAGGGAAGGTGTAGAATCTTTTGTTGAATCGATGGATGAATTTGAAAAGAAAATTTCTGAAAATGTCAGTGCAAAAGAAGAAAATGAAAAACTTCAAACAGAAAAAAATATAAATCCTGTCGAAAAACTATCAGTATTGATTGACTTAATAGCAGAAAAAACGGGTCTTAAAGAATATCATAAAACTCAGGACGAAATTTCTGGAACGCAGAGAGTGCTTAACCTTCAGGAACTTTCAAATGCCGCTGTTTTATATGAATGTACACGACAAGGTCTTCTGGACTTTTTAGATCATATAGAATTGGACAGAACACTAGAGAGTCAGAACGATAACACTGAGGAAGATCGTGTTACATTAATTACGCTACATAATACAAAAGGACTGGAATTTAATCGTGTTGTAATAACAGGAATGGAACTCGGAGTTTTTCCGCGGCAGGATAAATATGGCGAAGATTTGGAAGAAGAAAGACGACTTTGCTACGTCGGTATTACCCGGGCAAAAAATGAGTTGTACATGACATGTTGTGCTGTCAGAAGAATGTATGGCAAAATTGAATACATGGCTGTGAGCCCGTTTTTATCAGAAATAAATCCTGACAGATTAAAAATAATCGGACATATTCCTTTTGGTTTTAAAAAGTCCTCTGAGGACAAAGGTCGTTCCTCTCACAACGGCGACTATGGCTCTTTAGGATTAAGTCATCCAGATACAGAAACTGATCCTGTAAAGCACAAATATAGCCAGGGTACAAAAATATTTCATGACGACTATGGATACGGAATAATCACTTCTACACTGACAACAGATGACGGAGAATATACAGTTACCGTTCAGTTTGAAAATGGCGGAATAAAAAAGTTTTTACCTAAATATCAGCAATCGGCACTCCTTGTTATTAAAGACTAAGTTGGATATTTTAGAAATATTGTCGGAAAAATACAAACTGCAAAAATTGGTTCTTATAAAATGTCGTAATAATCCAAAAAGTAGATTTATTACTTTACCTCCTTACAGATAATATATTGTAGAAGTTTCTTATAAAATTTGCG
>JAZSJM010000154.1:0-30081 GCA_045534325.1 Treponema sp. | reverse complement strand
GTGGTAAAACAAACCTTGCAATGCTTATCCCTACAATTCCAGGCTGGAAAGTTGAAACAATCGGTGATGACATTGCATGGATGAAATACGGAAAAGACGGTCGTCTCTATGCTATCAACCCAGAAGCAGGATTCTTTGGTGTTGCTCCAGGAACTTCTGCAGAAAGCAACAAGAACGCTCTTATTTCAGCTTCTAAAAATACAATCTTTACAAACTGTGCACTCACTGAAGACGGCGATGTTTGGTGGGAAGGAATTGGATACCCTGCAACAGGAAACCTCGTTGACTGGAAAGGCAAGACTCGTCCTGCATTCGAAAAAGACAAGGCTCCAAAGGGTGAAGAAATGGCTCATCCAAATGCACGCTTTACAGCTCCTGCAGCTCAGTGTCCTTGTATTGCTCCAGAATGGGAAAACCCTGAAGGTGTACCAATCTCAGCAATTCTCTTTGGTGGACGCCGTCCTTCTACTGTACCTCTCGTACACCAGAGCCGCTCTTGGGCTCACGGTGTATTCCTTGGCTCAATCGTAGGTTCAGAAATCACAGCCGCTTCTACAATCAATCCTGAAGAAGTTGGAAAGATCCGCCGCGACCCATTCGCAATCATCCCATTCTGCGGATACAACATGGGAGACTACTTCCAGCACTGGATTAACGTTGGAAATGCTGCAAAGGATAAAGATCTTCTTCCAAAAATCTTCTACGTTAACTGATTCCGTAAGGATGAAAATAACAAAGAACTTCCAGGCGGATTTATGTGGCCAGGATACGGTGACAACTCACGCGTTCTCGCTTGGATTTTTGACCGCTGTGACGGAAAAGACAACTATGTTGACACACCAATCGGCTTTATGCCAAAAGAAGGTGCTATCAACACTGACGGTCTTGCTGACTACTACAAAAAGACTCTCCCGGAAATCACAAAGGTTGATGTTGAAGGATGGAAGAAAGAAGTTAAGGATATCCGTGAAAACCACTATCCAAAATTTGGTGCTCACCTTCCAAAAGAACTTACAGCTATCCTTGACGACCTTGAAAGTCGCTTGAATAAAGCATAGTCTGTAAAAAGACAAAAAAAATGCACTTCTTTACGAAGTGCATTTTTTTTACGTGACTAACCGCAGAATGAGCAAAGTCAAGTCATCAATGCGGAAATAATTTTTTTATTTTAAACCAAGAGCCCTGTTAACAAGCTGCAAATCTTTTTTCAGCATCAAACTAGAAGGATTTTCTTTTAAAGCCTCTTCTAGAATTTCTTTAACTTTTATATATTCTCCAGCATTAAAAAGAGGCACAACTTGATTATGAATTTCAATTTCTTTGTTCTTTAATATTTGGGAAGATATCATTTTTTCAGTTTTTTGTGCCATTGCAGGACTCATATACTCTTTATTGCTTTCAAAATATGAAAGTGCCTCTTCGTCCTTGTATTCATTCAACATATTAACTGCGCTGTTATAGACTGCATTATCTAAAGTCCTTTGAAGCTGATCGCTTGTACCGAATGTATCTATAACTTTTAAAACATAATCAAATGCTTCCTGTGTTTTTTGCTGCTTATTTAAGGTGATTGCATAATTACACACTAAAGTATCTAAATCTTCTTTTGCTGTTTTTACTTCGGCATCATCTGCTTTTTGTAAAAACCTGAGGCGACTTACTTCTAAAGGTATAGCTGTTTCATAATCATCTTGGTCATTTAAGTCGCTTGCAACATTTTTTCCTGTAAGGGTTGCCATTGCAGGAGCCATTATCTGTCGATGCCCTGAATAATACTTTTTAGGAACTACTGCATATTTTCTTGAATTTTGAGTTTGTGCAACCGTCTTTTTTACGCCGGGGTTAAACCCATAAGGATTTGTTGTTTCCACATCAATTTTTTGACCGTCAATATAGACAGAACAAAAAGCATGGAGGGTGGTTTCCTGACCGTAAACATCGATTCCAAGACTTTTTGCAAGTGCGCAATAAAGAACACTGGCTGTAACACAGTTGTATTCACCAGTCAATAAGGTAACATTTATTTTAGTAACTTCTTTTTTATATTTAAATAATGCCGTTTCGTACATAAATGCAAGAAGTTGTTCAGCAGCATCAATTTTTTTTAATGAAGAAAATTCTTTAACAGCAGACTTTTCTAAATCAAGATATTTCTTTAAGCAGGACTGTCCTTCCTCACTCTCTAAAGGGCAAAGAGAATATTCCAAAGCCACGCTTATCATCTGAACTGAAGATAGATTGTTATTTAACTCAAATGAAGAATCATCAAGACCAATTTTTATTGAAGGTTCAAGAGAAGGAAAAGAATGAACTGAAAACAAAAAGATAAAACTGAAAATCAGTAAAAAGAGTTTTCGCAAAATTACTCCCTGTATTCTATATCTATAATTCAAGATATCTGGTTATTGACACGTTAATTGTCTGCCCGTTAACTATGTTATTTTCTTCTGACGGCAAATCAACTGACAAAACAGTTCTTTCGCTGTCGTTAAGTGAAATTTTATATCTGGTCAACTGACCGAAAAATGATGCAGAAATAACAGTTCCCGACAGAACATTATCTTTATTTTTAACAATCGTATCATCAGAAAGTTTCGAAAACCATTCAGGGCGAACCAATATTCTTTTGTTGTTATGGATGAATATATTAGCTCGTCCTACAGAGTCAGCTACAAAAGAATTTGCAGGATTATAATAAATCTCACGGGGTGTTCCAATCTGTTGTAAAACACCATCCTTTATTACTGCAATTTTATCAGACAAAGAAAGAGCTTCTTCTTGATCATGGGTAACATACAATGTCGTAATGCCAAGTGATTTTTGAAGGTCCTTCAATTCATCACGGACATAAGAACGAAGTTTTGTGTCTAAAGCAGAAAGCGGTTCATCCATGAGAATAATTTTTGGCTCAATTATAATTGCCCGCCCTAATGCAACGCGCTGTTGCTGACCTCCCGAAAGTTCATGAGGATATCTTTTTAAAAAGGGAGTAAGCCGTAAAATATCCGCGATTTTTTTTACTTTTTGCCTGTCTTCTTCAGCGTTATGATTTTCTAAGTTTTTTAAGCCATAAAAGAGATTTTTTTCTACACTTAGGTGAGGAAATAAGGCATAATCCTGAAAAACCATTCCCACTCGCCGGTTTTCTGCAGAAACATCTTTTTGATTTTTACCATCGATAAAAATTGAACCTGTATGAGGTGTTAAAAATCCTGCAACAAGGCGCAACAAAGTTGTTTTTCCACATCCGCTTGGACCGAGCAATGTTGTAAAAGAACCTGCCTCTACTGTCAGTGAAAAATTTTTTATCACAGGCAAATCATCAAAACCGTATGAGACATTATCAAATTGAAGGGTTGCTGTTTTACTGTTCATATATTTTCGGACTGAATTTTCTGCTTACAAAATTTCCAGCACCAACTATTATAAATGTAAACAAAGTTAGCACAAGTGCAAGGGCGGCAGATTTTCCCCAGTCTCCCTGTTCAGCTAGATTCATGATTTTTACGCTTGAAAGACCTGTATTAAAGCCTGTTAAAAATATAACTGAACTCAACGTTCCGACTCCCCGAGCAAAAACGTAAGTAAAAGAACTAAAAAGGCCACCGGTACTTAATGGAAAAATTATATCAGCAAGAACTTTTATTTTTGATGAACCAAGAGAATATGCAGCTTCGTCCAAGGAAATTTTTAATTTAGAAAACGATGCAGAACAAATTCTGTAACTAAAAGGTATATAACTTACAGTCATTACCATAATGATTAAAAAAGAACTCCAGTTTATGTGGAAAAAATTTGAAGTATATAAAAAAGCAAGTCCGAATAGTGAACCAGGAATGGCAGCCGGCAACTGACAGACAGCATCCAGTCCCCTTGTTAATTTATCAGAGCTTCTTTGATTAAGATACGCCGTCACAGAAGCAATTATTGTTGCCAAAACAGAAGCAAAAAATGCAAAACGTATTGAATTTACAAGCTCATGCTTAAATTTAAGGACCGATTTTATATGATTAAGAGTAAAACTTTTATTAATTCCCCATAATTTCTGAAAAGCACCTGCCACAATTGACAGAACCTGAGCAAGAATTATGAGTGAAATCACGGAACAAAAAACAGTTAAAAGAACAGAAACGGTTTTGCTGACTCCAATATCTGACTTTGCAAAAGTTTTTTCTCCCACCGTAGCAATCTTTTGTGAGTTTTTTTTAAGTAAATTGTATTGAAGAATAAAAAGAAAAATCGATGGAACAAGAAGCATAAGTCCCAGAACTGCACTAACCCCGGAATTAAGCCAGCCCGTAAGCTGTGTATAAATTTCTACCGATAAAACTTTGAATCTTCCGCCAACAATCAAAGGATTTCCAAAATCGCTTAAAACACTAACGGCAATAAATAAAAAAGAAGAAGAAATTCCTGCAAAACTTAAAGGAAAAGTTATTGTCTTAAAAATCTTCCATTTTCCGCTTCCCATAGACTTTGCAGACTGCTCATAAGAAGGATTTATGCCTTTTATGCTTTGGGCGCACATTAAATATGCAATCGGGAAAAAACATAGAGTCTGACTTATCAAAAGTCCCCAAAATCCATAAAGAGAAACATCAAGTCCTAAAATTGACTTTGTAATAAATCCCTGCCGGCCAAAAAGAAGAATAAAAGAAAGTCCTCCCACAAATGGCGGCGTTATCATATGAACAACAGGAAGAAGCGCAAACAAATGCCTTAGGGGAATATTTCCTCTTACCACAGCATAAGCATATACATAGCCCACAGCAACAGATAAAAAAGTTGAACAGACACACTCGACAGCGGTGTTCTTTAGGGCAGAAAAAAATGTTGTTGTGGAAAAAAGTTGAGAAAAATCACTTATACGTATGGAAGATAAAACAAAAAAAACAGGAACAATCACAAATACAAAAAAGAAACACCAGAGAAATACAGACACTGGAAATTTCTGTATTGTATTTTTTATCGCTCCTGCTTTTAGATTCAATTAAGTTTCCTGATTTTAATTAAGTTTAGACCAAAGTGAGAGAACTTCGTTTTTCTGCTCACTTGCTTTTACTCTATCATAATCAATTAAATCAATATCTTCAATTCGTGTGCTTCCGTCTGCAAGTTTTGCCTTTGGGTTTACTGGAACAGTAAAATCAATTGACGACATTAATTCCTGAGCTTCTTTACTTAAAATAAAATCTACGAATTTTTTTGCATTCTCAAGATTTTTTGCATTCTTTGTAATAGAAACACAGTCAACATCTCCTGCTGATTTTTCTGGACAAATTGTTATTATATCGAAACCCTGTCCACGATATTTTGCCAGTGCATGAATATAGGCAACGCCGATTGCATATTCCCCTGTTCCCACAAGTTTCGGAGGTGCGCTTCCGCTGTCAGGGAATTGACCAACCTGAGAAGCAAGTTTTGTCAGATAATCCCAGCCTTTAGTCCATCCCAAACGCTGAAGCTGATTCTGTACAAAAAGATATGCAGTTGATGAGCTGGACGGGTTCGTCATTACGATTTCGTCTTTAAATAATGGATTTAATAAATCATCCCATGTAGAAGGATAGGCAACACCAGGAAATTTTTCTTCAAAGCGTGCCTTATTCACACCAATACCAAGAGATAGAACACAAAATGCAGTCCAGGTTCCATTTTCTGATTTTGCATAGGACGGAAGCTCTTTAGAAAGTGAAGGTTCATAGGAATGGAGGGCACCTTCTTTTTCTGATTGAATATGATAAGTAGATGCACCTCCTAAAAGTACATCTGCTTTTGGATCGTTTTTTTCTGCAATAATACGGTTAACAAGTTCGCCAGTTGTTGCTCTAAGATAATTAACCTGAATACCTGTTTTTTGAGTAAAAAGGTCAGCAAGTGCCTGTGTTTCTTCGTCATGAAGAATAGAATAGACATTTACTTCCTGAACTTCTTTTTTACATCCGGAAATAAAAAAAAGTGATAAAAGTGATGTTAAAACAATCAGAGTTTTTTTCATAAAAACCTCCGTTTTTAAATAATAGTGCAATGCTACTTTCGCATTACCTAGTATAATAATATGAATTATATAAAATATAGTCTATAGGTTTTTATTATTTTGCGGACAAAAGAAAAACCGACATAGTTACGTTTCTTGCTCCATATCTATGCCGGTCTTTAAGGATTTATAATCTGCTGTAAAGGGAGGCCAACAGCAGCAGAGATTTTTTAGAAAACTTGCGCTAGTATTTTCTAAATTCCCTTTTCCTCTGAATAATACTATGACTCAAAATTACAAGGGTTTCTTGCATATTTCTGATTTTTTTTTATCTTTAAAAGCAGTAATGATTAGATATTATACATATATACCCGTTTTTATCTAAAATAATTACATTTTGCGCAAATTTTACACAGATAGTAGAGCATATTTTAAATATAAAAAACAAAAGTTGTATAAATTATAACTTAAATTTTAAATATTTTTTTTACAAAATCTAGATTTACACTTGTTTTACAGTACAATCCGGCAACTTATAGGAAAATGGTCAGAATAACCGCTTCCATTTTTCATATAATATCTTAGCGGTTTTCCATTTTCCCCTGCCCACTCACCGTTATTTTCTACCTTAAAATCTGTAATGAAAATATTTGTACCAGCAAAAAAATGGTCGATTCGCTCCCAACCGCCGTTATACCAATAACTTCCCGTTTCAAATAAACTTCCGTCCTGCAAAAACCATGGAGAATAAACATCAAAATCAATCCCGTCTTTTCCTTTTAGTTTTATATTTGTTTTACTCAGAGCGTCTTCTATTTTACAAAATTCTCTTATATCCTTATTAAAATCTCCGCAGGCAAAAACTTCAAAACCTTCCTGACGACACTGACTGAATAATTTTGAAAGAGTTTTTTCCTGATAATTTCTCCAGATTTCAGTCTTTTTCTGGCCACCACTTTTACTTTTCCAGTGGTTAACCAATATTGCAAGTTTTTTTCCTTCAATATTAAAATTGACCCGAAAAATCGGCCGCAATGAGGGCTGAGGTGAGCTTTCGGTCTTTACATCAATATTATGTATGGTAGCATTTAAAACAGGAAGACGGCTGATAAGGGCAAGCCCGATTGATGAATCGTCATTTTTTGCAAAACAGCCATAATTATAATTCTTTGAATGATTAAAATTTAAACACAGCAGGTTGTAAATATCATGAAGCTGCTCTTTTTTTTCGACTTCCTGCATTATGACAATATCTGCATCGGATTGTTTTATAACTTTTGCAAGACGCTCTAGACGCTGTATATATTTTTCTTTGTTCCACCCGTAAGATTCACAGGAAAACTCTTTATATTCATTTCCGTCAAACTCACCGTCAAAAAAAGTTTCCAGGTTCCAGTTCAGGATTTTTATTGATTTTCCGGTGCTTAATTTTTTACCCGGATTTTCAATATTCTTGCAGGAAAACACAAAAAAAATCAGCGGCAGGTAGAATAGTGTTTTTTTCATAAAACCTCACTTTTAAGTTGTTAAAAGCCTTTTATGTATTCTATTGCCACTGATTTTTAATATTTACATATTTTTTTATACATTAAACTTAAAGAACATTACGTCTCCGTCTTGAACTATATATTCTTTTCCTTCCTGACGGTATTTACCATGTGCCTTTATTTCTGCTTCTGAGCCGAACTGTCTTAAATCATCTACAGAGTAAACTTCGGCCTTGATAAAACCTTTTTCAAAATCTGTATGAATTGCGCCTGCTGCCTGAGGAGCCTTATCGCCGTTATGGATTGTCCATGCACGGCACTCATCAGCTCCGCCGGTAAAGAATGTGCGTAACCCCATAAGATGGTATGCTGTTCTGGCTAAAACAGTTAGACCAGATTCTTTTAAGCCAACGCTATCCATAAATTCTTTTCTGTCCGCTTCGTTATCGATATCTACAAGATCACTTTCGAATTTTCCGCAAATAACTACAACTTCGCTTTTTTCTTCTGCTGCTATTTTTTTTACGGCTTCAACATAATTGTTTGTGCCGGAAGCAATGGTATCTTCATCAATATTGCAGACAAAAAGCTGTGGCTTAACGGTTAAAAGATGAAGGTCATAAATTCCCTCTTTTTCTTCGTCAGTCAGTTCAGCCTGACGGGCACATTTTCCTTCCTGAAGAAGCGGAAGGATTTTATCTACTGCACTGCGATAACCAGCAAACTTTTTTTCTTCGGCCTTTCCCATCGCACGAATCTGTCTTGTAACCTTATCTTCCCGCTTTGTAATCGTATCAATGTCAGCCTGACAAAGTTCATAGTTGATGGTAAGAATATCACTTAACGGGTCGATAGGAGCATCTGTTTTGGCATCGTCGCGAACATGCTGAATATCAGGATTATCAAAGCAACGTACAACGTGAGCAATTACCGAAGTTTCCCGAATATTTGCAAGGAACTGATTTCCCAAGCCCTCGCCATTTGACGCACCTTTTATAAGACCTGCAATATCAACAAAATCTACAGTTGCCGGAATTTTCTTTTTAGGTTGAAAAACACCTGCCATAAAATCAAGGCGCTCATCTGGAAGTTCTACAACCCCATGATTAGGTTCTATCGTACAAAATGGATAATTTGCTGCTTCTGCCGGAGCGCGTGTAAGGGCAGAAAAAATTGTTGATTTACCTACATTAGGCAGACCGACTATACCGCATGTTAATTTCATTATATTTTCCTTTGATTGTTCTTATAATAAAAAAAGTTTATCGTTAATTTCTAATTTGCTCAATCATCTGCAACCTGTACAGAGTTTCTTCCGCCTTCCTTTACCCTGTACATTGCGTCATCGGCGGCACTAAACCAGGTTGTATCATCCCAGTTGCGCTGAATTTTTGCGATGCCTGCACTTAAAGTAATTTTCTTCTCAGGAGCAAAATCGAACACCGTATTTTCTAAATCCTTGCGAATTGATTCGATAATTCCGTAAACTTCTTCTGTCGTTTCATGTTCAAAAAGAAGTACAAATTCTTCACCCCCATATCGGAAGGCACGACGTATACTTCCTAGATTCCGCTTTATGATTGAAGCCAGCTTTATAAGAACCTTATCTCCGTTTGAATGTCCGTAAGTATCGTTTAAGCTCTTGAAATGATCTAAATCAATAAGAACAAGATGGGGAACAAAAATCCCCTCGTTATATTTTCGAACAAAGGCATGGAGGGCTTCGTTTAAGGCGCTACGGTTATACAGTTTTGTTAAAGGTTCTATTTTTAGTTCATGAATGAGCTCAATCTGACGCTGAGATGAATTGTAGATAAAATTAATCTGCTCCGTCTGATATGACAAAATTGAGCTGGCTGTAGTGTAGACAATCATTAAAAACATGAAGGCACAGACAGAAGTTGTTACAAAATCAACAACAGGAAGCCGTGCCTCATCAAACCACATTACGGTAATAGCGCATACAAAGGAGCACATTGAAAAGATAAAGAGCTTTTTTAAAATCTTAATATCTGCAAAGACTGCACTGATAATAATAGGTAGACCTTCGGCAACAAGCAGAAAGCGAAAAAAATTATGAAAAATCGAAACAACTGCTCCCAAAACGAAAATTGCAAAAGAGCTTATCATGTTTTTTTGCGAAACAGTATATCGATTTGACTTCATTATTCCTGAAGCTATAAGTGTAGTTATAAAATTCAAGCCTGAAGGAAGAGCCAGCCGCACAAGCAAGTATTCTGAAAGATTTGACGTAATTGAATCCGTTTTATATAGAGCGACAAAAACAATAAGCTCAAAGCTGAATACAACAAAACTGCCAATCCAGCACAGTTTTATCAGCCTTTTTTGCCACTGAGAAGCGATGTCATCTCTAAATTCGTTAAAATCCATTAAGATTATTATAAGACTATTTTTTTTATTTTTAAAGAAAAGGATATTAAAAAGCGTCAGGTTATGGAGTGGTGGCGCGTAAGCGACAGTGCGTAGCACCGCGCGTAGCAAGCCACGGAACAACCGCCCCGAACTAAAGAGAGGGGGACGCCTGAAAATACAACAAAAAGCAATTATTTACACTAAGTAAAAAAAGTAATATTCTATATAAAATATATCAGATACGATTTTTATCGCACCTGCTGGAGGAAAACAAAAAAAATGGCATTTGCTTTAAATCTTTATCCGGTTACTTACATTGCACGCTACAATCCGGACACTTCTAAATGGGACGAAGAATGGCTTGAAAGCGACAAAGTTACTTATGATGAATTAATGGCTATGTCTGAAGATGACAGAAAGGCTGTTCTTGACAAAAGAAATCAAATGGGAATTCCAACAGTTTCTTACACTTCACAGTACGCTTACGGCTGTTTTGAAGGAATGAAAGGATTTCCAACAAAAGACGGTGGAGTTGCCATATTCCGCCCTGAAGAAAATGGAAAACGTTTTAATAACTCAATGAAAGGCATGTACTGCCCGGCTTTTCCTGTTGAGCAGTTTGTAAAGGCTTCTGTTGAATTTGTAAGACGCAACGCAGAGCTCGGTTATGTTCCAAAGTATAATCCTGACTGGGAAAAAACTGATTATGCCGATGCTGAATCTATTTATATGCGCCCGTTCATGAACTCGGAAGGGGCTATTGGAGTTGGTTGTTCTAAACAGCCATACGTTGTTATCTGTGCAACTACAGTTTCTGCATACTTTAAGAAAGGACTTGATGGTGCTGTTATTACAAACCGCATTCGTGCTACTCCTCATGGAACAGGCTATATCAAGTGTGCTTCAAACTACGTAATTTCTGCACTGGCAAAAAAAGAAGCTGAAGATGCAGGATATGTTGAATGTGTATATCTTGATGCAGAAAAACACAAATACTTTCAGGAAGGTTCAAGCTGTAATTTATTCTTTGTTCTAAAAAACGGAACAATCGTTACTCCTGAACTGGGAGACACAATCCTGCCTGGAATTACCCGCAAGTCAGTTATTGCCCTTGCAAGAGAAAAAGGATACAAGGTTGAGGAACGCCCTATTTCTGTAAAAGAAGTTCAGAAAAAAGCTGTTGAATGCTTTGTTACTGGAACTGCTGCAGGAATCAGCCCGATGTCTTCTTTAACAGACCTTAAAGGCAAAAAAACTGTATTTGGTCCTGGATTTGGTCCTGTTGCAAAAGAACTTCAGCATGAACTTAAAGGCCGCCAGTACGGATTGATTAACGATCCTAATAACTGGAACACAGTTGTTGTTGAAGGAAACAAGTAATTATCTGTTACAGTAAGATATAACAAAAGAGCCGCATTTTTAATGCGGCTCTTTTATTTTTTTTAATAATCAAATCCTGCTCCCAGGCAGTCATTCATCAGTTCAAAGAAATGAGGAAAACTTACGGCACAGCACTGTGCGTCTTTTACGACAATCTTTTGTGAATCACCAATTGTAAGACCAAGACAGGCAAGGGCCATAGCCATACGGTGATCATCATAACTTTCAACTACGCCTGAGTGCAAAGGATGTCCGCCTCTTATAATTAAGGAATCTTCTTTTTCCTGAATATCAGCGCCAAGTTTTGAAAGTTCAATTTTTAAAACCTTCAGGCGGTCTGTTTCTTTTCGACGACAAACTGCTGCATCTTCTAAAACTACAGTTCCTTCTATCTGGGTTGCAATAACCGCAAGTGCACAGATTGCGTCAGGAAATGGATTCATATTTATATGCAGTTCTTTATCTGGAAGGTTCAGTGTTGAAAGTTTACCATGTCCATTACGTGCTTTTTTTCCACCACGAACGGTAAGAGTATTTTTCTCTTTTTTCCACTCAATATCAGCTCCCACGGATTTTAAAACCTCAACGATTGCATCATCGCCCTGAGTTCCGCTTGAATCTACATTTTCGATTGTAATTTCTGAATCGGTCATCAGTGCTGCGACTAAAGGAAATGCAAGTCCCTCCCAGTCACTTGGAATTGTTACATCAAAGGCTTTTAAATTGACAGGTCCTTCAACTTCAATCTTCTTAAAATCTTCACTAACAGAGCAGGGAAATCCAACTTTTTCCATCCATTTTTGAGTCATAGTCAAATATGGAGTTTCTTTTGGATTTGAAAGATTTATTGTAAGTTTTCCGTTAAGCAGGATTGCAGACATCATTAAGCCTGAAATATACTGACTTGAAATTTCTCCCGGCGTATTTACAACTCCCGCGTGTATTGGACCTGTAATAACCATCGGACAACCGTTATGACCAGGAATTGCTGTGTATGCTGTTGCTCCCAGCTGATTTAAAGCATCAACAACATGAGCAACAGGACGCTTACGGATTGAATCATCCCCTGTAAAAATACTCGTTCCTTTAAAATTTGCGACAATCGGGGATAAAAAATACAAAAGTGAACCAGAGTTTCCTACATTTACCACATCTTCCGGCAGATGGATATTTTTTCCAGCCCCTTTAACAACCCACTGAGTTCCTGGCTCCCCTTCTTCGCTTAAATTAAGGTCGACTTCGCTACCGATAAGAGGAACTGCAGCCGCTGTTGAAAGACAATCTGCACTTGGAAGGGGATTACGAATTATCGAAGTTCCGTCGGCAAGAGTTGCCAAAATCAAAGCCCTTATGGTATGAGCTTCTGTGCCTGGGATACTGCTTTTTCCTGAAAGGGTGTGTCTTCTTACGGTTACATTCATAATTTTCCTCAATTACAACTTAGCGAACTTTAAACAGAATACCTATAACTGCAAGCGTTATCAGAAGCTGAAGCATCATAAATTTTATTAAAACCTGAGTTGGAGACCATCCATGATTTACCCTCATATGATCATGGAGGGGAAAGCGGATTGAAGAAAAAAAGTTGATATGAAAAAATCTTTTTAAAAATACTTTTAAAAGTCCCATTCCGCCATTTATAAAAATTATAGTTGATGTTGCAAAAATCATAAAAGGGTTACCGCTGAGCATGACGCAAAGCCCGATATAAAAACCAAGTGCCCGACTTCCTGCGTCCCCCATCAGACATTTGCTTGGAAAAGCATTATGCCAAAGATATCCCATAAGAACACCCGCAAGGCAGAAAGTCATTACAGCCCAGCCTGCTCCCTGTGCAAAATGAGGAACAAGAAGGTAGCCTGCAATATCAACATGGCCCAAAATAAAATAGAATACAACACCGACTGTTAAAAGGGCGATAAGTACAAGAGTTGAACTAAGACCGTCAACTCCGTCCGTGCAATTTGTTGTATTTACAGATGCCCATAGCATGACTGTAGAAATTATAACAAAAATCCATGGAGCAACAGAAATTTTATGAGTTAAAAAAGGAAGCCAGAAATATATTTTACCTTCGGCATTTAAACTTTTTAAATAAATGGCAAGGAATATAGATGCGGCAAACGTAATAACAAGATCCAGTAATGCTTTACGGTATTCGCCCCAGCTTGAAACTGAGCGGTCATCTAAATAGCCTGTGAGCATCATCAGCCAGGTTAAAACAAGAACACATACCTTAAACCAGTCTAGGGGTACAAAAATTGCACTTAAAAGAACAAAAACGGTAATAAAAAAAACACCGGCACCAGTAGGCTTACCTTTGGCAGCCTCAGCACTTACCGTAAACTCCCGTCCCCGATCATGAGGCATATAATCATAAAAATGGGGCATGCAATAGCGCACAACCAAAAAACCTGTGTAAAGGGAAAGAACAATTAAAACTGTATAAGACTGCAGAAGACGGGCAGGACCAAAAAACTGTGTTAATAAACCACCAATATAATAAAGCATACTGTTTCTATTTTACCGCAGACAAGCCGCTTCTACAAGATTAAGATTTGATGCAAAGGCCTTTATCTTTTTAACCTGAGTGTAGCGAACGCTTTTATTGTGCATAAAGTCTACGGTAACGGTATATGAACCTGGTTCAACTGTGAGTCCACACACACTCGCCGTTGCAGGAAAATATCTTGAGGAGCGGACATCAGCTCTTTCTGAAACCTCTGTTGCAATTTGATGAAGAAAACCTACTGTTCCTACTATAAGGGTGGCTCCAAGACTGTCTTGAACTGCATCAGATTTTTGAAGGGTATCAAATCCAGACTGCACAACCTGTTTTGAAATTGAACGGATAAGGGAGCGGGTAAAAATAATTGAATACCTCTGCTGAAAAGTATCAACTGCAATATTTTCAATTGATTCAATTTTTTCAAGTTTTGAAGAATAAACCTGTCCCGTTAAATCATTAACAGCCTTAACCGTTATTGAAGTTATATCGGAATGTTGCTTTTCCATCTCAGGAAGTGAAAGTTTATACCATCTGTTTGGGCCATAAGGAAATCGGATTATATTTTCTTTTTTTATCGGGGCACGTCCGCTGAATGCAAGAATATTCAGGCGGGCCATATCGGAAGGAACAGACAATTCCTCATCAATAGTTGAAGGAATTGAAAAATCAAAAAGAGAGGGCTGAGTTGTAAATGCTGCTTTTAAAAGCTTTAAATCTACGGCAGCATTTCCGCTATCATTAAGCGAGCGATACATGAGCATACTTAAATATCTGGCAAGGGCTGAATTTGAAAATTTTATGGAAACAAGTTTAACTTTCTGCTCATTTTTTTTATTGCTTTCTTTTACCTGCTTTTCGTAATTTTGCTTTAACAGTTTTAATTTATTATCAAACCGACGAACTTCAACCATTGCTTCGTCAGCTTCGTTAAGTGCTAGATAATTTAAAGCCATAAAAATATTTGAATATATGTTTTCAAAATCTTCTCCAGCGTAATCACTTGCCATATCATTTGTAACAGCGGAGGCAAGGGTCTGACTTATGCTTAAGGCGGAATATTTTTCCATAAGTCGCTCAGAAGCTAAAAGCGATTTATTTGAGTCAGAATAAAGGTTTTCAAAATGCTCCAAAATTCCGTTATCAAGTGAATAAAGAACTTCATCATGGCCAGAGTAAATTATGTTTTTTTGAGCAACGAGCTCAGAACGAACATCGCCGTATTTTCCTTGTGCGAGGTTTGAATTTATTTTTGCATAATTATAGTCTGCCATTGTAGAGCAGGAAATAAAACAAAAAACAATAATCAATAAAAGAGAAAATCCAGATTCAGAGATTAATTTTTTTGTTTTCACTTTTACCCGCCTGTAATTATTTTCCAGCTGTAAACAGTGCACAAAGAGTCTGGGCATCAGAAATCGTGTTTTTTATGTAACTGTATTCATTGGGTTGATGACACACTTCGTATAAAGTCGACCATATCGCCGCATCAAAACCATAATTTCTGAGTTCTGCACCTACTGTTCCGCCTCCAATTCCAATTGGACGGGCATCAATTTTATGAGTCTTTTTTATCGCGGCGGTAAGTTCCTTAACTACACAGGAATCGGCACTTGTTGCAGGAGACTGCTGAGCTTGAACCTCAGAAACCTCAATTTTTACCCCGTATTTTTTTTCAATCTTTTTTACACGAACATCTACTTCTTTTCTTACCTGATTAAGCGTGTATCGAGGTAAAATTCGGCAGTCCATATAAAAAACATCATCCCCAGGAATTATATTAACGGTATCAACATTTGATTCTTTTTTTGTAGGCTGAAATGTAGACCTTGGCGGATTAAAAAGTTCATCTTTTGCGTCAAAAAAATTTTCCAAGTCATTTAATTCTAATGCAAGGGCACAGGCTGCCAGATAAGCATTTTTACCTTTATCTGGCATTGATCCATGACTCTGCTGACCGATTGTATGAAGGCAAAGCCAGAGAATGTTTTTTTCCGCAATTTCTATTGTTTCTCCTTTTGAATCTCCACCATCAGGAATAATAATCAGGTCATCTTTGTTGAATAAATCAATTCTATTTTTCAAAAGATACTTTATTCCATATTCTGAACCAAATTCTTCGTCGGCCATAAACAAAAGTTTTACAGTATACTGGGGAACAATATTTTTTTCTTTTAAGGCCATGGCCGCAAGAACCCCGCTTACAAGTCCCTGCTGATTATCTTCCACACCGCGACCAATGAGAGTATCGTTATCCTTATCGTAAACAACAGTCCAAGGATCACTTTTCCATAGTTTTAAATCTCCCGGCGGAACTACATCCATGTGAGCCATAACCCACACGCACCGTGCAGTTTTTCCTGGAACTGTAAGAATCAGATTAGGCCGAACTTTTGAGCTTACTCTTGAATCAGGAGCATCAATCTGTTCAAACTGATTTTCCTTAAAGCCATTTTTTAAAAGCCATTCTTTTAAGGCAGCACATTTTTTTGATTCGCCGTCTCCCCCGCTTTCAGGAGCCATCGCGGGAATGGAAGAAAGCAATGTCTGAAGTTCAATTATTTTTGAGCGTGTCTGTGATACATATTCACTTAAAATTTCAAAATCATTCATACAAAGATTTTAACACATTATGAAAAGTTTTTTGTATCAATTTTTTTTATAAAAAAATCAAGATTGGCACCGATAAAAGCAGCTCCGTAAACACTGACAACACCACCAACAATCAGATAAAAAATTGTCATGTAAAAATCATTCTGTATTTTTTCAATAAAAAATCCTGAACATACAAAAAGAACAATCATCAAAAGTCCGCTGAAAACCCAGTTGAACATGGATACTGGTTTTAAGTTTTTAAGCCACTCAGGTGATTTATTTTCAATTACGGCGTTAAGTCCTGCATCTGAAAGAGGAAGAGGCATAGACAGCGGCTTACCGATAATTTTTTGAGCCTTTGTTAAAAGACGGACCTTTGTTCTGCATTCACGACAGGTCAGAAGGTGAATTGAATCAATAAAAGGTAACCGTTCATTTTTGTCCAGGGAAAAAAAATCATCCATTGTTTTTTGACATTTTTCTTTATTCATATACACCCCTTAGCTTTTGCGCCAGCAGTTTTTTAGCTCTGAAAATATGTGATTTTATTGTATTTACAGGTATATCAATAATTTCTGAAATTTCTTCGTATTTTAAGCCATGAAAAAAATACATCTCCACGCAGCGACCATAATGCTCAGGAAGATCCGAAACACTTTCACGTATTGCTTCCAAAGTTACCTTACGAATTTCTTCTTCTTCGGGAGATAAATCCCTGGACTGTATCAGTTCTTCATACGCCAAAGGATAATACTCCTGACGACGATTTATGGAATTTACCGCGCAATTATAGGCAATTTTTGTAACCCAGGTAGCAAAAGAAGAATTAAAACGAAAGCCAGAAAGATTTATATACACTTTGATAAAAACTTCCTGCACAAAGTCGTCCGTATCATCAGGATTTTTGAAAAAACTCATACCAAGGGCAATTACGCGCTTTTTATAAAGTTTCATTAATGTTTCAAAAGATTTAGAATCACCGCTTAATGTTGCTTTAATCAAAAATTCGTCGCGCTTGTTTATGAGTATTTTTTCTATCGTGCCTAAGGTCTTATTTGCCATAAGGTGAATCTGCTGATATTTTTAAATCTAATTCCAGTCATTCATCTTATAGAAAATAACCAAACAAACTCCTATAGATAACGGAATCAATCCACCTAAGAGGGATGGAGAAACACCGTTCATCAAAACAAAGAATATTGTAAGCATTAAGCCCACACCAGTCAGCAAAAGCCCAATCAAAAGCGAATAGGCTTTTAGATTAAACTTTTCACGTTTATAGGTTCCTGTCTGTATCTGTTTACGAATCTCCAAATGGCGCCACAAAAGATAAAAAAATACTACGACACCGCCAATCGTAATTCCCACTATCGGAATGATTGCCATTATTACCTGTGCTGCCGAACTAAAAGTTTCCTGATTCATATTTTTCTCCTAATTATAAATCCGCCCTTCATACACACAGAATAAAAAAGAGAATAGAATTACAATATATCTAAACCCTTTCCAGCAGTCCGTTTTGTAAATCCTGCTGGGCACGCTCTTTTATTTTTGAATGCTGCTTTTTTCCTGTTGCCGTAAGGGGAATACTATCCACGATTGCAAAATAACGTGGCTTTTTGTATCTGCTTAACATTTTACTTTCTGAACAAAAATCATTCAATTCTTTTATGCTGAGGGTTGAATCTTCAGGAACAACATAGGCTACCACAGCCTGTCCCCGCACTTTATCAGGAACAGCAGTTACAATACAGTTTTTTACTTTTTCATGCTGAACGATTACTTCCTCTATCTGTGTCGGATAAATATTTTCACCGGATACTACCATCATATCATCTTTACGACCGCGAATTGTTACAACCCAGTCATCGTTCCAGACACCTGTATCTCCAGTATACATCCATCCGTCGCAAAATTTCTCTTTCTGCATGTCATTATTATGGTAATAAGAGTATGTTGTCTTTGCAGGAGAACGGATGATAACTTCACCTTCTGTTGTGTTGTCAAATGGAACTAAATCATCCGGGTTACCTTTTGAACCATCTGCAGGAATTTTTACAACCCTTACTTCATCATCTGTACAGCTCAAACCTACAGAGCCTGCTCCTTCCGGGAGATTATATGGACGCAAAAATGAATTCCAGAAAGTTTCTGTTGTACCATATCCATTGAACAGGTTTTTACATAAAACACTTTGGAAACGTATACAATCTTCTTTACTTAATGGTGCACCCATAGTTACTATTCCACGTAAAGATGACAAATCTTTTGGAGTTTTTTCCTGAGAACGGGAAAGCATTTCAAGATTTCCTGGAGCTCCCATCATATATGTGATTCCATATTTTGAAACCCACTCAAGAGATGTTTGCGGACGGAAAGAACGCATAACAACAACACTTGCTCCAGCATAAAAAACAGGACAAACACCGCCAGAATGACATCCTCCTCTATGAAACCACGGAGTCATATTCAGTGTAACATCATGGGGATTCATCGGATAATGCATGATTACATCATGAGCAGAAAGAACTTCATTTATATCATTAAGAGGAACTGACTTAGGCATACTTGTCGTACCGCTTGTACAAAGACGAAGAACTTCATCATAGATATGCGGCCTAAAATCAATTTCTGGCTCTTGGGTTGATTTACCTTCAACAAAGTCTTCATAAGAGATGTGCCCTTTTGGAAGAGAAACACCTTCAATGTTATCAGCCATTACAAAAAGACTAGGCTTCCAAAGGCAGATTTTTGCGGCTTCTTCCATCATAGAGGCTATATTTGCGGTATAAACTACAACTTTAGGTTTATTATGATTGATTAAAAGAGCCATTTCGCCGCTTGCAAGATTAAAATTGGCGGCAAGAAAAATTGAACCAATTTTACGAGGACCAGTGTACATAAAGGCAAATTCAGGAGAATTGCGCAAAGCCCCCAAGACAACATCATCTTTTTTCACACCTGCCTTTTTTAAAGCATCAGCCAGCCGATTTGCCTCTTCATTTAATGTTTTATAAGTCCATGTACGGTTAGTGTCTGGATCAACAATTGCGTTTCGTTTTGAAAACCGACGCACATTACGCATAAATCCATTAAGCCATGTATATTCATGTTCAAAAGTATCAATAAACATTGTGTCATCATAAGTCCGAGCCATTATTTACCCCCATAAAAAGTTCGCATAAGCGAAGAAATATGATTTTTCTATATTCTTTTAGACACAATGTTTGTAAAAAGGTTGCACAAAGAATGATTTTTTTTATTTTTTATTTGAAAGATAAGCCTTCCATGTGGATTCAAGCAATGTATGCACATCAGAATATTGTGCTTTCCACCCAAGTTTTTCAAAGGCAAACTTAGAAGAAGCAACTAGCACCGCAGGATCTCCGGCTCTTCTTTCCACATAATCAGCAGGAATAGTTTTTCCCGTAATTTTTCGTGCCTCTTCCAGCATTTCTTTTACTGTAACACCAGTTTCACTTCCAAGATTAACGATAATGTTCTCGTTATTGTTTACAATGTATTCAAGAGCTTTTACATGTGCTTCAGCTAGGTCACTTACATGAACATAATCACGAATACAAGTTCCATCACGGGTATCATAATCGCTTCCGAAAATTTTCATTTTTTCCCTAATACCGCAGGCAGTTTCCATTATAACAGGAAGCAGATTTGCCGGATTCTGCTCAAGACCGTTTGGAAAACCTTCAGTATCATAGCCGGCAGCATTAAAATATCTGAGAGCGGCAAACTTTAACCCCTTAAGCCGCGAATACCATTCCATCATTTCTTCAATTTTCAGTTTTGTAAAACCATAATAGTTTTCTGGATTTTTAGGATGAGACTCATCTATGGGAAGATACTGCGGCTCGCCAAAAACCGCTGCACTGGAAGAAAAAACCATATATTTACAGCCATATTTCAATGCAGTATTCATAATGTTTATTGTTCCTGAAAGATTATTTTTCGAATATTTCTCAGGATTTATCATGGATTCACCCGCGGCCTTAAAAGCAGCAAGATGAATAAAAGCGTCAAAGCCTTTTTCAAAAGCATTTTCCAGGTCGCTCTCGATTAAAATATCCCCACTGATAAAATCATTTTCACTAAAAAGATTTTGCCTCAGACCACTAGAAAGATTATCAAAAACGGTAACTGCATGACCATTCTTCATCAACTGTTTTACAACATGAGAGCCGATATAACCTGCCCCGCCAATTACTAATACTTTCACATCTCCTCCAGTTTTTGAGCTGCTTCCATCCAGTCAAGGTTAAGTTGTTCCAGACGGTTAGAAATTTCTTCTATCTTTTTTTGAACAGACTTTGCTTTTTCGCCATTTGAATATACTTCCGGCTTTGCCATTTCCTGTTCAAGAGTTGATTTTTCTTCTTCAAATTTTAAAATTTCTTCTTCTAAAAGTTTTACACTTTTTTCTATTTTTCTTCTTTCTGCCTCAATTTTTTTCTGCTCTTCCCAGCTTAGTTTTGTGGCAGATTTTGTTTCACTTAATTCAGTTTGTTCAGCTTTTTTAGAAGAACCTCCAGCCTTTTCATTACTGTCTGGAATAAGGCCCTGTTCTTCTGCGTCAAGTCTTTCAACATAATATTTATAATCACCAGGGAAAATTCTAAATTTTCCGGGTTTTAATTCTATTACTCTGGTAGAAAGACTTTCGATAAAACCTCTGTCATGACTTACAAAAATTACCGTTCCGCCAAAATCTTTTAAGGCATCTAAAAGGACATCTTTTGAATGCATATCAAGGTGGTTTGTAGGTTCATCTAAAATCAAAAGATTTACAGGTTTTAAGAGAAGTTTTAAAAGCGCTACCCTGGATTTTTCTCCACCTGAAAGAACATCAAGACTCTTATGTACATCATCTCCGCGAAACAAAAATGCACCAAGCATATCCCGAACTTTCGGTATAAGTTCAAGAGGGGCTTCACTTTCTATTGTCTCAAGAACAGAAGCCGAACCTTTTAATGTCTCAGCATTATCCTGACTAAAATAGCCTATTTTTACGCCACTTCCAAGTTTAACCTCACCAGAAAAATCACCGTCCTTTCCTGCAATAATCCTTAAAAGAGTTGATTTTCCGGCTCCGTTATGACCTGCAACAACAAGTCTCTCGCCATTTTCCAGAACTAAATCAAGATTATCTAAAACTTTTTTTTGACCATCGTAAGATTTTGTAATCGAATTGAGCGTAACAACAAGACGCCCTGAATGAGGTGCAGCAGGAAATTTAAAGTGAATTTTTTTCAGGCTTTCGGGAATAACAATCTGCTTTTCCAGAATTTTATCAAGCATTTTTTGCCGTTCCTGTGCCTGTGCCGCCTTTGTCGCCTGAACACCAAAACGATTTATAAATTCCTGCAAATGAGCAATTTCTGCCTGCTGTTTTTCGTATTCATGAATTAATGTTTGTAATTCAACTTCTCGTACCTTTTCGTAATGGGAATAATTTCCAGAATATCTGTGAAGTTCTCCATTAAAAAGTTCATAAACTTCATTTATCGTATGATCTAAAAAATATCTGTCGTGGCTTACAAGTAAAAAACCGCCCTTATAGTTATTTAAGAATTTTTCGAGCCATTCACGGGCTTCAAGATCAAGATAGTTTGTAGGTTCATCCAGAAGAAGAATATCGGGATTTACCATAAGGGCTTTTGCAAGAGCAATTCTCATCTGCCAACCGCCGGAAAACTCCTCACATTTCTTTTCTAAATCATCCCGACTAAAACCAAGCCCCGTAAGCACCTGCTCGGCAAGTACACTTCTGCGGTTCCAGCCAGAGTTTTCAAGCTCATTTAAAATCGCCTCGTGCCGCTCAAGAAGGATTTTCTGGTTTCCTTCTCCGTTTTTCAGTTTATCGCCGATTTCATCAAGTTCTTTCGTAAGTTTATAACCTTCTTCAAAAGCTTTGTCCGCTTCTTCCCGCAAGGAACATCCATGATGAGTAAGCCCACTCTGGGGCAGATAGGCAATCTTAGCATCTTTAGAAGCAACCCGCTGACCATCATCACTTTTAACAAGCCCAGCCATTACTTTTATCAGGGTTGATTTTCCGCTTCCGTTTGCGCCGGTAAGAGCGGCTTTTGAAAGAGGCCCTAAATTTAACGATACATCTTTTAATATATCCCTGTCTCCAAAGGAAAGGGAAACTTTTGAAAACTGAACGAATGCCATATTATTTACTGAAATACATTACAAGAGGAGACGAGGCCCGCCCTGTTACAAGATTATCCTTAACAGGCACCTTTGCCGCATCCTCTAATCTAAGGCCACCTGATTCTTTTTTGTAAAAGAAGTTTACCGGATTTTCCATACCCTCAAAGCGGAATGTAAGGATTCCGTCAAAATCTTTTTTCAGCGACGGAGCAAGATATAATTCCACACTGACATCTATGTTTCCCCGAGCTGTATTAGAAACGATAGCAGGAATTAAGAGATTGAAATTTCTCCAGGTGGCAGTTTCATTTTCCTGAAATCTGATAGTTCCATAATTTGAACTTGTGTACACAGGACCTGCTTTTACAATGCTTTCAATTTCTGCGTGCCGGCGCTGTTTTTCACCCTCAATAATTTCTGATACATCACCTTCAAAGGCTATAAAATTTTCGTTTTTTGTTTTTCCATTAGAATCAGTGTAAACAGCAGCAAGAGTATCCCCCCTCAAAGTAACGGAAAGTTGAGCCCCCTCAAACTGGTAGGATTCATTGTTTTTTACGATAGAGGTGTAAACCCAGTTTCTGTCGGTGTTTGCCGTATAAAGGCGAACGATTTTTACATTTTTCTCAGTGTTTTCAACGTTTTCAGCATTCACATCTTTCTCACCTTCACCACTTCCAAAATCAAGTCCAAAGGCTTCATTCATTCTCGAAAGATTATAGCGGCCGGTTGCAATCATTTTTGAATATTCTTCAGGTACCCACTTTTTCGAAAGAATCATCTCAAGGGTTTCATCATTCTTTTTTTCTTCCTGAGCAACCTTTACACTTAAGTCACTTCCTGTACGTTCAAAAAGATTCAGATTATAAGAAAAGCACCAGCCCTGAGTTCCGCTACCAGTTAAAACACGAAGCCACTCACCTTTTAAATCACCTTTTCCGTTTGTTACAGCCTGACCTTTACCTTTGTAGAGAACACGAATTACTTCATCCTTGCGGAGGCGATAAACCTGTTTTGCCGTATTTACGGCCTGAGCACGAATAGGTAGACCGTCAAGTTTTACGCTTGCGTAAGTGTGAGCAAATTCAGCATATCTGGCTGAAAGTTTTTTTGCCTTACCTTTGCTTCCAGGCTCAGAAATCTGCCATATTGGAATTTCCACTTTCTGTTTTGTTTCAGGAATTCCAATAATATATGTGTGTGAAATATTTGACTTTACAAAAACCTTTACAATCTGCCCTTCCTGGAGATTTTTTTCTGTGTTATTCCATAAAACCAGTGAATATCCAAGATTTCCACAGGATGTTAAAAATGCAGTCAAAAAAAGAGCCGCACCTAAAAAAAACATATTCTTTTTCATGATTTAGATTATAGCAGATTTTTCTTTATTTTTATATAGGGGGGGAAAAGTCTCCCCCTCGCTCCCAAGTCCTCACTTCGTTGCGGTCTTGTCCGCTACCCCCTCTCTCTTTGCAGTGCGCAGCCCCAGAAAAGTCCGCTATGCAACTACAACCGGATATTGGAAACTCCCCTTGTATGCGATATACTAAAAGTATGAAAAAAAATAATTTAATTCCAGAACGAAAAGATGTAAAAGAAAGAGACAAATGGAATCTTTCTACTTTATATAAATCAGATGAAGAATGGGAAAAAGATTTAAAAAAAATCCCGGAACTCATAAAAAACTTTACTTCATTTAAGGGTAAATTAGACTCTTCTTCAGAAAATCTTCTTTCAGCCTTAAAAGCATACGAACAGCTGTACAAAACTCTGGAGACAGTTTACTGCTATGCAAGTCTTGTACACACGGCAGACGAAAGTGATTCAGCGGCACAGGATAAAGAAGGAAGGGCTTCCATGGCTTACGCAAAGGCTGGAGCTGAGTGCTCATTTTTTAGTCCAGAGCTGATGACAATTCCTGATAAAAAAATTAATGAATGGATAGAACAAAGCGAATTTGCTGATTATAAAATATTTATTCAAAAGGAACTCCACTACAAGCCATATACACTTAGTGAAAAAGAAGAAAAAATTTTATCTCTTTCATCCGAAGCACTTCAAACCTCAGGCAACACTTTCAGTCTTTTAGAAAACGTTGACCTTGAATTTGAAAGCGTAAAAGTAAAAGGAAGAAAAGTTCCACTCACCCAATCAACTTTTTCTGTTTTAATCCGTAATCCAAACAGAAAAGTCAGGGAAGAATCCTATAAAAAATTTTATAAATCATTTGTAAAACACGAAAACACAATCGCTTCCCTTTATGCAGGAAATGTAAATGCAGATGTTTTTCATGCACGTGCAAGAGGATTTAAATCAAGTCTGGAGGCAAGTCTTTATTCGAATAAGGTAGACCCAAGCGTTTATTACAATCTAATCGAAACAGTACACAAAAATCTTCCTGCACTTCATAAGTATTATTCTCTAAGAAAAAAAATCCTTAAGCTAAAGGAATTACGCCATTACGACGTTTATGTTCCGCTGGTAAAAGATGCACAGGTCAAAACCTCTTACGAACAAGCTGTAGAAATATGTCGCTCAGCCTTATCCCCTTTAGGAAAAGAATACACCGACATTCTATGCGATGGTCTTTTAAACGGTTGGGTTGATCGCTACGAAAACAAAGGCAAACGCTCCGGTGCATTCAGTTCTGGTGCTTACACAGGTTATCCATACATTCTCTTAAATTACAAAGATGATGCAATCCGCGATGTCTTTACAATGGCCCATGAGGGCGGACACTCAATGCATTCATATTTTTCAAAAACAAATAATCCTTTTATGTGCTATGATTACACAATTTTTGAAGCAGAAGTCGCCTCAACTTTTAACGAAGAACTTGTTTTTGAATATCTTCTGAAAAATGCAAAAACAAAAGAAATGAAAGCCTATCTTCTTTCAATGCGTGCAGATGACATTCTTGCAACACTTCACCGTCAGACAATGTTTGCAGAATTTGAACTAAAAGCCCATGAACTTGTAGAAAATGGCACGCCGCTGAACGCACAGAATCTCCGTGCTTTATACAGGGAACTTTTAGTATTGTACTTTGGGCCGGAAATGGTTTTTGAGGAAGAAAGCGATATGGAAGGTTTAAGAATTCCTCATTTTTATAATTCATTTTACGTTTATAAATACGCAACAGGAATTTCTGCAGCCCTTGCCCTTGCAAAACGAGTTACCACCGGGGGCGACAAAGAACGAGAAGATTATTTTAAATTCTTAAAATCTGGTGGAAGCCGCTATCCTCTAGAAAGCCTCAAAGTTGCCGGAGTGGATATGTCATCTGCCAAGCCGGTACAAGATGCCCTGGACACTTTTGAACAGATTGTTAAAGATTTTGAGAATTTATGCCGATAAATATAATTGGGAAACTGAAAAAAAAGGAAAACAGATGAAAAAATCAGAGTTTTATTCATTTTACAAAAAGATTCCAAAAGCAGAACTGCATATTCACATTGAAGCTGTAATCAGCAAGGACTCAATAAAAAAACTTTATCTCAAAAAGAATGGAGTTAAATTCTCTGACCAGGCAATAAAAGAACTGTTTTCGTACTCTGATTTAAACGGATTTATTGCTGCTTTTCTTCAGGTTCAGGATTTATTTACGGAAGTAAGTGATTTTGACCTTGTTTTTGATGACTTAAAAAACTATTTACTAAGAAACGGTATTACTCACTGCGAGGCTTTTTTTGCTCCGTCTGCCTTTATAAAAAAGGGATTTGATTACGGAGAAATGACCAGAAATTTTGAAAAAAACATCCGTAAAATAAAAAATGAAACAGGAATTACTGTCTGGCTTTTGGGCGATGTGAGCCGAACTTTTGGTCTTGAAAATGCAGAAAACAATTTTAAGATGTTCCAGGCAAATCCTTTTGAAGGTTTTATAGGAATTGGTCTTGGGGGGGCAGAATCAAAAGGTCCATCTAAGGATTTTGGTCCTGTTTTTGAAAAGGCCCTTAAGGCAGGACTTCACGCAGTTGCACACGCTGGAGAAGATCAGCCTTCATCTTCAATCTGGGATGCTATAGAAATCTGCCATGCACAAAGAATCGGACACGGAATTTCAGCAATAAATGACGAAAAACTTATGGACTTATGTGTCGAAAAACAAATTCCTTTTGAAGTAGCACCTACAAGCAATGTTTTTACGAAAAAATATGTACAAAAATTGTCAGAACATCCATTCCGTCCTTTTTTTGACAGGGGAATGCTTGTAACAGTAAACACTGATGACCCTCTTTTCTTTGGCGTTGAACTTTTAGACGAATACTGGAATCTTTACAAAGAAATGAATTTTAGTGATGATGAATTAAAACAAATCATTCTAAACAGTTTTAAAGCATCTTTCTTAAGTGAAGAAGAAAAAAACGCAGCTTATAATGCTGTAGAAAAGACCTGGGTAGAACAATAATGACATCAATAGCAGACTTTATAAAACTTCCAAAAAAAGATTTTCACTCAAATCTGGACTTAGGTATGAGATACCCTTCGTATGTTACCTGGGCTGGTTTTTACATGCCAGGTTTTCCCGAGGACGGTTCCCCAGCTACAAAAGATTTATGTGAACAGGTAAAAGAATATACGCAGCTACGTACAGGAACAGAAGACGACGTTCAAAAACTTTTAGCCCTTTCATTAACAGAAGCAAAAGCAGACAATATAATAGAATTAAACGGTGCAATTAATTATAACCTGCTTCGTGCCTGCGATACTCCTGAAAAATTTGTAAACGTTATAGAAGAATCTGCAAAAAAATACAGCGACAATCTTAAACTAAATCCGTTTCTGGCAATCAATGCAGACGAAATGAACAATGATACAGTTGCTCTTGCATCTTCATTATTAGGAAGCCATCTTTTTTCAGGAATTTATCTCTACGGACAGACCCTTTGCACCATGCCGCAAAAATTTTCATCTTTTGTACAAAACGCAAAAGAACATAATTTAAAAACTGAGATAAATGTCAGTGCCGCAAAATCCTCTGATGATTTTATGC
Organism: Treponema sp.; assembly: GCA_045534325.1. Lineage (GTDB taxonomy): Bacteria > Spirochaetota > Spirochaetia > Treponematales > Treponemataceae > Treponema_D. The sequence goes on along the minus strand of JAZSJM010000154.1, from coordinate 2,593 downwards.
GTATTTTAAGAACATTTCTTCCTGATACAGTTATTCAAGGGGACTGTATGGCTAAAGACAAAGAAATCTTAAATTTCATGGGTAAAAATAAAATCACCGCAGTAATTACACCAAATCCGATTTCAGCAGGCAAAGATAATTCTATTAATACTAAAGCACTTTATTTAAGAAGTTTTCTTGACGCTGGAACAGATGCCCGCTTAGGAACAGAAAGCATTCTTTTATTCAATGAATCAATAAGTCAGTTTGCAAGCGAACTTTGCAATACCGGCAACTTTACAAAAGAAGAAATCTGTTCAATTCTCGCTTAAATTACAGATAAACCATTAACAACATTATATCGCTGTTTCTGATACCGCTGATTCTGCTTGCCTGCCCCAGGGTGAGCGGACGTACTTTTTCAAGTTTTCCACGGCTTTCAGCACTAAGAGCAGGAATTTTTGAATAATCAAAATCAAGAGGTATTTTGCGGTTTTCCATTTTATGCATTTTTGCAACCCGTGCATCCTGCTTTTCGATATAATACTTATACTTTACATCTTCCTGAGCAACCGTCCACACAGACTCCGGATATCCTGGATTAACGGCATCTTTCTTTTTTAAAAGGAGTGCCACAGCTTCGTCTATAAGGGCATATTTTGCACGGATAGAGTCAATTTGACTTTGAGATTTTAAGCCAACGGCAAATGCTTTTTCACTGAGACGACGATCTGCAGTATCATGTCTGAGTTTTAAGCGATATTCAGCGCGGGCTGTAAACATTCTGTAAGGTTCTTTAGTTCCCAGCGTTACAAGATCATCAATAAGAACGCCTATATACGCTTCATCACGTCCCAAAATAAGAGGTTCAAAGGAAGGAATTGCCTTAAAGTTTTCGTATCCTGAATCTTTTTGAGCTTTTTGAATAGCAGAATTTATTGCCAGAGTTTCTTTTTCTGAAATCTGAGCAAAATGTTTTAATTCATCCTCTGTCATGTTGGGTTTATTCTGAAAACATCCTGCTTCCATACTAGCAGGCGACTGTCCCATTCCACTACAAGGAGAACACAAAGGTCCACAAAGTTTTTGATGAGAGCGGGCATACAAAGCCGCATTAATTCCTGCCACAAGCCCCTGTCCGGCAGCTTCTTCATATCCTGAAGTTCCATTTATCTGACCGGCATTAAAAAGTCCTGCAACTTTTTTTGTTTCAAGACTTGGATAAAGCTGCGTAGGTTCCACATAATCATATTCAACAGCATATCCTGGACGACTTACAGTACAATTTTCAAATCCAGGAATAGTTCTTAAAAAAGCATCCTGAACTTCTTCCGGCAGACTTGAACTTAAACCATTTATATAGATTTCATCTGTCGCAAGCGACTCTGGCTCGACAAAAAGCTGATGTCTTTCTCTTTCCGCAAAACGCATGACTTTATCTTCAATAGAAGGACAATAGCGAGGACCTATACCGCTTATTTTACCAGAATAAAGAGGTGAACGACCTATATTTTCCCGTATTATCTTGTGAGTTTCTTCATTTGTATAAACCAGATAACAAGGAACCATAGGTCTTTCAACTTTTTCGTTTTCAAAACTAAAAGGAATAACTTCTTCATCACCTTCCTGTAATTCGGCCTTAGAAAAATCCACTGTATGACGCAAAATTCGCGGAGGAGTACCTGTCTTTAATCGTCCCGTAGTAAAGCCGAGACGGTTTAATGAATGAGTAAGACCAAATGCACCTTGTTCTCCAATTCTTCCGCATGGAGCGTCGTATTCACCTATAAAAATCCGACCTCCCAGAAAAGTACCTGTGGTAAGAACCACAGAGCGCACAGGAATAATTCTTCCCCTCTCTGTTACAACAGCAGTTACTTTCTGCCTCATTCCAGATTTAGCTGCAAGGCTTAGATTATCTGCTCTAAATTCTCCAGGAATTGAACCTTTTTCAGCAGAAGTATCACTGTCAGGGGGAAGAAAAGTATCGGAGGCAGTTGTAAGAATATCAACAACAGTATCCATTAATGTAAAAAGATTTTCCTGTGTCTCAATTGTCTGCCTTGCCAATGAAGAATACAAAATTTTATCAGCTTGTGCCCGGGGAGATTGAACGGCAGGTCCACGACTTTTATTCAACATACGGAACTGAATCATAGACTTGTCTATCAGTTTACCCATTTCACCGCCTAGTGCATCGATTTCGCGAACAATATTTCCTTTTGCAACTCCTCCAATGGAAGGGTTACAACTCATTCTTGCAATAGAGTCAATTGTCTGAGTAATTAAAAGGGTTTTTAAACCCATGCGTGCACATGCAAGGGATGCTTCAGTTCCTGCATGGCCACCACCGATTACGGCAACATCATACGAATCATAAAAAGCCATGGAAGAATTATAGTGAATTGAACATTTTATTACAAATCACACAGTTTTTTTATTAAGATTGTAACCTTTAACAAGTTTATTTTTTTATATAGCAGAAACACTTTTATAAAAAACCTCCTTATTTTAACACCAGATTTTAGTCAAATTTGGTGTTTTTTTTTATAATTTGTACTTTTTTGACAACAGTTTTTGAAAATTTTTATTTTTTCTCAATTTTTCCTATAAT
>JAZSJM010000268.1:0-5955 GCA_045534325.1 Treponema sp. | reverse complement strand
CAACACAAAATAAAAAAAATAAAAAAATTATTTTAGTGGGTCATTTTATGGCACACTTACTGTACTAGAATTACCTTGTTAATAAATTACAGACAAGGAGAAACAGAAAAATGGTTATGTTTTTTTTACTTTTAGGATTTATCGGATTATGGGCAATAACAGAAATTGTTGAGTCTTTTCTTACAGAAAAAAGAAACAGATCTCAGATTAAGCATTTACGCTGGCTTGAGTAGGGGCTTTTTTGCAAAAAAAAATCCTGAAAGTTTTATAAAACTTTCAGGATTTTTTAACTAGCTAATCAGTCAATAAAGTTTTGCTTTCTGCATGATTGAGACATTTTCTTTCCCAATCCATTCCCCCGATTCTGGTAAATTCATTTAACCATTGCTGCCAATTTTCGCGAGTTAAAGTTCTTTTTCCCATTACAAAATCAAGAACTCCCTGTTCGTAATATTTTTTTAATTCAGCAGAAGGAGAAGGCATACCTTCTGAACCTAAGCATGGAGTCCAGTTTCTGCTTTGCATATCCTTTAACACGGCATAGGCACTCATTGTTTTTCCATTCCTGCTTGTCCATGTTGGATAACGGCTTGCCAATTCAACTTCACTGTTATAAAAAATCATGTTTCGCAGTTGAAGATACCTTGCAAATTCTTTTGTTGAATATGCCTTTGACGGATCAGGAAGATTATCTGTCGTAATTTCTCCATTTTCGTTTCTAGTATAATTTACACCTTCTTCACCAAAACCTAGAAGGTAATAACCTTCATCACTGGACATCCATTCGAGGAGTTTTGCAATTGCCTTAATTTTTCCATTTTGCCGTGCCTTTGCACTTATAGCATAAATGCGGTGTCCCTGGTCGGTATAAATTCCTACGGATTTTTTTCCATCAGGTCCCTGAGGCGGATCAATTACAATCCACTCCCCGTCAGGAAATCTTTCGTCAAAAGGAGCGTAGTTATTCTCCAGGGCTAAAGCCGCATTTTGTTCACGCATAATTCCAAAACGTCCTGCTTTCCATGCATTTCTGAAATCATCCTTTTTGTAGGCAAACCAGTTTGGATCAATTACCTTTTCATTTACCATCTGTCGGACATAATCCAATGCGTAATAATAATTTTCTTTATAGATATTCAATCCTGCAGTGCTTCTGTTCAGGTCGAAAGTTCCTTCCACCCCATAGGCTCCAAAAATCGGTTCAAATTTTGTTCCAAAGCCTTCACTGTTCTTTTTTATCTCAAGATATGCACCAAAACCATAGGTATCGTTTTTTCCATTTCCATCAGGATCGTTATAAGTAAAGGCTTTCATTACTTTCATGTAATCCTCAAGAGTTACCGGCACATCAAGACCTAATTTTTCAAGCCAGTCTTTACGAATAAGAACACCCTCATTTTTTAAAACTGAGCCTGGCTGACTCAAGGCATAATGTTTTCCCTGATAGGCATATGATTTTCTTTCTGCCTCATCATACATCTGCGCACTACGACCAGGCATAAGTTCATACATATCATCAACATAAGTAACAAAACCATTTCTTATAAACTCTGTTAAAGTATTTCCGCTTACAACAAAAATATCAGGCAGACGGTCAGAGGAAGCTGCCAGCTGAAGTTTTTTATCAGCTTCGTCGCTTACTGTGGGAACAGCAGACATTTTTAAATCAATGTTAAGTTTGCGGCGGATAATATTATAAACTTCCCAGTCAGCAGGAGGCTCGCCAGCTTCTCCAAAAGTAGCCCCATACCACAATTCAAGAGGCACAACAGCAGGTCCTTTTTGAGAACAACTTGTTAAAAAAATTGAAAGAACAGTGGCTGTCAATAAAAGTCTAATTTTATGATTCATCATATTTATTCCTCCATTTCAATTTGAAAAATAACTATATCACGCATAAAAAAGAATGGCAAACTCTCAAAAGCCTTATTGACGATGTGATTAATCGTCTTCATAATTTGTTTCTAGGTATGAATATTCTTGTAAGTGCCTGTCTATTGGGTTTTGACGTTAAGTATGACGGAACAAACAATGCACATGTTTTAGATTCTCAAAAATTTGAGCGTCTCAAAAAAATGGTTAATATAATTCCTTTTTGCCCCGAAATATTCGGCGGATTATCAACACCACGCACCCCCTGCGAAATCAAAAATGACAAAGTAATAAACAGAGACGGACAAGATAAAACTCAAGAATTTAAGGCCGGAAGCAATCAGGCTCTAAAAGCTGCCCAACTATTCAACTGCTCCTATGCACTATTAAAAGAAAACAGCCCGTCGTGTGGAAGCAATACAATTTACGACGGAACCTTTTCTCATACAAAAAAAACCGGCAGCGGAATAACTGCACGGCTTTTTTTGGAAAACAATATAAAAGTTTTTAACGAAAATCAACTTGATGAACTCATTGAAGCCGTTCGCCTTGCAAAGGCTCCAATGCAGTTAAGTTTTAACTTTTAGAAAATATCATTTATCAGACAGTAAACTGATCAACCTGAGCTCCAATTTCTTCTATAGCACCCTTCATGCGGTTTGTAAGGTCAGAAAGTGCAGCACCTGTTTCATTGATTTTTCTTGCACCTGTGGACATCTCTTCCATTCCTGTTTTTATGCTGAAAGTTGCATCCTGCAGGTGTTTTATTTCATCAAGAATAGACTTATTTCCTTCGGCCATTTCTAATGAAGCAGTTTTTACCTCGTTAGAAGTGTCGTTCATGCTGTTAAGGGCCACAGCAATTTGCTTTGAACCTTCATTTTGTTCAAGCATGGCATTCGTAATTTCGCGTACAAGATTTGTTGTAGAATTTATTCCTGCAGAAACCTCGTTAAACGCATCCGTTGCAATCTGTGAAGCAGAAACAATCTGATCGATAGAACCTATAATCTTTGAAAGCTGATTACCGATTGTCTGAGACTGACTACCGGAATCCTCAGAAAGTTTTCGAATTTCATCAGCAACAACAGAGAATCCTTTACCAGCTTCGCCAGCATGTGCCGCTTCAATGGCAGCATTCATTGCAAGAAGGTTTGTCTGCTCTGCAATTCCAGAAATAACGGCATTTGCTTCCTGCAGAGCCTGGCTTTCTTTTTCAATTTCATCAATTTTGGCATTTACATCGTTTTGTTTTTGAACACCAACGATTGCTTTCTGCTCAAGTTCTTCAAACGCCTTGCCCATTTTTTGAACACTGTTATTTACAGAATTAATGTTACCTATCATCTCCTCTACAGCGGCACTGGCCTGTGTTACAGAAGAAGCCTGAAATTCAATCATTCTATTTAATGAGTCAATATTAGAAGCAATTTCGTTTACAGCTCCTACAGTTTCATGAACAGAATCAGTCTGAAAGTTTACCTGACGGCTCATGGATTCAATATTTCCAATAATCTGGGTAATTGCTGATGATGTATCTTCTGTTGAATCCTGCAAAAGCTGTCCTGCACTTACAAGATCATTTTTAGAATTTTTCATTGTGGAAATAAGTTGCTGAAGTTTTTCGGCAAACTGATTAAAGCCTTCTACAACGCGACCGATTTCATTATTTGAATGTAAATCAATTCTTTTTGTAAGGTCGGCATCTCCAGAGGCAATTCCGTTAATAGTGTCTTCTACAACTTTTAATGGTCTTATGGCTTTGAATACTAAAAAGCCACCAATTATAATCGTAAAAATAATAACGATGACGCCAAATACAATCATATATGCACGTACAATATTTACCAAATCAAGGAACTGTTTGCCAGGAATAGAAATTGCAAGTCCCCATGGAGTTCCTGCAACACCACAGTAAGTAATAAAATCACGTCCACCGTTCAAGCCAGCTATCCATGCATTTCCTGTATTTCCTTGTGCAATTTCTTCAGCAACTGCAGCCATTTCTTCAAAACCGTCAGAAAGACCTGTAATAAAGTTCTTTTTCATTACATATTCAGTTCTTGGATGAGAAATAACAGTTCCATCACTTCCTAACATCCAGGCATATCCAGATTCACCAATTTTTATCTGATTAACTTCTTTCGTTAAAAGATTTATATTTACTACCCCTGCAAGCATAGCAATATTTTTGCCGTTTCTTTTAATAGCACGGGCAATATGAATTACAGGCTTACCTGTTGTTTTTGAAATAACCGGATTACCAATAAAACGGTCTTTTCCCTGAACCATGATTGCACGGAAATAAGTTCTTGTTTTTATATCAGTACGGCTACCGATATCGTTATAAGAAACTCCCGATTCATCAGCAAGCATAATGTAGTCAAAGTCCGGATTACGGAGAGATTCATGTTCAACAAGCCATTTAGCCATATCCCTGAACGAACCGTTTTTCATCGCATCTGAATTAACATAATAATCAAGCGCTCTAAAATATCCTTCCAAATCTTTTTGAATCGCAATCGAAGAACTTAAAGCAATATTAGCGTAGTCCGCAGCATCATCAGTTTTTGCAGTACTTTCAAGTTTGCTGGAAACAATAAATATTTGTATTAAGTTAAATGCTAAAATTGTTAAACCAATACCAAAGACAAGACTGATTATTAAACTAGTCTTACTTTTTTGTGTTGTAGAATTATTCTGCTCCATGATTTTCCTCTAATTTAGTATAAAAATTCAATATTCAGCACTATAGATTTTATTGCAAAGTATCCTTATTTTAAACTTAATTTTTTATTATAAAATTAAATCCCGCAGTTTTTCTGCGGGATAATTCAAAATCAAAAATAAATTAGTGATGGAATAATCTAATGCCGTTAAAGCACATTACCATATTGTACTTGTCGGCAGTTTCAATTACCTGATCATCACGCACACTTCCGCCAGGCTGAGCAACAACAGTTACACCTGATTTTCTTGCACGTTCGATATTATCCCCGAACGGGAAGAATGCATCGCTTCCTATCGCAACATTTGTATTTTTAGAAAGCCATTCTTTTTTCTGTTCTTCTGTAAATACAGCTGGCTTAACCTTAAACAGAGTCTGCCATTTTCCTTCGGCAAGAACATCTTCGTATTCTGGTCCAATATATACGTCAATTGCATTATCTCTGTCTGCGCGTTTTATTCCGTCAACAAACTGCAGTCCTAAAACCTGTGGGCTTTGACGCAACCACCAGTTGTCAGCTTTTTGACCTGCAAGACGTGTACAGTGAACGCGGCTCTGCTGACCGGCACCAATACCGATTGCCTGACCGTCTTTTACATAGCATACAGAATTTGATTGAGTATATTTAAGAGTGATAAGGGCAATAATAAGATTATGCTTATCATCTTCGCTTAAAGACTTATTTTTTGTAACAATATTAGAAAGACAGGTTTCGTCGATTTTTAAGAAATTATGTCCCTGTTCAAACTTAACACCAAATACCTGTTTAACTTCTGTTGCTGGCGGAACATACGAAGGATCAACTTTTATTACACAGTAGTTTCCGTTTTTCTTGGCTTTTAAAATTTCTAATGCCTTTGCAGAATATCCAGGTGCAATAATACCGTCAGAAACTTCTTTTTTGATTAAAAGTGCCGTTGCTTCATCACATTCATCGCTCAAAGAAATAAAATCTCCGAACGAAGACATACGGTCTGCACCGCGGGCACGGGCATAAGCGCATGCAAGGGGAGTTAATTCAACATCATCTGTAAAGTAAATCTGCTTTAATGTATCGCTCAAAGGTTTTCCAACAGCAGCTCCTGCAGGACTAACGTGTTTAAAACTTGTTGCTGCCGGGAGTCCTGTAGCTTCTTTTAATTCCTTTACAAGCTGCCATCCGTTAAATGCATCTAAAAGGTTTATAAATCCAGGTCTGCCATTCAAAACTTCGATTGGAAGATCGCCGTCATCAACAAAAACCCGCGCAGGTTTTTGGTTTGGATTACATCCGTATTTTAATTCAAGTTCTTTCATATAGAAGAGAATAACGTTTTTAAAGACTAATAACAAGGGAAGAAAAAACAAAGGGCGTC
>JAZSJM010000267.1:0-1654 GCA_045534325.1 Treponema sp. | reverse complement strand
TTAAAAAGTGATTCTTGCAGTTTCTGCTTTTGCATAAACTGCTATATGCGACATCCTGTCGCACCGCTAACGCGGAGTTTTAGGAGGAAGTAAAAAAAAATTACGTCCTTGTAATTTTTTTTCTTGCAGTTTCTGCTTTGCAAAAACTGCTATATGCGACATCCTGTCGCACCGCTAACGCGGAGTTTTAGGAGGAAAAAATGAAAAAACTGATTGGTGTTGCTTCTTTTGTTTTAGGTCTTGCTTTACTTGCAGGATGCTCAAAAAAAGCTGCTGTGGACAATTCCCTCGAAGATTTAAAATCTCGCGGAGAATTTATTTTGGGTCTCGATGATTCTTTTCCACCACTTGGATTCAGAAATGATGCGGATGAAATCGTCGGTTTCGATATCGACCTTGCAAAAGAAGTTGCATTACGTCTTGGCGTAAACTTCCGTGCTCAGCCTATTAACTGGGATTCAAAAGAACAGGAACTTGCTACAGGTAATATCGACTGTATTTGGAATGGACTTACAATCACAGAAGAACGCCTAAACGCTCTTTCTTTTACAAAAGCATATCTAAACAATGCTCAAATCATGGTTGTTAGAAAAGATTCTGGAATATCTTCTCTTGCAGATATGGCTGGTAAAAAAGTAGGAATTCAGGCTGGCTCATCTGCTGCTGATGCTCTTGATGGTGCCATCGAATTAAAAGCTTCATTAAAAGAAGTTGTAGAGTTTAAGGACAATATTTTAGCCCTTAACGACCTTGAAATCGGCGGTGTTGATGGTGTCGTAATGGACAGCGTTGTAGCTGATTATGCAATTGCTTCTTCTGGAAAATCTTTTGTGGTGCTGGAAGAAGGTCTTGCCTCTGAACAGTATGGTGTTGCTTTCCGCAAAAACGACGTAAAACTTGCTGCTGAGGTTCAAAAAATTTTAGAAGAAATGAAAGCTGACGGTACTGCAGAAAAAATTTCAAAGAAATGGTTCGGTAAAGATATTACTGTAATCAGCGAATAAAGAATAATCACAGCTGCCATGTAAAATTTTGCGTGGCAGTTGTAATTTGATCCGTAAAAAATGTCAAAATTACTTTTTACAATGCTTCAGTCTTCTGTTGTTACGATTGAAGTGTTTTTTTTAACTTTGTTATTCTCAATTCCTCTCGCACTCCCTGTTTCAATGGCACGAATGTCGCGTTTTAAGCCTCTTTCTCTTTTGGCTAATGCATTTTTGCTCGTTATCAGGGGAACACCCCTTATGCTTCAACTTATTGTCGTGTATTTTGGACCATTCTATCTATTCAACTTTTCATGGGATCGGTTTACTGCGGCAATTATTGCTCTTTCCGTAAATTATGCCTGCTATTTTGCTGAAATATATCGTGGCGGCATACAGTCAATCAGCTCAGGACAATACGAGGCCGCAAAAGTTTTGGGTTATACAAAGATTCAGTGTTTTTTTAAAATAATTCTTCCTCAGGTTATAAAACGCATTGTTCCTCCCATGGGCAATGAAGTAATTACCCTTGTAAAGGACACGGCTCTTGTCAGTGTTATCGGTGTTGTGGAATTACTGCGTACAGCACAGACACATTCAAGCCGTCTTTTTAGTACAACTCCAATATTTATTGCAGGTCTATTTTATTTTGTGATGAACTGGATTGTAAC
>JAZSJM010000169.1:0-11448 GCA_045534325.1 Treponema sp. | reverse complement strand
AAGGATATAAATTTTCTACATATGCTACCTGGTGGATTAGACAGGCTATTACAAGATCAATTTCCGATCAGGCAAGAACAATCCGTGTTCCTGTTCATATGATTGAACAGATAAATAAAGTTGTTCGAGAAAGCCGTCAGCTTATGCAGAAACTTGGTCGTGAACCTAACGATGAAGAAATTGCTCAGCAGTTAGGATGGCCGGTTGCACGTGTAAAACAGGTTAAAAATGTTGCACGGGAACCAATTTCTCTTGAAACTCCAATTGGGGAAGAAGAAGACAGTCAGCTGGGAGACTTTATCGAAGATAAGGAAGTGGAAAATCCTGCAAATCAAACTGCATATAAAATGCTTCAGGAACAGTTAAGGGAAGTTCTTTCGTCATTACCTGTTCGTGAACAGGAAGTCCTGAAAATGCGTTTTGGTCTTGATGATGGTTACAGCTTGACTCTTGAAGAAGTTGGTCTTTACTTTAATGTTACTCGCGAGCGAATCCGCCAGATTGAGGCAAAGGCTTTAAGAAGACTTCGTCATCCGCGAAGGGCAAGTGGTTTAAGGGATTATATCGAGTCGTAGACATAAAATAATAATTTTTATATAATATTTCGACTATTTTACCAAGGGGATTATAAATGGTAATGACAGAAGTTTTTGATAAACTTAAGGCTCTGCAGGATGTTCTTGCTGAAAAATATAGCCTTGAAACTAAAATCAATGATTCACCTAAGCAGTTGTCTTCTCAAGATGAATTATTAGTTCGTCTTAGAAAAGAATTTTTGGAAACAAATGAATCTTATGAAAAAGTAAAGGCAGAAGTTGGACAGCTTCAGATAGAACTTGATGAAGCAGAAAAGTCTCGTGAAGCTGGTGAAAAGGGAATGGATAATATCTCAACTCACCGTGAATATGAAGCACTTGAAAAACAGATTAACGAAGCATCTGCGAGAGAAGCAAGTATTCGCAAAGATTTACAGAAAAAAGAAAAAGAATTAGAAGAATTGAATGAAAAACTTCGTGGTGACGAAGAGATGATTAAGGCTCAGGAAGCAAACCTCAATGCAAATAAAGAGTCATTGGATAATGAGGTTGCTGAGTATAAAAATCAGTTAAAAGCTTTGGAAGATAAAGAAAAAGAAATTACACCGGGATTAGACAGTGAAATTGTTTATAAGTTTCAGCGAATAATTCAGCGCAATAGTGAAGGTATTGTTGCGGTTAAAAATGGTGTTTGTACAGGTTGTCATATGATTTTACCTGCACAGTTTGCAAACGAAGTTCATGAAGGTGAAAAAATCCTTTTCTGTCCATATTGCAGTAGAATCCTTTATCATCAGGAAATTGCTGAAGGAGAAGAAGCTGAAGACTTCCTCTCAATGGATGAAACAGGTTCACTTGCTGATTTTGACGACGAATTTGCTGATGAGTTTGAAGATGAATTAGACGATGATTTAATTTCAGATGAAGGTGATGAAGATTCAGATGATGTAGACGATAAGTCAATTTCATTTGAAGAATAGTTAACAAAAGCAGGAATTTATATTCCTGTTTTTTTGTTTATAAATTGTGAATATTACAGAAAAGATATAACCGTGCGGCACTTTTTTTATGATAAAAGAGTGTCGTGAGGAAAGTCCGGGCTCCACCGGAAAAGATGCCTGGTAATAACAGGGCAGAAAACGGAAGTTGTAATTAAATTGCATAACCCGTTTTCTGACAGACAGTATCACAGAAAATAAACCGCCTGATTTTTCAGGTAAGGGTGCAAAGGTGAGGTAAGAGCTCACCGCTAAAAATGGTAACATTTTTAGGCAGGATAAACCTCATCTGGAGCAAAGTTAAGTAGTGGTTTGATTATTCCGGATTAATAAACCACGGGTAAACTGCTAAAAACTTCTGGTGACAGAAGTTTCGGATAGATGGTTATGCGTTAAAAAGGCTTTTCAGTCTTTTTATACAGAACAGAACCCGGCTTATTGTCTTTTCTGTTTTTTTATGCGGTGGGAAATGAAGTTTAATATTTTAGCGAATGGAAGTGCCAGACAAAAAAGTAAAATACTCCGGAATATTATTCTTCTATGTATTTTTGTATTAATCCTTACTTTTTTATCCTTATCGGTATATTTTCTATGTCAAAAATATATTTTTAAGGGATATTCAACAACCCATCTAAAGTCTGAATGGAAACAATATAATTATAAAAATGTATATGATATTTCTGCTGAGATATTGAAAAATAAACCTTTTAACAACAGTGCTCTAACTTATCACGGTTATTCAGCTTTTTATTTGGCATTATCAGAAAATGACACGTCCTTAGCTCAATCTTATTTTGATGAGGCGATAATCAATATTCGCCTTGCACTTCAGAATGCAAAATTTGGTCTTGTACCCCAGCTTGAATATATGCTTGGTAAAGCGTATTTTTATAAAAACTCGGTTTCCGCTTATTATTATTACGCGGATTTAGCCGTTATGTATTTAAATCGTGCTGTAAAAGATGGCTACAAGGCTGATGATATTCCTGAATATCTGGGGCTAAGTTATGCTTCGCTGGGAATGACTTTAGAAAGTATCAGTTCATTTACAAAGGCTTTGTTAACAAGAGAAAGTGATTTACTGTTGCTGTCAATTGCCGAGCAATACTATAACGCAGGTCAGGAAGCCGCTGCAGAGCAATACCTGTTTAGAATTTCAAAGGATTGTGAAGATGAAAAAATTACTGATAAAACTCATGTTTTATTAGGAAATATATATATGCATCAAGAGAAACTTGAAGATGCAGAAAAAGAATTTTCATTAATTTTAGAAAAAAATGAAAATTCTGCTGACGCACTTTATGGTCTTGGTGTAATATATGAGTTAAAGGGTGATATTATTAAGGCAAGGTTTTATTGGCGTAAAGCACTGAAAGTCCAAGCCAATCACGCTGATTCAATTAAAAAATTAGCTGAAGTTAAGTAAAAAGTTTTGGGAGGAGTGATAAATGGGATTTTTTGACCGTTTTTCAACTGATATTGGAATTGATTTAGGAACATGTAATACATTAATTTATGTTCGCGGAAAAGGAATTGTTGTTGACGAGCCTTCCGTTGTTGCTGTAGAAAAAGGTACAAAAAGAGTTGTTGCAGTTGGAGCTGAAGCTAAACGCATGCTTTGGAAAACTCCTGGTAACATTATCGCAATCCGCCCTTTGGCTGATGGTGTAATAGCAGATATTGACAGTACAGAAAAAATGATTCGCTACTTTATTAATAAAGTAATACCTCGTCATCAGCTTTTTAAGTCTACTCGTATGAAAATCGGTATTCCTTCATGCATCACTCAGGTTGAACGCCGTGCAGTAATTGAAGCTGCCTTAAAAGCAGGTGCAAAGGAAGTTGATGTTATTGAAGAATCACTTGCTGCTGCAATTGGAGCAAAAATTCCGATTAATGAACCTGCTGGTCATATGGTTTGTGATATCGGAGGTGGAACAACAGAAGTTTCCGTTATTTCTTTGGGAGGCATGGTTGTTACAAGTTCAATTCGCGTTGGTGGAGATAAATTTGATGAAGCTATCGTAAAGCATATTCTTCAGGTTTCAAATCTTAAAATCGGTCAACAGTCTGCTGAAAAAATTAAAATTCAGATTGGTAATGCAGAAGGTGATGGAAATTCTAATGATAAGATGGAAATCAGAGGAACAGATGCAATAACTGGTCTTCCGCGCAGACTTGAAATTGATTCCCTTGAAGTTAGAGAAGCATTAAAAGAACCTGTAAAGCAAGTCGTTGATGAAGTAAAACGTACTTTAGGTAGAACCCCTCCAGAACTTGCCGCAGATATTGTTGAGCGTGGAATAGTTATGACTGGTGGCGGAAGTATGCTAAAAGGTCTTTCCAAGTTGATTTCAAAAGAAACCGGTGTTCCTGTTATTCTTGTTGAAAAACCTCTTGAATGTGTAGCATTAGGAGCAGGACAGGCATTTGACTTATTTAAAGATATGTCAACAGACCGTTTGGTATATAATAATTTGAACGATTAATAAATAATGGCACGTCGTTCTTTTTCTTTTGGTTTTTCAGAATTTATTTTTCTCATTTTGCTTTTGATTTCAGGTGTATTGCTTGGTTTTAACGGCGGTGGTTTTGTTGTTAATTTTCAGAAAGTGGGATTTTCTGTAGTTTCATCAATTCAAAAAGGTGTTTACTCTGTTACCAGCGGGATTTCACTTTTTTTTACCGCAATAACAGAATTAAAAGATTTAAAAGAAGAAAATATCGAATTAAAGCAAAAACTTAAGAATTATGAATTCATGCAGCGAAATAATACAGAAATTAGAAAAGAAAATGAACGCTTAAAAGAACAGTTGGGATTTACTTCAAAAATCATCCAAAAAAACTATCCGGCAGTAATAATCGGCAGAAATCCTAATAATATGTATTCTGGATTAACTGTTAATAAAGGTAGTTTAAACGGTGTAAAAAAAGGAATGCCTGTTGTTGCTGTGCAGAATGGAACAATCGGGCTTGTTGGCAAAGTTGTTACAGTTGGACCGATAACAAGTCTTGTGATGCCTGTTTATGATTTAAAGTGTTCAATATCTGCAAGAATTCAAAACTCTCGCGATGTTGGTTTATTATCTGGTAATGGGGATCAGGACTTGCCTTTACAAATGAAATATATAAAAAAAAGGGTTCTATCTGAATTAAATTTTGGTGATATTGTTGTAACGTCCGGTGAAAGCGACAATTATATTCGTGATATTCCGATTGGTACTATTTCAAAAATTACTGTTGTTGATTATGATTCATCTCTTAATATTGAAATTACTCCAATTGTTGACTTTGCCCGATTAGAAAATGTTATTATAACCGATTTGAAAGAAATTAATCCAAATTACGAAGGAGCTCAATTTTAATGAAATCTTTAGGTCTTGCTTCTTTGTTTTTTTTAGGATTTGCACTTTTAGAAACAGCAGTATTTTCTAATATAATGATTTTTCCTTCTGTGCCGGATTTTATGTTAATTGTTTCCCTTTATTTTAGTTTGAATAATGGTAAATTATTTGGCACAGCTGCAGGATTTATTAGCGGGCTGATTCTTGATTTTTTCAGCGCATCTCCCTTCGGTTTAAATTGTTTATTTAGAACGATTTTTGGATATGTAACAGGAATATTTAATAAATCTGTAAATGAAAGTGGAATATTTTTTCCATTTATTTTAGGTTTTATTTCAACACTTTTTAAAGCTTTGATTCTATGGGTAATCTCTTTATTTTATCCTAGCATAAATCTTGATATTAATTTATTTTCAATTAATTTTGGCTTTGAATTATTTGCTAATTCATTTTTTACTCCTTTAATTTTTAGATTTATGGATATATTTAAAAATTCAATTGTTATTAATCCGGAGAAGGTTTCTTAATGGCTGATTATGAAAATGATTTTTTCAGCAGTTATGAGAGAACTTCGGCTGCTTTAACAAAAAATTTTCGCATCATTATTTTACTTTTTGTTTTACTTGTTACATTTTTGATTTATAGCATAACTTTATTTAGATTACAGGTAGTTGAAGGTAAAGTTTATAGGGAACGTTCCCATACAATTTCTAGTCAGGTAAAGACAATTCCTGCAAACCGTGGAGAAATTTTTGACAGGAATGTATCTTTACCACTAGTGATTAATACAGATTCATTTGCTGTGGATTTGACACCCGCTGAAATTCCTGCCGGATATTATGATACTGTTACTTCAAGACTTGCTGGATATTTAGGTATATCAAAAAATGATATTGATAAAAAAGTTCCCCAAAGACTAAGAAAATCTTATACGGCGATTGAAATTCGTGTTAATGTTTCTTTTAATGTGATTTCTGACATAGCTGAAAATTTAACGGACTTGCCAGGTGTAAGTTGGCGTTCAAAACCGATACGTAACTATGTTGAAACTGGTTCAATAAGTCATGTAATCGGTTACGTTGGTGATATTACAAAAGAAGAATTCAACGTAATGTATAATCAGGGTTACAAAGCTAATTCAATAGTTGGAAAAACAGGAATTGAAAAGCAATATGATAAATATCTGCAAGGAACAGCTGGTAGGGAAAGCCGTACAGTTGATGCCAGAGGACATATAATTTCAGATGTCCCTATAATTGAGCCTCCGCAACCAGGAAAAAATTTAGTACTGACTATTGACTCTCGTATTCAAGCATTAACAGAACAGGCTTTGGGGCAGAGGGTTGGTGCTGCAGTTGTATTAAAACCATCTAACGGAGAAGTCATTGCCATGGTCAGCTATCCGTTTTATGATCAAAACCTTTTTAATTCTGATGATGCTGCATCTTTGTATAATGAATTGGCGACAAATCCTAATAAACCTTTGCTTAATCGCGCTGTAAATGCTGTATATCCGCCGGCATCAACTTTTAAGACAATCATGTCTACGGCAATTCTAGCAGAAAAAGCAATTCCCTCTGAACGAAAAGTAGAGTGTCCTGGAAGGATAATTTACGGTAATCAGACATTTACTTGTCATATTAAATATCCAGGACATGGGTATCTTGATTTGAAAAATGCACTTGCTCAGTCCTGCGACGTTTATTACTGGGTAGTGGGAAGGGATAATCTTGGTGTTGATAAAATTGCATCATATTCAAAGGAATTCGGTTTTGGAGAAAGTTTAGAAATAGATCTTCCCGCTCAATCTGCTGGTTTTGTGCCGACAAGCCAATGGAAAGAAAGACGGTATCATGAACGCTGGAAGGGTGGTGATACAATGAATATGTCTATCGGACAGGGATATACTCTTGTTACACCATTACATGTTGCAAACATGCTTGCTATGGTTTGTAATGAAGGAAAAATCTATAAGCCTCACTTATTAAAGGAAGTTCGTGACCCAGCAACAAATACTGTTATTGAAGAAATAAAACCGCAAATACTTCACGAGATGAATATTGATAAATCAATCTGGAAAGAAGTTCAAAGAGATCTTAGATATGTAATTACAGATGGAACAGCTCAATATCCGATGAATAATAAAACTGTTAAATTAGCCGGAAAAACTGGTACTGCGGAAGTTAATGGGGTTGAAGCCAATCACTGGCATTCCTGGATGGCTGCTTATGGACCTTATGATGCCCCAGTTGAAGAACAATATATTGTTGTTGTTATTGTCGAAGCAATTAATGACTGGGAATGGTGGGCTCCATATTGTACTAATATCATTTTTCAAGGAATTTTTAATAATCAGACATATGATGAAGCTATAGAAAAATTAGGATTTAAATATTTGATTAAATCTGCACATAGACAGGAGTAAAAACAGTGAAGACAAAAATTTACCAGGCTTTTGATTATTTTCTTGTTTTATGTGTTTTGACCCTTATTACAATAGGAATTATGTTTATTTATTCATCTGGTATAAACTCTGAAGGATTTTTAGTTTCAAATGAATATTTAAAGCAGATTGTTTGGGCTGTTGTCGGGATTTTTTTAATGATAGGATTAACTTTAATTGATTACCGAAGATTAGACAGGTATGTGCCATACTTGTATGCGTTTTTATTTATAATTTTAGTATATACAAAGTTATTTGGACGCTACGTAAATGGTGCACGCTCATGGATTGGTTTTGGAGGTGTTGGAATTCAACCTTCTGAGTTCTGTAAAATAATATATATATTATTTTTGGCCTGGTATTTAGATAAATCTAAATCAGAAACTCCCAGACGTAGATTCATTATTTCCTTAGGAATATTTCTTTTACCAACTGGATTGATATTGCTTCAACCTGATTTGGGAACCGCAATGGTATATATTCCTATTTTTCTTGTAATGTGTTTTGTAGGAGGAATTTCACTTAGATATATATTAATGATTTTTTTAGGGGGTATGCTGACAATCATTTTTGCAGTTTTACCAATTTATCAAAGTGAAATTGCTCATGTCAGTTATAAAATCGTAAATATATTAATTGATAATAAACTTAGTACTCTGGTAATAATCGCTTGCGGTGCAATATGCTTGATTGGTTTCATCGGAAAAATTTTATTCCCACAAAATAAATATTTTTATTGGATTTCATATTCCTTTGGAATTATTTTTGCTGCATTAATTTTGTCAAAAGTAACTGGAAAAGTTTTAAAAGATTATCAGATAAAGCGTTTAATTGTTTTTATTAATCCTGATTCTGATCCACGAGGGGCAGGCTGGAATATAATTCAATCAAAAGTTGCAATCGGTTCCGGAAACTGGTTTGGGCAGGGCTTTTTAAGCGGTACACAAAGTCATTATCGGTTTCTTCCAGAACAGAGTACTGACTTTATTTTCAGTATTTTAGCTGAAGAAATCGGTTTTTTTGGCTGTATGCTTGTTTTTATTCTTTATTTTGGAATCTTAATCAGAATGGTTTATATAATGCGCGGTACAAATAATGAATTTGGTTATTATATAATTTCCGGAATTCTTGCCATGTTCTTTTTTCATTTTATTGTTAATGTTGGAATGGTTATGGGAATCATGCCAATAACAGGTATTCCTCTTCTTTTTCTTTCCTATGGCGGTTCTTCTTTATGGACTGCAATGATTTGTATCGGGCTTGTTATGAGTATCAGATATCATAAATTTGAATTATAGAGTTTGACATTCTCAAGAGTTGATAATTATTTTTAAACTTTTAAGGTACTTAAATGCATTTAATTAATCCAATTGAACGATTCGGCTCAAAACTTATTGGAGTGCAAAATCCTTCGACTTATATTGGAGGAGAAATTGGAGCTATAGTTAAGCCTCATACAAATGACATATTTTTTAATACGGCGATTGCTTTTCCTGACACATATACAATAGGAATGTCTAATCAGGCAATAAAAATTATTTATCAAGGATTGAACAAAAAGAAAAACATCCGCTGTGAACGAGTATTTTGTCCTGATGAAGATTTTGAAAAACTTTTAAAAGAAACAGATACACCTTTATATACTCTTGAGACAGGGATGCCTTTAAATGAACTTGACCTTCTTGCTTTTTCAATAGGATATGAACTTGGTATTACAGGGGCCTTGAACATTATGGAAGCGGGGAGAGTCCCCCTCTTAAAAAAAGACAGAGGGGAGAGTGACCCTATAATTTTTGCAGGAGGAGTGGGAGCTACAAATCCTCAGCCATTCAGTGTTTTTTTTGATGCTGTTTTTATAGGTGAAGCAGAAGCTGGAATGTTTGAATTATTTGAAAAGCTTGCTGCAATGAAAAAAAATGGCGCAACAAAAAAAGAGATTCTAGATGAACTTTCCCGCTGTCCTAATGTCTGGACTGAGGATATGTCGATTGAAAAATGCGGGCACAATGTAGCATATCGGGCTGTATATGAAGGTTTTGATAAAGATGAGCCAATAGAAGCTTTTTTACCTCTTCCAAATATAAAAACTGTTCAGGATCACGGTGTTGTTGAAATTATGCGAGGGTGTCCTAATGGATGTAGATTTTGTCATGCCGGAATTTATTATAGACCACAACGTGCTCGTTCTAAAGAGGTAATTTTTAATTATGTAGATAAACTTGTAAATCAAGCAGGTTACAAGGAAATTTCTTTAACAAGTCTTTCAAGTGCAGATTATCCAGATATTGGCGGGTTATTAAAAGAATTAAATAAAAAATACAAATCAAAAAATATTTCTTTTCAACTTCCATCCTTGAAAGTTAATAGTTTTACTTTTCCTCTGCTTGAAGAACTAAGTGAAATCCGAAAATCAGGACTTACTTTTGCTGTTGAAACTCCAGACGAAGCATGGCAGCTTAGGTTGAATAAAGAGGTATATGCACAGCATCTGGTTGATTTGATTAATGAAGCAAAAAAGAATGGGTGGAATAAGGCTAAATTTTATTTTATGGTCGGGCTGCCTTTTCCAGAAACTGAAGAAAAAACAGAAGAAAAAGTGATAGTTGATTTTATGCTCGATTTACAGAAAAAAACAGGAATTATCTGTCATGTTAATGTGGGAACCTTTATTCCAAAACCTCATACACCATATCAGTGGGTTCGACAGATTAGTCCTGAAGAAAGTGACCGAAAATTAAGTTTTATTCGTGAGAATCTTCCAAAAGGTAAATTTAAGGTTGGAACTCATGATGTTTCAACAAGTTATATAGAAGCTCTTTGCAGTCGTGGAGATAAACGTGCTGGAATGGTAATTTATAATGCTTACAGAAAAGGCGTAAGACTTGATGCCTGGGAAGATCATTTACGAAAAGATTTACCATTATGGGAAGAAGCATTTAAAGAGGCTGATTACGATGTTAAAAACGAAATATTAAGAGAGCGTTCAAAAGATGAAAAACTTCCATGGGATAATGTGAGTATGGGAGTATCTAAAAATTATTACCTAAAAGAATGGAACAATAATGAACTTGAAAAATTAACTCCGGTTTGTAAAAGTAATTGTGATCATAGATGCGGAATTTGTAATAATAAAGTATCAGTAAATATTGATAAAATATCTAAACTTGTCTATAAAAGTGTACATGATGAGCGGTTTTATGTAGCTAATAATGAAAATAATCGAAATTATGAGCGAAGAACAGAGTGTAATATTCCCGTGATTTATCGTGCAGTGTTTAGATTTGTTAAAACTAATGGTGGTCAGTTTATAAGCCATTTAGCGGGAATAGAAATGTTTAACAGGGCCATCCAGAAATCAAAAATTCCTGTAATTTATACAGCTGGTTTTAACCCTTTGCCAAGGCTTGAGTTTTCTTCAACTTTAAGTCTTGGTGTTCAATCTTATGATGAAATTGCATCTGTCGTAATGTATGAAAATATAACTGAGGATGAATTTATAAATAAATTAAATGTGCATCTTCCTGATTTTATTCAAATTGAAAAAGCATTTATTTTTCCTGTAACTAATCAAAGACGAAGAGAAAGTTTAAGTGCATGTTTGTGGGGAAGTGAATATGAATATATGTTTTACGACGGTGAAGAAGCTGTAAAGAATTTTTTTAACAGTGAAAAAGGCAGGGAATTCTTAAAAAAAGAATCATTATGTAAATTTGTTTTTGATGGAAATTTAGTGAAATGTACTTTAGAGTTTCATAAGGACAGGCCGTTCAGAAACGCCTTGGAAGAGTATTTTGGAAAAAAAATCTATTTAATCTGTTCAATAAAAAAATTAAAAACTCTTGCAAAACCTCAGATTATGGGTTGGACTCCTGAATTAAATCTTGAATATTCACGGCAGATTAAATATAAAGGTGTGGATAAAGCAAATGAAATTTTAAAAGAAAAAGTCCTGCAGCCGGAGCAAAATACAGCAAATGAAGAATATATTGATTATTTTGAACTGTACGAAAGAATTGCAGTAATTAATGAAAAACTGATTCATCAGCGTAATGTAGAGGGTATAGGGTAATTATTAGTGTGGGTAACGAAGTAGAGGTTTATTTAATTGTATATTGGTAGACAGAATA
>JAZSJM010000132.1:0-3187 GCA_045534325.1 Treponema sp. | reverse complement strand
GGAGCTCAATAATTTTACCGCCCAACCGTCTGCCTGCTACTTCAAAAGTAAATCCTTTTTCCTTTGAAAACTTTTCGCGGTTTATGAGTGCCATGTCGTGCTGAATTCTTGCTTTTGCTTTTGTTCCTCGTGCACAAGGTCCTCGCATGAGCCAGTCCCGCTCGACGCGAAGAACGGATTCTATGCGTCGTTCAGTGTTTTCTTCGATTGTTGATTCAATTTCTTTTTTTTCCAGGTAGTCTGAATAATTTCCCTGATAAAGCCTAAGTTTTTTCCTGTTCACTTCATAAATGTTTGTGCAGACTGCATCTAAAAAATAGCGGTCATGGGTAACCATTAAAACCGTTCTTTTTGTGTCGTGAAGATAGTTTTGCAGCCAGTAAATTGTTTTAATGTCCAAGTGGTTCGTCGGTTCATCTAGTAAAAGGAGTTTTGTATCTTCGACAAGAACCTGTGCAAGAGCCACTTTTTTTAGCATGCCACCAGAGAGAGTGCTCATTTTTCGACTTAAATCATCTATCTTAAGAGTGCTTAAAATAGAGCGGATCTGTGCCTCATAATTCCAAAGGTCGCCTTTGTCCATTTCAAGAGTTAATAAATCAAAGGTTTCCTGTTCACCTTTTGTAAAACCTTTTGCCATTTTCAGACAAAACTCTTCGTATCGTCTTATTTTGTCGAGTTTAGGAGTTTTACTCTTGAAAATATGTTCTTCGATTGTGTCCTCTGGATTAAAAGAGGGATTTTGACTTAAAAAACTTATTCCGCTTTCTTTGTTAACTATAACCTGACCTTCATCCGGGGAGAGTGCTCCTGCGATTATGGAAAGCATTGTTGATTTACCGCTTCCATTGCGACCGATGATTGCAGCCTTTTCGCCTTCGTTTAAGCCGAATGTAACGTTTGTAAAAAGCGGTTCTTCGCGACCGATTTTAGAAAGGTTATTAACTGATAAAATATTCAAAGCGGTTGTCCTTTAGATACTTTTACATGTAGTAGGTTTTTATCGGCGGAAATCCGTTAAACTCTACGCTGGCGTATGTTCCTGTATATGCGCCCGTTGTGAGCCAGTATAGACGGTCTCCTGCCTTTAGGGTGAGTGGCAGTTTGTATTTAATATTTTCATACATAATATCTGCACTGTCGCAGGTAGGTCCTGCCAGTATAACTTCTCCCTCTTTTTCGCCTTCTTTATCTTTTGAAGAAATAACCGGATATTTTACTGATTCGTCTAATGTTTCAATCAGACCGTTAAATTTTCCTGAATCCTGATAAACCCAGCGCTGTAAGGCTGTATTATTTTTCCTGCTTACGAGTATGACCTCGCTTGTTAGAATTCCGCAGTCGCCTACAAGTGAACGTCCTGGTTCAAGAATGATTTTTGGAATATTTTCGCCAAAATCGTCGTGAAGGTATCTTGTTATTTCTGAGGCATAGGTTTCCAGTTCATTTGCAGGCTGAATATAGTGAGCCGGAAAACCTCCGCCCATATTTATCATTTCGAGTTTAATTCCTTCCTCTTCTTCCAGGGAATAAGAAAGGTAAGAGGCTTTTGCAATTGCATCATTCCATGCACCGATATCGCGCTGTTGACTTCCGACATGAAAAGATACACCGTATGGGTGCAGACCGAGTTTTTTTGCCATTACAAGAAGATCATAAGCCATGTCAGGATGACAGCCGAATTTGCGGCTTAAGGGCCAGTCTGCCGTCTGGGCGTTTTCCACAAGCATTCGTACATAAATTTTTGAACCTGGGGCATTTTCTGCAATTGCTTTTAAATCATCTTTTGAATCTGTGGCAAACATGCGGACACCCTGATCATAAAAATACTTTATGTCCCGTGCCTTTTTTATTGTGTTTCCGTAAGAAAGACGAGAGGCTTCTACTCCGATGGACATAATTTTGTCCAGTTCATAACGTGAAGCTACATCAAAGTTTGAACCAAGAGATGCAAGAAGTTTTAGGACTGGTTCCCCTGGATTTGATTTTATTGCAAAGTAAATGCTCGCATAAGGAAATGATTCACGAAGATTAATGAAATTTTTTTCTACCTGACTTAAATTGATAACGATATTTGGAGTTTCAAGGTCTTTGGAAAAATCAAGGAATTTTTTCCAGTCTGCATCGCTGACATAATCCTTACGGTTAAACATGGCATTCCACCTGTAAAATTTATTTGTAAAATGGAATATAAAACAATTTAACCGTATGGTCTATATATTTTGGAAAAAAAACTCTTTAAAAATCCTGTGTTTTTACTGATTTATTAAAGAGTTTTTTCGCGGGGAAAGAAGTGTTTATTCTTTTGTTTGAGGATATTTTTCGCTAATCCATCTTGCAAGATATAAAAATGGAGTGTCGGCAAGTGAAGTAACAATAAAAATTGCATATCCAAAGATTAAAACTTCAATCATAGTTTTAGCAGAAAAAACACCGCCAAAGGCACACATATTAAACACAACAACGTTAATTAGCTGGCTGACAAGGGTTGAACCGTTGTTTCTAAGCCATAAAAATGCTCTATGATCTCCGTATTTTTTTTCTGACCAGTTCCATAAGGCGTGATATGCCCATACGTCGTATAATTCACATACAGCATAAGCAAAAAGACTAGAAAGCATAACCCGCGGAGTATTTGCAAAAACTGTGCGAATAGGTTGTGCCATGGTATCTACTTCTGCAGGAACGTATAAAAACCATGACTGACTGATAATGATAAAAGTAACATTTGCAAGAATACCGATTTTTACACATTTATTTGCTTCTTTTTTTCCGAAAATCTCGCTCATTATATCTGTAGCAAGAAAACTTGAAGCAAACAGAACGTTACCGAGAGTCGTATCAAGACCAAATGCGTGAACAAGAATTAAAACTTCGATGTTTGCAGCAATTGTACAGATTACTGTCCAAGCGTAAATTCCTGTTTTACCGAAAAATCTGAAGAAGGCTATTAAGCCACCGAAAAAGACGAAAATACTTGCAATTGAAAGTATTTCATTTAAGAAATTCATATAAGACTCCTAGTTTTGATAAGGCGGGATGGGTTTCGAACCGCCGGAACTTAGTGTTCCTTTTTGATTTAATTTAGCGTAAACAGAGATTAAATACTAGACATAAAACGATAAATTCTATAAACTCTAAGAACATGGCGTCTTACCCAAGTGGTAAGGGAACGGTCTGCAAAACC
>JAZSJM010000006.1:0-8715 GCA_045534325.1 Treponema sp. | reverse complement strand
CCAGGATTTTACAAGTGGTCGTCCTCTAAGAAACCATTCGTTTTACTATCTTGATAAACCAAAAGAAAATGATGAACTGGCTGTTTTTTATCCTGATTTAACTTTTGCTGGAGTTGTAAAAAAAACAAATCGAAAATTGACTTATGGATTTGTCATTCCGTTGCAGAAAGAAGAGATAAAGGTTTATTCATGGGAGCAGATTGTTAATAAAAAGTTTTCAAAAGATTTTTTGGAAACAGGAACTGCAATCAGCATCGGCAGTTTTGATGGAACTCATATAGGACATGATTCAATTTTTGATCTTTTACTTCATAAAAAAACTCTGGCTCCCGGAATTGTAACTTTCCGCCATCCTACTAAATCCAAGAGTTCTTCTGAAAAATGGAGTGGAGAAGCATCGAGTTTGTCACAAAGAATGGAATTCTTTATATCAAAAGGATTTAGGTTCGTTATTGTAATTGACTTTTCTGATGATTTTACTAAAATTAAAGGTAATGACTTTTTGTCTATCTTAAAAAATAACTGTAACGTAAAATTTATTGCTGAAGGGCAGGATTTTAGATGTGGTTATAAAGGTTCAACTGATATACCTGCTTTACAGGAATTTTGTGAATCAAATAGTGTTGAACTTGAAGTTGTAGATTTTATTGATTATCTTGATAAAAAAGTCAGTTCATCGAGAATACGGCAGGATGTTCTTGATAAAGAATTTGAAGCAATAAAAATAATGCTTCATAGACCTTATGCAATTGACTGTGCTGGTTTTTACTGGCGCAGGGAAAATATAAATGGTCAGATATATCTGACGGCAAAACAGCAGGGGAGTCAGGTTTTTCCCCCGGACGGTGATTATACCGTTCAGATTGAAATGGTAATTTCTGGAAGCGAAGAGATTTCCGTTACAAAAACTGTAGCTTGCAAATTAGATTCCGGTTTACTTCGCGTGCTGGATTCTGATGGATCGCTCAGTGGATTTGTCCGGGCAATTCAATTTGGTTAACCAGGGAAATAAAATAATTTATAAGGAGTAAGTAAAATGCTTACAAAAGAAGAATCAGCTGCTATTGTCAGCAAATTCGGCGCAAATGAAGCCGACACAGGAAATTCAAAAGTTCAGGTTGCACTTTTAACTGAACGTATTAAACAGCTTACAGCTCACTGCAAACAGTTCCCTAAAGATACAGGTGCAGCACGCGGGCTTCTTAAAGTAATTGGTCAGCGCCGCAAGCTTCTAAAATATCTTCAGAGAAAGGATCTGGAACTTTACCGCCAGCTTATTAAAGATCTTGGCCTCCGCAAATAAGCTAAACAGGAGGTTTAAGTTATGGCAATAAATAGAGTAACTTATAAAATCGGTGATGAAGAACTTATCCTCGAAACTGGTAAAATCGGTAAACAGGCAAATGGCTGTGTTTACGCTCAGTTTGCCGGAACTTCTGTAATTGCTACAGTTTGTGCTTCAAAAGAAGTAAAAGAAGGTTTGGACTTTGTCCCAGTTACTGTTGAATACAATGAGAAATACTATGCAGCAGGAAAAATTCCTGGTGGATTTGTAAAACGTGAAGGTCGTCCAAAAGATAAGGAAATTCTTGTTTCACGTCTTATTGACCGCCCGATGCGTCCTCTTTTTGAAGTAAGCTTTGGTCGTGAAATTCAGATTGTTCCGACTTGTGTTTCTGCAGATGGAATCAATCCACCGGATATTCTTGCAGTAGTTGCTTCAAGTGCTGCGGTTTCAATTTCTGATATTCCGTTTCACGGACCTGTAGCAGCTGCACGTGTAGCTTACATCGATGGAAAATATGTAATCAATCCTACATTTCAGCAGCAGGAAAAAGCAGAACTGGAAATCGTTGTAGCCGGAACAAAAGACGGATTTACAATGGTAGAAGGCGGAGCCAATGAAGTAAGCGAAGAAGTAATGCTTGGTGCCCTTGAACAGGCTCAGGGTTTCATTACTGCAATGTGCGAACTTCAGGAAGAGCTTGTTGCAAAATGCGGAAAAGAAAAACTTCCTTTAGCACCGCTCAATGTAGAGCTTGCAAATAAAGAGGCAATTATTGCAGAAGCAACTCCTTTATTAGAGACTGCCTGCTTTCAGGACGGAAAAGATAATCGAGGAAACGCTATTTCTGCCGTTAAAAAGCAGATTGTTGAAAAATATGCTGAACAGTTTGAAGATGAGGTTCAGAAAAAACTTTTTGATGCCTGTTTTGATGACATTCAGTATAATCTTCTTCGTAAAAGTATTCTTGATAAAGGTCTTCGTATTGACGGCCGTAAGTGTGATGAAATCAGACCAATTACCTGTGAAGTAAATGTACTTCCTCGTCCACACGGTTCTGCTCTCTTTACACGTGGAGAAACTCAGTCTCTTGCAGTTTGTACATTAGGTACAACTCTTGATGCTCAGGTTTATGATGATATTGATGGAGAAAGAAGTGAAAACTTTATTCTTCACTATAACTTCCCTCCATATTCAGTAGGTGAAGTAGGTCGTCTTACAACTGGTCGACGTGAAATCGGACATGGAAACCTTGCCCGTCGTTCTCTTGCAGCAATGGTTCCTCCTGTATCTGAATTTCCATATACAGTACGTGTAGTTTCTGAAATCATGGAATCTAACGGTTCATCTTCTCAGGCTTCGACCTGTGGTGGCTGTCTTGCAATGCTTGCTGCTGGCGTACCTATGAAAAAGATGGTTGCTGGAATTGCCATGGGTCTTATTACAGAGCCTAAAGGCGATAATCCTTATGGAAATTATAAAATCCTTTCTGATATCCTTGGTGAAGAAGATCATCTTGGTGATATGGACTTTAAGGTTGCTGGTACTAAAGATGGTATTACTGGTTTCCAGATGGATATTAAGATTGCAGGTGTAACAACCCAGATTATGAAAGAAGCTCTTGCTCAGGCTAAAGCTGGACGTCTTCACATTCTTTCAATCATGGAAAAATGTATTGACAGACCTCAGCCAATCAGTCCTTTTGCTCCAAAAATTCTGACCATGAAAATAAGTCCAGATAAAATTGGTGCCCTTATCGGTCCTGGCGGAAAGAACATAAAGGCTTTATGTGCACAGTATGATGTTACTATCAATACAGAAGATGACGGTACTGTTCAGATTTACGGAAAAACTGGAAAACAGGCTGAAGAAGCAAAGAGTGCTGTTAAAGGTATTTGTGAAGATCCTGAGGTTGGTACAATTTACAACGGAACTGTTAAAAGAATCATGGATTTTGGTGCTTTCGTTGAAATTTTACCAGGAAAAGAAGGACTTTGTCATATATCAAAACTTTCTCGCGGTCGCGTAGAAAAGGTAACGGATGTTCTTAAAGAAGGTCAGCAGATTCCTGTAAAACTTATTGAAGTTGACAAGATGGGAAGATTAAATCTTTCTTATGTTGATGCTTTAGAAGAGCAGAAGTAAGTAAATCATTTTATTTAAGGAAACTTCGAATAACCTCTGACTGTGAGTTTTTTGATGTTTCTTTAATTGATTTATAAACACAGTTCATTAAAGATTCAATTTTGTTGAACTCTTTTTTAAACTGTGTTTTTTTTATTGTATAATTTATTGCGATACCACATATTCCTTTTTTCTGATATAATTATATATTATGAATAAATGTGAAATTAAAATTCTAGCCGAAAACGGTGTAAAAATTCCTTCGTATCAGACATCTGGTGCTGCTGGTGCTGATGTCTGCGCTTTTCTTGAAAATAATTCTTCAATTATTTTAAAACCCTTTGAACGTGTACTTGTTCCTACTGGAATAAAAATGGCAATTCCTAATGGTTTTGAAGTTCAGGTTCGTCCACGTTCAGGACTGGCAGCTAAAAATGGGGTAACAGTCTTAAATACTCCAGGAACAATTGACAGTGATTATCGTGGAGAAGTAAAGGTTATTCTTATAAATCTTGGTAAGGATGATTTTGAAATTAAAAACGGGGATAGAATTGCACAGCTTGTGGTTTCTCCTGTTACGCAGGGTGTTTTTGTTAAAACTGATGAGCTGGATGAAACAGACCGTGGGGAAGGCGGTTTTGGGCATACAGGAAAATAATCAGTAAAAATGCTTGATAAAATTGAAATGCTTATTTCAAGATTTATGGATAATCTTCGAAATGCGTGCAAGAAAGCAATAACAGTAATTTTCTCAAATATAAAAAAAATACGTCAGCATAAAAAAATCCGGCGGATTGAAACCTTGGGTTTTTATTATTACCGCCTGTGGACAAAAAACAAGTATCGTCTTTTTGCAGTTAAATTCATAAAAGAAAAAATTAAGCCTGCATGGGACAGTTTTAATTTCTTAAATACGGTCTTTCATTTATCTGCCTTATTGATGTACCGCCTCGGCTTTAAAAAACAAGGGGATTTTTTAGATACGGCGATGCAGGAAAAATCGGGCTTAAACCGCCATGTGTTTTACCGCTACTTATTGAGAGAACTTTTTTTATATTTTTTTGTTGCTTTTTTATTCTTCTTTTTTATATTTTTTGTTAATCAGATTCTTCTTGTGATTCAAAAAATTCTTGAGAAAAAAGTTCCGCTGTGGGACGTATTGAAACTTATGATGTATGCTCTTCCGTCGATTATTGCACAATCGGCACCCTTTGCAACTTTAGTCGGATTTTTAATGTGTATAGGCCGTTTGGTGAGCGAAAATGAAGTTTTGATTTTTAGAGCTTCCGGCCAAAGTTATACCGCAATTTTAGCCCCTGTCATTATTTTAGGTTCAATTATTTCCCTTGGCTCTTTTTTTGTAAATGATTATTTACTTCCACTGGGAACAATAAAATACAATAATCTTTATCGTTCTATACTTGCCTCAAATCCTGCGGTAGAACTAGAGCCCAATTCTGTAAAAAAAACAGTTGATAAGACTCTTGTAATAGGTGATGTAAAAGGCGAAAACGTTAGTGATTTAATTTTCTTTGATACAGATTCTGACGGTCAGCAGCGCATTATTGTTGCTGATGCTTCTAAAGTAAAAAAATCTTCTGAGCCTGGGGTATTGATGACTCTGGAGATGAATAATTCCGCCGTCCTTATGTTTGACAAGGCTAAAAGAGATAAATTTGATGTTCTTTCTTCAGAAGTTATGAATTTAAATGTTTTTGAATCATCAATCAGTGCAACTTCTCAAAAAGTCAGCCCTCGAGAGATGACCTCTTACGATTTACGAAAGCGGATTAAAGATTTTGAAAAAATTGAGGGTCATTCAAAAAAACAGCTTAATTCTTATATTCTTGAATACAATAAAAAATTTTCACTTCCCTTCGGTTCGATTTTCTTTGCTTTTTTGGCTTTACCTCTTGCCCTGCTTTTTGGAAAACACAACGGACAGACAATCGGATTGATAATTGGAATCGTAATATGTGTCTTGTACTGGACTTTAATGATTTTAGGACAGATTTTTGGTAACAGGGGCGGATTGAATGGTTTTTGGGTTATGTGGGCTCCGAATATCACGATTTTTATCGCTGCCTTTATTTTTTACGTCAAATTAATAGGAAAATAAATGACTTTAGTTAAATATCTTTTGAAAAAGTTCATTCCTCTCTTTATCGGCTCTGTTCTTTTTTTTGCCTTTGTTCTTGTTCTTGTTGATTTATTTATGAATTTGTGGAATTTTATTTCAAATTCTGTTCCTGCTGCTACTGTATTTAAAATTATGGCATTGTATTTTCCTAAAGCAATTTGGTATTCAGCACCTCTTGGGATTCTTTTTGCAGTTTCATACACACTTTCTGATTTTTATGCAAATAATGAACTTATTGCTGTTTTTGCTTCAGGGGTTCCCCTTATAAATTTTACGGCGCCACTTCTTGTTTTTTCATTTTTAATGAGCTTTGCCTTGTTTTTTTTTGAAGATAAATTTGTAGTTTCGACCTATGCTCAAAAAGTTGAATTGCAGTCTATAGTTTTGGATAGGGAAAAAAGTTTAAATAACGATAAAATTGTGGTTATTTCTGACCATGGAAATGTAGTCTACAAGGCTGATTTTTATGATAATGCAGCAAAACGGCTTTATTCACTTTATATCGTTATAAGAAATAATGATAAAACCTTAAACAGTATTATTCGTGCGGACTCTGCTTTATGGATGGATGATTCATGGAAGTTAAGCGGTGCTACAAAATATACTCTGATTGAAGGTAAAATTGAAACAGGTCCTGTTGACAGTGATACTGCAAAGCGTTTGACAGAAATTCCTGATACTTTTAAAAACAATACAATTTCCGTGGAAACCGTAAATACAAGAGAAGCAAGAGAGTATATTACTCACTTAAAAAAAGCTGGTCTGCCTTATGCAGAGGCTTTAAGTGAATATTATAAAAAATTTGCATTTCCGTTTATTTTATTTATTGTTGTTTTTTTATCAATCGGATTAAGTGGAAAAACTCGTAAAAATGTAATGCTCATATCTTTAGCAAGTTGCATTTCTGCTGCAGTTTTATATTATGTATTTCAAATGGTTACAATGCTTATGGCACGGTTTGGACTTTTAACTCCATTTATGGGAGCGTGGCTTCCTGTATTTTTATTTGTTGCAATAAGTTTTGTTCTCTTAAAATATGCTCGAACTTAAATTATGGCGGTAAAAAATGATAAAAAATATTTTTGATATCAGGCACAAATCACTGGATTCTAAGGCACGCACAGGTGTTCTCCATCTTCCTCATGGGGATGTTCAGACTCCTGTTTTTATGCCGGTTGGAACTAATGCAACTGTAAAAGCCCTGACTAAAGATGATTTAGAGGAAATTGGATTTGAAATTATTCTTGCAAATACATATCACCTTTACCTTAGACCGGGAAGTGATGTAATCGAAGAGGCTGGCGGACTTCATGGTTTTAGCGGATGGAAAAAGAATTTTTTGACTGATTCAGGAGGATTTCAGGTATGGAGTCTTTCGAAACTCCGCAAGATAACTGAAGAAGGTGCATATTTTGCCTCTAACATTGATGGAAGCCGGCATATGTTTACACCAGAAAAGGTTGTTGATGTTCAAGCCCAGTTTAATTCTGATATTCAAATGCAACTTGATGTTTGTACAGGATATGGAATTGAAAAAAAAGAAGCGGTAAAAGCCCTTGAAATTACGGAAAACTGGCTAAAACATGCAAAAGGTGAGTGGCAGAAAAAAGTTGATGAAGGATATAAGGGAATTTTGCTTCCTATAGTACAGGGAAATTTTTTTGAAGATTTAAGAAAACGCTCTGCTGAATTTGTAACATCAATGGAATTACCGGCAATTGCAATCGGTGGTTTAAGTGTTGGTGAGCCTGCCGAAGAATTTGCATCAATGCTTGATTATACAGTTAACTTTTTGCCAGAAGAAAAGGCAAAATATGTTATGGGAATTGGAACGCCAGATTACATTTTAGATGCCGTTCATTCAGGAATTGATATGTTTGACTGTGTGCTTCCTACCCGTAATGCCCGCAACGGTTCATATTTTACTCACGATGGAAATCTTTCGATAAAACAAGAGAGGTTTATTCATGACTTTGGACCTGTCGACAAGGAATGCAACTGTAAAGTCTGCCGCAATTATTCAAGAAGTTATCTCAGACACTTATTTAAGGAACAAGAAATTTTAAGTTGCATGCTTGCAAGTTACCATAATCTCTATTTTTTACATAATATGATGAAAGAAATTCGTAACGCAATTGAGGAAAACAGGTTTGAAGAATATCGAATAAATTTCTTAAAAAGGTATCATGCAGGAAATATAAAGTAGCAGTTCAACTGTCAGTCAGTTGTGCCGAAACTTTAAGTAGATGTTTATGAAAAGTTTTATTTTTATTGTTGTTTTTGCTTTTTTCTCTAGTTTTATTTATAGTCAGGAAAGTTTAGAAAGTGAAGCTTCTGTTGCCCAGCAAGTAGAGCAGAACGCAGACGACTTTACTGCTGGTGATTCCAGCCCTGAGGCCGTAACTGACGCCCGCGTTTTAAAAAAAGACAGAAGTGTTTCCCATAAGCCTGGTGTTTCTGATGTTCCTGAAGAAAAACGACCCAAAAAACAGGATGCTGATAAAATAAAAGAACTTGAAGACACATATCCTGATACAAGAAAAGAAAATTCTGACACACTAAAATATGGCATGGAAGATGATATTATCGAACTTCTTGATAAACTTGTAAAAAACGAAGATGTCAGATTTGTAGATGATGTCTATGATTTATTCTCTTTGACTAAAAATACTGCAGTCCGTGAAAAAATCCTTGAATATTTTACGAAACTTGAAGATCCATGTCTGGAAGATTTTGCTGTAATTACGTTAAACGATCCCTATGACGAAAAAAACTCAACTGTAAGTGCAGTTTTTAAATATGTTCAGGCAGTAAAAACTGTTGAGGCAATTCCTGCGGTGTTAACACTTCTTGAAAATGAAGATGAGGATTATTTCAATAACTGTATTACAACTCTAGGTGAAATTGGCGGAAGTGAGGAAGCTGTTTATCTTACGGAATATCTTGATCGCGAGGATTTAACTCTAGGTCAAAGACAGCAGCTAGTAAAAGTTTTGGGAAAAATAAAGGCTGTAGAGACATATGATTCTCTTGTTGAAATGGCTCAGGACGAAGATGAAAATACTTTTATCCGCATGTATGCCAGTGAAGCAATCGGTAACATGGGAAAAGAGGAAGCGGTTGAAATTTTAATAAAGCTTTACGAAGACAGAGATCCTAAACTAAG
>JAZSJM010000167.1:0-32037 GCA_045534325.1 Treponema sp. | reverse complement strand
GCTCACAGAACGACATGGCTACGATCCGACTTCCTCTTTGAGCATTATGAATCTTTTACCAGAATCTGCAAAAATTACTTCCGGGTCGATTGAATTCAGAGGGAAAAATAAATCAATTATTTTTCAGGAGCCGCTGACTTCCCTAAATCCTCTTTTGAAGGTCGGTAAACAAATTATTGAAGAATCCGTTTTTAAAGGAATTTCAAAAGATGTTGCACTAAAAAAAGCAGCTGAACTGGCAAAATTAACTGGCTTAACTGATACAAACCGTATTTTTAATTCATATCCTCATGAACTATCAGGCGGAATGCGACAAAGAGTTATGATTGCCAGTGCCCTAATGACAAATCCTCAGCTTTTAATTGCAGATGAGCCAACAACAGCTCTTGATGTTGCAACTCAACAAGACATTTTAAAAATCATTTATGAGTTAAATAAAAAATTTAATACAGCTACCCTCTTAATAACACATGATTTTTCCATAGTTAAAAAAATATGTTCCCGTGTTTATGTAATGTATAGAGGAAAAATAATCGAGGAAGGTGAAACCCAAAAAATTTTTAACTCACCTGTACATCCTTATACAAAGGCATTAATTGATTCAATTCCAAATGCAAAAAAAAGATATACTAAATTACCATCTTATTTTGAGCAGGACCTGTTAAATGAATAAAGATACTCCGTTCATTCAGTGTAAAAATATTTCAAAAGAATTCTCTAAAAACGGTATAAGTTTTAAAGCTGTAGATTCAGTAAATCTCTCGATTTATAAAGGCGAATTTTACGGTCTTGTGGGAGAATCAGGAAGCGGAAAGTCAACTTTAAGTTCCATTATTTGTAATCTATTACAACAAACATCTGGAACAGTACATCTGGAAGGTACTGATACAAGAAAAATTAGACAAAAAGATTTTACAAAAAAATGCCAGATTATTTTTCAAGATCCATATTCTTCATTAAACCCAAAAATGAAGATTAAAGACATTATTGAAGAACCCCTTAAAATACATAAAATTGGAAAATCCAGTCAGGAACGAAAAAGACTTGTTAATGAAATGAGAACTCTTGTTGGTTTGCCTCCAGACTGTTTAGAAAAATATCCAAGTCAGCTTTCTGGCGGTCAACGGCAAAGGGTGTCTATCGCAAGTGCCATGATTTTAAAACCAGAATTTGTAATTTGTGATGAATGTGTAAGTTCTTTAGATGTTCTTATCCAGAATCAAATACTTAACTTACTTAAATCAATGCAAAAGAATTTTAATCTGACATTTCTTTTTATAAGCCACAATTTAAATGTCATAGCATATATGGCAGACAGAATCGGTGTAATGTGCAAGGGTAAACTTATTGAAGAAAATACAACGGATTTATTATTAAAAAACTGTAAAACTGAATACACAAAAACTCTTTTACAGGCAGCAGGTCTTTTAGATGAATTATAATATTCCGGATTTTCCGATTAAACCTTATTTAGATAATATCTGCTCCACATTAAAAAATTCTCCATCAAGATTTCTTGTTTTAACTGCCCAAACTGCAGCAGGAAAATCTACATGTGTTCCTCTTGCTTTATTAAACTATTTTAAGGGTAAAATCCTGATGCTTGAACCACGGAGAATTGCTGCCGTTGCAATAGCAGGCCGTGTCGCTTCATTACTGAATGAAAATGTCGGAGAAACTTCTGGATATACTTTGCACTTAGAAAGTAAAACATCAGAAAAAACGCGATTTGAAGTTATTACAGAAGCCATTCTTACAAGACGTTTACAAAATGATCCTTCGCTAGAAGGGGTCGATGTTGTTATCTTAGATGAATTTCATGAACGTTCAGTACATGCAGATTTAGCCCTTACTTTTCTTAAAGAAGCAATGGAATTACGTAACAACTTATACGTTATCATTATGTCAGCAACAATGGATGTTCAAAAAATTGCTTCTTTTCTTTCAACACCACAAGCCCCCATTCTTAATATACCTGGCAAGCAATTTCCTGTAGATATAATTTATAACGATAAAATAAGCGTCGAAGATGCAATTTTAGAAGAAATTCCCCCTTCAAAAGGTAAAGTTGGTAGTCTCCCCGCAAATCACGATGCTTTTCGCAATGATACGATACTTGTTTTTTTGCCAGGAATCTTTGAAATCAATAAAACAAAGCAGGCATTACAAGACATGCTGATTGATAGCTCAATGGACATAATGATTCTTCATTCTTCTGTTCCTCTAAAAGAGCAAAAAGAAATTCTTGCTCCTGTCCCCTTTACTAACCCACAAAGAATTATTTTGTCTTCTTCAATTGCAGAAACTTCTTTAACCATTCCAGGGGTAAGTACAGTTATAGACAGCGGATTTTCCAGAATAAACAGGCTTGAAATTAATTCCGGTTTAAACAAACTTGTCACGGAAAAAATAAGCCTATTCAATGCTGAACAACGCGCTGGTCGAGCAGGTCGTATCCAAAAAGGAAAATGCATCCGACTTTGGAATAAATATGATGTGCTAAAAAAAGAAACCGAACCAGAAATTCTGCGCTCAGATTTAACAAGTGTCGTATTGGAATGTGCTCAATGGGGCTCAGTAAAAATTGATAGTTTTCTTTGGCTGGATAAACCTTCTTTTTCAGCCTGGAAAAGCTCTCTTGAATTCTTAAAAAATCTTAACCTTATTGATGAAGAAAAAATAACTGAAAATGGTAAATCTGCATTAAGACTGGGACTTTCTCCACGGTATGCAAACATTCTTTTATACGGCAAAAAGACAAATCATTTAAATGAAGCTCTCCAGTTGATTTTAAAATACAGCGAATTTAGCAATTCATCTAAAAATATTCAGGAAAAGTTTTTACTCTCCTTAGAAAACAGATTAAAGGGAATAAAAATAACTGGGGATGAATCGTTTTCACAAACAAAAATGCTACTTTCAGGCTTTCCAGACAGAATTGCAAAAAAATTATCATCAAAAGAACAGAACTTAAATACGCGCGGAAAAACAATTTATCAACTTTCTTCTGGAAAAAATATTATTTTAAAGAACGATTTTAATCTTTCTCCAGAGTATCTTCTTGCCCTGGAAACCGTCATCACAAACAATACTCCAACAATATTTGAATTTTTTGAGCTTAAATTTGCTGATTTGGAACCCTGGCTTTTAGAACATAGCAAAACTTTTGAAAAAATTGAATTTGTAACCAATTCCTCAAAAATAATAAAAAAACAGATCACTGCATTTGAATCCCTTGTTCTATCTGAAAAAATTTTACCAGCATCTGAAAACGATTATGGAAAAGCAATCTGCAATCAAATTGAGAAAGAAGGGTTAGTTTGTCTTTCCCCTGATGAACAGCTGATAAGTTTTTTAACGCGAGCTGCTTTCTATGCAAGGATTAAAGATCCCACCCTTTTAGATAAAATTCAAACTCTTCAATTTAAATCAACCGACTGGCTTTTACCTTTTATTCACTCAACTGATATTTCATCCAGGAATATTTATGATTCTCTTTTCTGGTATTTAGATGGTGATAATGTTAACAAATATGTTCCTGAAATATATATATTTACAAACGGAAAAAAAGCCAGAATTTCCTATGAAACAACTATTAAAATTGATAAACTAACTATCGATAGTTTTCTAACTAACGTTCGTTCTTTTGATATTACGCCTAATATAAGCATAATTATTCAGCAAATTTTCGGTGTATTTAGTACACCAACAGTTTTAGGGAAAAGAATTCTTCTGAATCTCCTTTCTCCTGCCAGACGCCCTCTGCAAATCACAGACGATTTAGAAAATTTTTGGACTGGAAGCTGGAATGAAATCTGTAAAGAAATGAAAGGAAGATACCCCAAGCATAATTGGGATTATAAAAAGACTACCGATTGATAGTCTGATTATTAGTGGCGAATTTTCACGTTATAGAATAATGCGCTTCCCTTTATGTTTCCAATAGCATAAAGTCCAAGGCGCCCGCCAACCCAATGTGCATTTTCTGTGCTGTAGTATTCACTCTTCCATTTGAATGCACGGAATAAATCCCCTGTTCTTACAGTAAACTGAACAGCGCCAGAGTAGATGCTAAATGGAATAAATTCCATTTTAAAATGAATCGGTTGACTATCTATTTCTAAATGAAGATGAATTCTAGAAATTTCTTCTTCAAATCGGATTATATCTGTTAATTCATTATTTTTTGATTTTATATATACAAGATCAAATCCTTCTTTTGTTCTTTCTATAGCAACAGATGCATATTCATCTCCAATATATATCACCCCGGCACGACAGCCAATTGGAAGATCGCTTGCATCAAGACTTGCCTTAAAATAAAAACTTTCATACTGAATTTTTTGAGTCAAAACATTTGAAGAATTCCATAAAACAGGAAAACTCTGCTGTGCGTATGAAGACACATTCAAAACATTCAGGCGGAATGATTCTATGTCTGTATTTGGAATTCCTGCAACTCTTGCAAAACTTTCATCATGATTTCCGCTCCATTGCCAGTTTAAGGAGGCCCCTTCAAACGCTCTGATTGGTTTTGAGACAGATTTTCCAAAATATTTTGAGCCCTTGATTTTTGGTGAATGCCATTTTGATACTGGCTCACCAGGAACAATATTTGTTTTGACAGAAGTACCCATGAGCGGCCAGTCATTTTCCCATTTTACTGGTTCCAGATGAGTTATTCTTCCGTAAATTCCTCTCTCCTGAAAATGTATAAACCAGTTTTCGCCAAATGACGTTTCTATCAGCGCACCTTGATGTGGACCATTTACTTCTGAATTTCCTTCAATGAGGACAATTTTTTCTTCCCAAGGACCCTCTGGATTTTTTGACCTTAAAACTGTCTGCCAGCCATCTGTAACTCCACCTGCAGGTGCAAAAATGTAATAATATCCGTTTCTTTTATAAACTTTTGGTCCTTCAATTGTTGGTTGTGTTTTTATCCCGTCATAAATAAATCTATCTTCACCAACACATCTAAACGATTCAAAATCAAAATCAATGATTCCTATTTTACTGTTAAATCCGCATCTGCTTTTTGCATAAGCATGATAAATGTATGCTTTTCCGTCTTCATCCCAGAATAAAAACGGATCTATAAAACCTTTTGCAGCATGAACCTGTTTTAGTGGGCTCCATTTTCCCAAAATGTCTTCAGTTTGAGTTATATATATTCCTTCATCAGGTATTCCTACAACAATATAAAATACACCGTTATGATATGAAAAAGAAGGTGCCCAAATTCCCTGGGAATTTTGAGGATATGTATATCTGGAAATAGGTATGTTTTCCATGGCATAGTTAATCAGCTTCCAATGAACAAGATCTTTTGAACCAAGAATCGGCAGTCCTGGAGTAAAATTAAAACTTGAAGTAACCATGTAATATTCATCTTCCACCCTTATTACATCTGGGTCAGAATAATCACATAAAATTATAGGATTCTTATACATACTATTTTATTTTAACATGTTTTACGTATTAAATCGAATTTCTGCGAGTGATTTTATATTTTTTATTTTATCTTTTATTATTTCATAAAGTGCAGCGTCTTCGTCTGCAAAATTTTCTAGTTTTTTTAAGTTTTGATAATAAATCTCTTTGTATTTTTTTTGTGCAAGTTTTTTTAGCGTACCGGGAATCATTCTTACATACTTTTTTTTGTTTATAGTTTCTGTTCTGCAAATTCGCAATATTTCATCAAGTTCTTCTTCTTTTGTGTGACAGATTGCTTTTTCGAGGATTTCTAATAACTGATTTAACTGTTCTATTGAAAGGTTTTGTAAATTATGTGTTAAAGAAAGCGTGAATTTATCTACACATAAAAATTCAATCATTGTATCGCTTAATTTTACACAGGCATAATTTTCCTCTTCTTTTTTATAAAATTCAAAATAATTGTTCATTCTTTTTTCGCAGAATTTTCTTTTTAATGTCATTAAGATTTTTTTCTCAACAATTATTTTATCAATTTTTTCTTCACATGATTTTTCTGCTTTCTTTGTTGTATCAATCACCAGAATAAATTCAATATCTGAATTTACCCGTTTGTTACTCTGTTTTCCTCCACGATAAGTTGTGTAATCGCTTGTTACAATTGAAACATATCCTTTTGATAAACATATCCTTTTCATTTCTTCAAAAGGAATAATTCCATCTGAACTATAACTTATCAATATCAGTTTTGCTTTTATATTTTGAATAAGATTTTCAAAGGCCTTTGGTGCAGTATCTTTATAACAATATGGTGAGCGTGTTTTTATCCAGTCCTCCCTGATACCTGCCTTATTTTTTAATATACCTTTTTCATTTAATTCTAGCGGCTCAGGAATTTTATCCCACTTTGCTATGGTATTGAGCATATGATAATTGCTGCCATATTGATGCTGATTATAAGGGGGGTCCAGATATACAATATCCATTTCTGGAAGCATTTTTACCAGAGAATTTGCATCTTCATTGTAAACATGAACCGGATAGTTACTGTCGATTAATACTGGCGGATTTAACTGAATTTTTGTAAGAATTCGTTTGAGCGCATCTTTTCCGTGTCCTCCAAATTCCTTATGAAAAGCTTTAAATACACCGCTCGTATTTGTGTGCGTTGCCGCTTCATAAAGTAAACAAGCAGTCAGGATATCTTTTTTTTGCCCATCCTCTGGCATTACCGTATCGAAATTTTGCTCTATGTAGTCTCGTATTTTATCGATTGCAAGCGCATTTTCGCGGGTATAAAACAATCTTTCTTTTGTATAATCTGCCTTACTTATATCCTCGCTTTGAGGAGCATAATACTTGGAAATATACTGATTATCTTTATCTGGATTTTTAAGAGTGTTTATTTTATTTAAGAAATTTAAAAACTGTGTTTCACCACCAAAAAGTTTTTCTATATCTTTTTTATTTGTTTTTATAAATCCCTTTGCGATTGTATATGCATATTCTTCCCAATCGTTACAATAAATTTCATAGCCACAATATTTTGCAAAGCGACTGACAACTCCGCTGCCACAAAAAAGATCAGCAAATTTAAGGCCTTTTTTTTGTTTTATACCAGATTCTTTTATTGCCTTGTCGATTAAAAAAAGAAGTTTTCGTTTATTTCCGATATATGCAATAATCTGTTTAGTCAGGTAATCCGCCTCGAAGTCCATGAATAAATTTTATCAAAAAAATTCATGTTCTTCTACACTCATACTTAGACATGGAAACTATTTTTAATTATAATTAGAGATATTGGAGAATATTAATGAACTCTCTTGTACATTCCTTATCCACCAAACCAGAAGTGCTTGTAGTTGACGACTCAGCAATGATATGTTCCCATGCCCGCCGTATTCTGGAAAAATCGTATTCAGTAAATCTTGTAAATTCTGGAGAAGAATGTCTTGAATTTGTTAAATCTAAAACACCCCATTTAATTCTTCTTGATATAACTATGAAAGGGATGGACGGGTTTGAGGTTTTAAGCAAGCTGAAAGCAAATTCAAAAACATCAGGCATCCCAGTAATTTTGATGACCGGAGATGACAACAACGAGACAGAAATCCGAGGGTTACACGAGGGTGCGGTTGACTTTATCACAAAACCTTTTATTCCTGGTGTTTTACTACAGCGTGTTTCAAATACAGTTGAACTTTCTCTTCTTCAAAAAAATCTACAGTTTGAAGTAAAGAAACAAACGGAAAAAATTCATAAACTTACAGTTCAGATAATGCTCGCTCTTTCTGACACTGTTGATGCAAAAGATCATTACACTCGTGGTCATTCAATTCGTGTTGCTAAATATTCAAAAGAAATTGCTCGCAAATTAGGACGTTCTGAACAGTTTCAGGAAGATTTGTATTTTATGGGTCTTTTGCATGATATCGGTAAGATTGGTGTTGCTGGCAATATTATCAGAAAAGATTCCCGTCTTACCGATGAAGAGTATAAGGACATAAAAGAACATACAATCACCGGATATAACATATTAAAAAAAATCAGTGCTTTGCCAGGACTTGC
This sequence comes from Treponema sp., assembly GCA_045534325.1. Taxonomy (GTDB): domain Bacteria; phylum Spirochaetota; class Spirochaetia; order Treponematales; family Treponemataceae; genus Treponema_D. The sequence goes on along the minus strand of JAZSJM010000167.1, from coordinate 24,033 downwards.
AATTGGCGCACGATGGCATCATGAACACTTTGACGGAAGCGGTTATCCTGACGGATTAAAAGGCACTCAAATTCCCGAAGAAGCCAGAATTATAGCAATTGCTGATGCTTACGATGCTATGACTTCAAAACGAAGTTATAGTCAGATTCGTCCACAGGCAGAAGTCCGTGCTGAAATTTTACGTTGCCGCGGAACTCATTTTGATCCAGAAATTACTGATGTTCTTCTTGAATTAATTGATGAAGATAAAGATTATAAAATGAATGAAGAAAATATGACCGATTAAACCCGGTTCGATAAATCATAGCCCCGGGCGTCGCGAGCGCCCTCGACGAGCAAGCACGGGATTTATAAGCTAATCATAACGGAATGAGGATACTTTTTTACAAAAAAAATCTGGCTCCAAAAAAGAAGCCAGACTTTTTTTATTAATCCAATGTGGGATATTTCTTAAAGTACTTTGATGTTTCTTCTGCTACTATTCCGCTCAGAACAATCAGTGAAATACAGTTTGGTATTGCCATAAGACCGTTAAAAATATCTGCAATTGTAAAAACTGCGTTTACTGTAAAATAAGGCCCGATTGCTATTGCAAGAATATAAATAATACGAAATACAAATACTATTTTCATCCGGCCTTTTGTTAAATACTCAAGACATTTTTCTGAATAATAATCCCAGCCTAAGATTGTTGTAAAAGCAAAAAATGTAAGACAAAGCATTAAAAGAAACTGCACAGAAATTCCGTCGCCGCCAAGGTCAAATGATAATGCTGCTGCCGTAAGTTGAACGCCCTTTAAATCAGTTCCCGTAAATGCTGGATTACAAAGGGCAATTACAATTGCAAGACCTGTCATTGTGCAGACAATCAATGTATCAATTACTGTTCCTGTCATGTTTACCAGTCCCTGTTCAACCGGTTCGTTCGTCTGTACGGGAGCTGCCGCTATTGGTGCAGAACCAAGACCTGCTTCATTGGAGAAAATACCACGTGCTATACCACGCTGCATTGAATCAGTTATCTGCTTTACAGTCCAGCCTACCGCGCCGCCTGCAAGGGCTGGAAATCCGAATGCAGATCTAAAAATAAGGGTAAAGGCAGCAGGAATGCGGGTTGCATTCATAATCAATACAGAAAGTCCTAAGAATATATAAATGATTGCCATAGCTGGAACAACTTTTTCGGCAACTTTTGAAATTCTTTTTAATCCGCCGAGAATTACAAGTGCTGCACAGATTGTTACTACAAGACCACCGATTACAGTAGCCCAAGTGTATGAACTATCACCTATAGAAAAAGCAATATTCTGATTCTGTGAATCGAATGCCATGTTAACGGCTGATGTAATTCCATTTATTTGTGTCATTGTACCGATTCCAAGTAAACCGGCCAGAACACCGAAAATCGCAAAAAGAACTGCAAGCCATTTCCATTTTTTACCCATTCCTTTTTCGATTGTGTAGAAAGGACCTCCAAGAACATGTCCGTCCGGTGCTACATCGCGATATTTTATTGCCAGCATACATTCAGCAAATTTTGTTGCTGTTCCGAGAATTGCTGCAATCCACATCCAAAACAAAGCTCCGGGACCGCCAGCTGCGATTGCGGTAGCAACTCCGACTATATTACCGGTTCCAATTGTTGCAGAAAGTGCAGTACAAAGTGCAGAAAAACCAGAGAGCTCACCATGTCCTTCGTTTTCCTTAAAAATTGATTTAAATGCGCGACCAAGTTTTGAAAACTGCAAGCCACGAGTGCGAACCGTTAAAATCAATCCGGTTACCAAAATCAAAGCAATTGTAGGAATACCCCATACAATATCGTCAATAGAATTAAGTATTGAATCAAACACTTTTTACATCCCCTTAAAATTTTATTGTATTACTTTTTATTATCGGTAAATACAGAGAATTTCTAGAGAAAACTGGAGGCGTCGGGCGAATTTTCATTTGGTAAAAATATACCCCACAAAACAAAAACACCCCCAGCAAGGAAATCTCCTTACAAGGGGCGTTCGTCATTTCCAATGGATTGAGCTGCACGAAGTGTCAGCTCGAATTTGATTTGGCACGCACGCAATTTTTGCAAAGCAAAAAAGCGTGTCGTGTCATAGTGTTTTATGCTGCACCCGCAGGAGTGTCAGCATAAAACCTATTTATACAACTCAATAAGCTTCTGCAGGTGAACGAATATTGCTTTAGCAGCTTCTTCGTTTCTGTCGAACAAGACCTTAGCTCGCTCTGGGAACTTGCGGGTAAGTGCTGAGTAGCGAGTTTCGTTGTTCAAGAAGCTCTGGTAGCTTCCGTCGCCTTCTTTTGAAGTGAGGGTGAACGGATTCTTGCCTTCTGCTTTGAGGGCTGGGTTGAAGCTGAAGAGGTTCCAGTAGCCGGCTTTTACGGCTGCCTTCATCTCGTCCTGACAGTGGTTCATGCCGCCCTTAACGCCGTGCAATTCACATGGAGCGTAGCCGATGATGAGTGACGGACCGTTGTAAGCTTCAGCTTCCTGGATGACTTTGAGAGCCTGAGCCGGGTTAGCACCGAGAGCAATCTGTCCAACGTAAACATAACCGTAACTCATAGCAATTTCAGAAAGGGATTTTTTGCCCATTTCCTTACCGGCAGCTGCGAACTGACAGACTTCACCGATGTTTGAAGCCTTAGATGCCTATCCACCTGTATTTCTGGAAGCAAGCTTCCTAGCGTACATCTCTGTATCGAATACCATAAAGGGCGTTCCCCTTCGCTTTGCTTCGGGTCAGGCTTTCCGGGGTTCCGTGCTCTCGCACTACATTGCCTAACGGCAACGGCTTCGCCGCCCCTACAATCCTTAACGCTAGAATGAGTAAATTACTCTTCAACTTGCTGTACTAGATGAATAAAACATAGAAGTTTTTGCTTTTTTTTTGTAAAATACAATTATGATAAAATTATGTGTCAAAAATTTTGGTCCTATAACAACTGGCTGTTTAGACGACGATTTTTTAGATATTACAAAACTAACCATATTCATTGGGAACCAAGGCACAGGAAAAAGCACTATTGCAAAACTTTTCTCAACATTTTCTTGGATAGAAAAAAAGCTTTTTATCGAGAACAGTATAGAAGTATTAATTCCAACAAGCACATTTGTAGACCGTTTAAGATTTCATAAAATCGATGGATTCTTAAAAAAAGAATCAATACTCGAGTACAGAGGAGAATTTGCACGAATTCGATATGAGGATGGAGATATTTCTGGAGAAATAGTAAATCCTTATGCATATATTCGACCAAAAATTCAGTATATTCCTGCAGAAAGGAATCTTGTTAGCGTTGTTAATAAATACGGACAAATTCCTTATCTTTCAGACTCTTTGCAGGACTTTATGTATACATATGATCTTGCAGTTCAGAGCGAATTTATTCAAAACCTACAATTACCTATTAATGAACTGAAAATAAAATATAATCGACAAAATCATAAGCTAGAACTCTTTAATAATGAATATTCTATTTTTTTGGATGAAGCATCCAGTGGTCTACAATCATTTGTTCCTTTGTTTATTGTTCAGAAGTTTCTAACAAACGAATTATCTCAAACGAATAAGCGGATTGTTTTTAAAAATGTCGATGAGCGAAAGCGACTAGAAGCATTGTATAAAAAGAATCTTGGGTATTTGCCGAGTTCAGACTTTGAGTTAGAACAATATGTAAAAGAAAACGCAAATATTCTTCTTAATTCTTGCCTTATAGCAATATTGGAAGAGCCTGAGCAAAATCTGTTCCCTGTTTCTCAAAAAAATGTACTTTTTGATTTGCTCTCAAACCTCAATGCTTCTAATAATAATATAATGCTCATTACAACTCACAGTCCCTATCTTTTGCCTTACATCAATGCTGCTATAAAATCTAATGAGATAATAAAACGAAATCAAAATTCAATGGCTAAAATTGAAAAAATTATTCCTGTTCAAAGTTTAGTGGAATCTGATTCTGTTCGTGTATATGAATTTGTGGATGGAACAATAAAACTTCTTGAAAAAGTCAAAAATATATCCTCGGACAACAACCTGCTTAATCAGGAACTGGAAGAAACCAATGAATTGTTCAGAAACATATTAAAGGCGGGTATGGCGTGAAAGATTTTTTCTCAGAAGAAAGTTGCACTGAAAATGCCATAAATTATAAAAAATTTGGCTTAACCGATATCCAAGATTCAAAAAAGCCTTCATTCTCAACCATAGAAGATAAATACGAATGGATTGCAACAGTTATGAACAAAAAACAACAGCCAATACAATTCACTGGAATAGATTTTAATGACTATTTCAAGGAATTATTCAAGAGCGATAAAAAATGTGACGGAATGCTCTACTATAAAGACAATCCGAATAAAGCTGTTATTTTTGTTGAATTGAAATCGGGACTAAATGCGACCAAGTGGATTTATAAGGCTAAACAACAGTTAATGAGCACTATTGATAAATTCAAACTTTGTCATGATATATCAACATTTGAAGAACGAAAAGTATTTGCTTCAAACAGTCTGGATTTCAATACATCTGTTCCTCGACAAAATGACATAGAAGATTTTTTGTCAAAAGGTTTTGATTTTTATGTGAAGTCAGTAATAGATATGTGAATCATGAATCATCGAGTATTTTATAAATATAAAAGCATAGCAAACAAAGAATCTTACAAATTTCTTATAGATTCTTTGGTAAACAAATATCTCTATTTTTCTCGTCCTAATGAATTAAACGACCCTTTTGATTGCTTTATTCCAAAATATTATGTTTATGATTCGGAAGAAGAATTAAAAAATTTCGTTGAAACTGTAAATAATAATAAAAATATTCCTAAAAAGATTTCCGTTGAATATATGAAAGAAAGATTGGAGAAAAAAGAATATGAAAAACTTGATTACTTATTTACTAACCATTTGCATATTTTGAGCTTGTCTGAGTCTTGGAAATTAGAAACCATGTAGGGCAGATATGCCGATAACTACAAAGGAATTTGCATTGGATACAATACAATCATAAACGATAATCAAAATTATCTCGAAATTGACAGCCCCATTGCAAACACCTTCTATACTGACTGGATAAAAATTATAGATGATAAGAAATTCATTCAATTAGAAAAAGTAAAATATGATAACATTGGAGAAAACAAATTCAATATTTTTAATCTCGATACCGATTGCATTCGTTATAATGTATTTCATAAAAAGAAAGCGTGGTCAGACGAACTTGAATATAGGGTATTTCTTCACGATAACGAAACTGATTTTATTGACGATAAAGACGGACTTCTCAATAAAATCAGTTATCCAGATACAACTTTTTCAGAAATTGTTTTTGGATATAAAATGTCTGCCTATGAAATGAAAATAATTTATGATTTCATCATAAATCTATACAAAAATGCAAGCGACATTAAATTTTTTATTGTTCAACCTGATTTTGAAAAATATGAACTAACGAGATTTAAATATATCCCACCAATAGAGTTCTCTATTTTTAAGAATCAGACGACTTGAAAATCTCTTCCGGTCTATGATTGCAGATATTTCATAATTCTCATTATTGACATTTTTGTGTTATTCGTGAAGCTTGTTTACAAGAATCTTCCGCCAATTAGAAATGTAAAGATGTTCATTTCACCATTGTTTTTCGACATTTCTTTTGAATAAACAAATTTAAAATCCCAATCATAAGATAATGGGACAATTAAACCACCACGAAAGTCTATGAATGTGTCCGTCTTTGCTTCATATTTATCACTATATCTATACGATGTGTCTTTTTCTTGATAAAGAAAACAGCCTGGAGCAACTGCGGCATATATTATTGGAGAATGATGGTTTTTTATAGGAATTGAAAAACCAAGTGCTAAATATGCGTCAATATCCATTCTTAAACCGCCATACTCTTTATCCTCTGCCGTTGGTTTTATCGAACCTACTCTCCAATCCAGTCCTAAAGAGAAAGGACCTATGATATTATATGAAAAATCAAGTGTTCCAAAGCCACCTTCATTAGTTCCTGAATAAAAGCCACCACCAAAATAGCCAGCCGTAAAACCACCCATATATTTATCAAATCTATGCTTTTTTTCATACTCTTTTTGGCGTTTTTCTTTGTCAATTCTATTCTGTCTCTCTCGTTCAAGTTTTTGAGCTTCTAATTGTCTGTTTTTTTCATCTTCTTCTTGTTGCATAACAAGAGCTTTCTGTTTTAATTCATCCAATGACAATTCTGTGTATCCGTTAATATTAGAATAACTTTGATATGAGTTTTTTAATTGTATCGCTTCATCTGCTTTTGATTTATACATAAAATTGTAACATTGAGGAATCTTTCCATTGAAGTTTTCTTTTCCGTAAATTATCAAAATAAACTCTTGATTGTCATTACATATGTAAAAAGACGGGTTTGACTTTTTATCATAAAACTCTTCGTCAATTTGAATAAAGTTCTTTTTTTCTAAATTATATTCTCGTTTTAAGGATTTTCGGCTATTCGTTAATAATTCAAGGTCATCAATAGGGGAGGTAACGATACTGACACAGAACAATTTGTCATAACAATATGAGAATGTTATATGTTCAACAGGTATTTTGTTAAATTTCAAATCAGATTTCGAGTACAATTCTAAAGTAATCGGAAAAATTTCTTTGGAATTATCGCTTTGTTTGTGAATATATTGTTCATCAGCCAATTTTTTTCTAACAGATTCTTTGCTTTCCCCCAAGGAAAAACCTAAAATATTTCCTTTTGTTTGCGAAAAACAAAAACTATGAATTACAAGTATGCTAAAAAGAATTAAAACTTTGCGAAAATTCATTTTTTACTCTTTATTTAAAAGTTCTGCAGCTGTGGAGAATTCAATTTCATTGTTTGAAATTTTTGAAACTACCAAAGTTGTTGCTTTAGAACTAGAGTAATTAGATGCATATAAAACGATTTTATCTTTCTCTTTTAAAACATAATGTGTGACATATGTGAATAAACCAACTGCGGATTTATTACCTGCAGGTGCAATAATTGATGTTAGTTCAACATCATAGTAACCTTCTTTTGAGGCAGGTTCCACTTTTGTTAAATAAGTTTCAACACTAGCAAAATCTAAATCACTATTTCTATAATACACTTTAGCCCCTACTTTAGTTGCATAGCATAATAACGAAATCGAAAGAAGTAAAAATAATAAAACTATTTTTTTCATAAAAGCCTTCCTTAATTTGTTTTTACTCTAAAAAGTAAACCAAATACCTTTAAGTATTATTATAATCTCACAAGGTATTTATGTCTATAAAGTTTACTCTATAAAGTAAATAATCTTTTTATGAGTCCATTTTGGAAAAATGTTGATGAAGAAATAAAATATCTGAATATGAATTTAAAAACGCTTGCAAAAATCTCTGGCGTACCATACCCCACAATCACAAATGGAAGAAACAGAGAAAACAGCATTCCCGAAATGGAAACTGCAAAAAAAATCGCAGCTGCCTTACACAAGCCGTTGGACTCACTTTTAGGAATAACAGGAAATCAAAATACAGTTGACATATCCGAAGAAAAATCCGATGTAATTCACTTATATCAGAAATATCAAGATATTATTTCCGTTATGGAAGATTTTCCAGCTCCATTACGAGAGTCGCTTAGAAATACAATAATAAAATTTCACAGTACTTACGAATTAATGAAAAATAAATAGATTGTAATACACAAAAAAAACGCCGTTCTTTCAACAATCGCTCGTTGAAAAGAACGGCGTTCATTTTTCAGCAAATCTCCCCTCACAGGGCAAGAACCCCATGAGGAAAAACTTCCTTATTTATACAACTCAACCAGTTTCTGCAAGTGTTCGAATCGAGCCTTAGCAGCCTGCTCGTTCTTGTCGAACAAGACCTTAGCTCGCTCCGGGAACTTGCGTGTAAGAGCTGAGTATCGTGTCTCGTTGTTGAGGAATGCCTGGTAGCTTCCGTCACCTTCTTTTGATGTGAGGGTGAACGGATTCTTGCCTTCAGCTTTAAGCTGTGGATTGAAGCTGAAGAGGTTCCAGTAACCAGCTTTTACAGCAGCTTTCATCTCGTCCTGACAGTGGTTCATACCGCCCTTAACACCGTGGAGCTCACATGGAGCGTAGCCGATGATGAGTGACGGACCATTGTAAGCTTCTGCTTCCTGGATGACTTTGAGGGCCTGCGCTGAGTTTGCACCGAGGGCAATCTGTCCGACGTATACATATCCGTAGCTCATAGCGATTTCAGAGAGTGACTTTTTGCCCATCTCTTTACCTGCTGCTGCGAACTGACAGACTTCACCGATGTTAGAAGCCTTCGATGCCTGTCCACCTGTATTTGAGTACATCTCTGTATCGAATACCATGACGTTGATGTTTTCGCCGGAAGCGAGAACATGGTCGAGACCGCCGAAACCGATATCGTAAGCACATCCGTCGCGACCGAAGATCCATACAGACTTCTTAGGGAGGTAAGCTTTCTGTTCAAGAATTGGTTTTACGCAGTCACACTTAACTTTTTCAAGTTCTGCAACAAGAGCGTCTGCTGCAGGTGCGTTTTCAATTGTCTTGTCTTTTGTTTCGATGAACTTGGCAAATGCTTCCTTAAGACCTGCAGTTGCCTTGTCACCGTCTACGATTTCCTGAATCTTTTCGATGAGGTTGTCGCGGATATATTTCTGGCCTGAGTACATACCCAAACCGTGTTCAGCGTTGTCTTCAAAGAGTGAGTTAGCCCATGCAGGACCTTTCTTTGAATCCTTGTTGATTGTGTAAGGAGCTGTTGCAGCAGGACCACCCCAGATTGAAGAACATCCTGTAGCATTTGAAATGTACATGTGTTCACCGAAGAGCTGAGTGATTAAGCGTGCATAAGATGTTTCTGCACAGCCTGCACATGAACCTGAGAATTCAAGAAGCGGCTGGTTGAACTGGCTTCCCTTAACTGTTGTATCAGCAAAGCCAGAATCTGCTTTCTTTGAAACATTTGCAACGAGATAGTTCCATGCCGGCTGCTCTGAGAGGCGGCTTTCCTGTGGAACCATTGTGAGTGCCTGAACAGGACAAACTGTTGTACATTCGCCACAACCCATACAGTCGAGCGGTGAAACAGAAAGTGTGAACTTGTATTTTCCTGCTTTTGGCTTGAGGTCAACAGCTTTTCCGCCGTTCTTTTCAACTTCAGCTGCTTCTGCATCTGTAAGAAGATACGGACGGATTGTTGCGTGTGAACATACGAATGCACAGTTGTTACACTGAATACATTTTGTTGAATCCCACTGCGGAACGTTAACTGCAGTACCGCGTTTTTCGTAAGCACTCGCTCCCAGCTGGAACTGACCGTCTGCGATGTCTTTGAATGCAGAAACAGGAAGATTGTCTCCGTCCATGAGGGCGATAGGGTTCATGAGCTTTTCTACCATTTCTACAGTAGCTTTTTCACCCTTGAGAGCAGGTTTAGCTGCATCAGGAGCAGGATTTGCCCAAGAAGCAGGAATCTTAACTTCGTGGAGAGCGCCTGCACCCTGGTCGATAGCCTGACAGTTCATGTCAACGACATCCTGACCCTTCTTAGAGAATTTAGCAACAACCTTTTCCTTCATGTACTTGATGGCTTCTTCTGCAGGAAGAACTCCGGCAAGCTTGAAGAATGCAGACTGGAGAACTGTAGAAGTGCGTTTTCCAAGACCGATTTTTGTTGCGATGTCTACTGCGTCTACAGTGTAAACCTTGATTTTGTGGTCAGCGATGTATTTCTTTGATTCAGCTGGCAAGTGCTTATCAAGTTCTTCGTCGCTCCACTGACAGTTGATAAGGAATGTACCGCCGTCTTTAACATCCTGAACCATCTTGTAGCCCTTGATGATGTAAGACTGGTTGTGACATGCAACAAGGTCAGCCTGGTTGATGTAGTAAGGAGACTTGATTGGCTTGTCACCGAAGCGGAGGTGAGAAATTGTGATACCGCCAGTCTTTTTAGAGTCATACTGGAAGTATGCCTGAATGTTTTTGTCAGTTTGGTCACCGATGATTTTTGTAGAGTCTTTGTTTGCGCCGACTGTACCGTCACCACCGATACCCCAGAATTTACATTCTACTGTACCTTCAGCGGCTGTGATTGGAGCCGGTTTAACCTCTGGAAGAGAGAGATTTGTAACATCATCAACAATTCCGAGAGTAAAGCGTGGTTTCGGTGCGTCTTTAGCAAGCTCTGTGAATACAGCGAATACTGAGCTTGGAGGTGTGTCTTTTGAACCAAGACCATAGCGGCCGCCAGAAAGAACTACATCGTTGAGGCCAGCCTCGCGGAGAGTTGTAGCGACATCGAGGAAGAGCGGTTCACCCAAAGAGCCCGGTTCCTTTGTTCGGTCAAGGACAGCGACTTTCTTTGCAGTCTTTGGCAGTTTTTCAAGGAATTTCTTTGGCATCCATGGTCGGTAAAGGTGAACTTTGATAAGACCGACTTTCTCGCCTTTCTTTGTGAGGTAGTCGATGACTTCTTCTGCAACATCACAGATTGAGCCCATTGCAACGATTACGCGGTCTGCATCTGGGCTACCATAGTAGTCGAAAAGGCCGTAGTTTGTGCCCAGCTTCTTGTTGATTTTGTCGATGTATTTCTCAACGATTGCAGGGAGAGCCTCGTAAGTTGAGTTACAAGCCTCGCGGTGCTGGAAGAAAACATCACCGTTCTCGTGAGAACCGCGCATTGCCGGATGCTCCGGGTTGAGGGCGTGAGCACGGAAAGCCTTGAGGGCTTCTGTCGGGAACATCTCTTTGAGGTCAGCGTAGTCCCAAGTTTCGATTTTCTGGATTTGGTGTGAAGTGCGGAAACCGTCAAAGAAGTTGATGAATGCAACTTTGCCTTCGAGAGCTGCCAAGTGAGCAACCGGAGCCAAGTCCATAACTTCCTGCGGGTTTGATTCAGCGAACATTGCGGCACCTGTCTGGCGGCAAGCGTAAACATCTGAATGATCACCGAAAATGTTCAAAGACTGTGTGGCAACACAACGAGCTGCAACATGGAATACACAAGGAAGCTGTTCAGCAGCAATCTTGTACATGTTTGGAATCATCAAGAGCAAGCCCTGTGAAGCCGTGAATGTTGTAGTGAGAGCACCGGCTGCCAATGAACCGTGAACTGTACCAGCAGCACCAGCTTCTGATTCCATTTCGATAACCTTTACTTTGTTACCGAAAATGTTTTTCTGACCTGCGGCAGACCAGTTGTCTACCCAGTCAGCCATTGGTGAAGAAGGAGTGATTGGATAGATACCGGCAACTTCTGTGAACGCATAAGCGACATGAGCTGCAGCCTGGTTTCCGTCCATTGACTGTTTCTTTCTGGACATGTTTTGTCCTCCTAAATATGAATGGATTTCTTATAGCAGAAAAGTTAATTCTGAAAACAAATATTGCTATTATTTTATATCTAAAAATCTAATCTTTCAATATAAGGAATTGTTTTTAAACTTTCTCAAGAAATGCATGCCACGCCCGCGTTAGGGATTGAAGGGCCGTAAGTTGCGCAGCAATGAAGCGAAGCGGAAGCCCGCAAAGCCCGCCGTCGTGAACACAAAGTGTGAACGGCGAACGCCCATTTATTTACCACGATGGGTGATTTTTTGAATATTTTACTCCAAGATTTATGTTCCACTGCCAACTATAGTCAAAAGGTTGTACAAGCCTATTGGTTCCTGCATTTGCGTTATCCCAGGTAAACCCTGCACTTGAAGTGATTGTCCAACGTCTTGTTACAGGAAACTCTAAACCTAAAATAGAACCAGCTCCAAGATATATCAGATGATATTCATCAGAAAGCTGATACATACAGTGGGCTCCGGCTGTTATACTAAAATTAAAGTGTTTGAAGAGATTCCATTTAAAATATGGACCAAAAAATCCATCAAATGCGTATAAAATCACCTGTTTTGAATACTGCTGCATTTCGTTAAATTTGTGTTGATAGGGATAAAAAAACTGAAGGCGGAGAGCAAGGTCCAAAAATGGAAGTTCCTGTGTTCTTATCGTATAATAAGCACCTATAAGCATGTCGTTCCAGACAAAATTGCTTCGCTCTGTTGCTGTTTGAATTCTTGTGATATTTGCCCAGGTAAATCCCTCTTCCATTTCAAGATATACTGTTTTGAGCCAGTCTGATTTCTGAGCATTTTTTAACTGTGTCTGCTGTTCCAATAACTGTGCAGCATTTAAAAACTGAATTTTCTCTGGTGAGAGATTTTGCGAGTTAAAACTTTTTTGTGCCTGCCTTGCATTCAGAGGAATTATTATAAATATAAGGATAAATGGTAAAAATATTTTTTTCATTTTTTATTTGCTTGTATGGTATAAAGTTAATTCGTATGTAACTTTACTTTCTGTCCATTTTAAGTAAAGCATTGCTCCTCGTATATCCCACTCGGTGTTTACTGTTATTCCATCGTTTGTACTGAAACTAATTACATTATCAATTACTGTATAGTCTCCCTGATGTATCAGAGGTTTGTCTAAATTTGCATCTGCTATTATAATTGAAAATGTGCCGTCGCTCATAAATCTAATCGAGCTTCCGTAGTTATCTTTCCATGTTCCGTATAATGGTGAAGGAACATAACATGATGGTATAAAAATACAAACTGCTGTCAGGATAAATATTGCCCTGATTTTTATTAAAAAATTTTTAGATTTCATTTTCTTCCCTCCTCACCTACAAGCCAGTCTACATATAATTCACTGTTGCCATTGCTGTTTACTAGTATTATGTTTCCATCTAAATCTCTTGTTTCAACATCATAGTATCCTGCTCCTGCTGCTCCTCCTCTAATTCCTAGATTATTATAACCAGCTGTGCCCGGATACATTCCTTTACAGATTACATTTCCGTTCATAGAACCATTCCCGCTCATATTGCTTGATGTATTTGTATTTCCGTTCAGCAAAAAGTAAACGCCAAGAACTTCATCGCCACATGCGTAAAAATCAGCATAATCGGTATATGGCATTGTTATTTTTGCACCAAGACCGTCTATTACTGCGTTATAACTAAGTGTGCCGCTTATTGTTCCTTTTACTGTTTCTTTTCCAAGTTTATCTGTATCATTTGGCTTGTGCATAAGAGTAAGCTTTGTTTGCGAATTAATTGCTGTTTTATTATATTCTCTGAACCACTGATCCCGTGTTAAAGCACCGTAACCTAAACTGTTTATTGCTTTCAGACCTTCGCCAGATTGTGCGGCCTCGTCATATTCTAATTTTGGATTATTACTTTTTTTGCCCTGCCCCAATGAGTTGATAGAAACAACCTTATAATAATAAACAACTCCTGATTTAGTTATATTTTCTATTCCGTCATCTATGAATAAACATTCTGTTACTGGATTTTCATTTATTTTTCTAAAACTTGAGTCTGGCTTTGCAGAACGGTAAATGTTGTAGCCTGCAGGATTATCCGATACAGGTTTTTCCCAAGTTATTTTTACCGGATATACATTATTTGAATTTGGAGTAAGCGTTTCTGTCATATAACTTGTTTTTGAGGCCGTTACATTTTGCGGTGCATCTGGAATTGGTGAGGCAGCAGCACTTAAATTGCTTTCTGTATCGTATGGTGAATTTTCGTTTACGGCACTTATCTTAAAGAATGGATTTTTTCCTGTTTCGTATTCATAATAACCATCGCTATTAAGGTTGGCGGAAATTTGTGATTCTAAAATCTGATATTGTCCGTCTTTTGCACTACTTATGTAAATATTATATTTTAGCGGTACTTCTTCCCAACCGACACTGCCATCCCATACTACAAGAACTTTTTCTGAATCTGATCCATCAGCAATTTCTATTTGCGACGGTGGACTTAACAAATATCCGTATGATGTTTCTGAAGTTTCGGAGAAAGCCCCTTTTGTAATAACGCCTTCATCCGTGCTTACCGACTGGACATAATAATAATAAATCAGACCAGGTTTTACAGAAGTGTCGGTAAATGTAGTTGCTGTTAAATCGCCCTTTACTCTTGTATAAACTGAATCCTGCGAAGATGTTCTGTACAGATTATATGTCATTATTGCAGTTTCTGAGGTTTTGCCGACTTCGTCCCAGGCAATTTCCAACTGCGAAATGCTTGTTGCCTTTCCTTCTATAACCCTCACGTTTCCGGCAATTCCAGGAGCTCCTTCTGCAAGGGAATAACCAATCGCTTCTGAACTTAAACAGGACTGATTTTGTGTGTGATTTATCGCGGCAACTTTATAGTAAAACTCTTTTCCCTGCTCTAATACAGAAATTTGATTTTCATAAAAACATGTATTTCCGTACACAGTTGCAATCATTTCCAATGAAGTTGGTGTTTCGCCTCTGTAAATTGAATATCTTACAGCTTCTTTTACTGGATTCCAAGTAACAGTTATTTTTGTCGTTGATTTTCCTTTTTCTGCTTCTACATTTGTCGGACAAGCAAGAAGCCAGCCTTCACCTCTAGTTTCTGAATTGTTTATATCGCTTGGTTCAGAAATAATTCCTTCTTCTTTATTTTCTGCATAAATTCTATAAAAGTAATGAAAGTTATATTCTTCGCTAGTTGAAGATGGGGAAGTTAAAATATTATCCGTAAATGAATTTTTAAGAACATACTTGTTTATTACTGAAAAGTCACTCTCGTCTGGCATTAAATACTGCCCGTTTGTATCTTTTGTTTTTACAATCGCCCTCTCAACAATATAACTTGTTGCATTTTCTACCTCTGTCCATGAAAGTACTATTTTATTTGGATAAAGGGCTTCGCTCGCATATACTTGCTGAGGTCTATCTAAAGATTCTAATTTTGTTTCTTCCCTAAATAAATCTGCTAAAGAAGCTGAATTTGTATTGATATTCATATTCACTTTTCCTTGCAGCCATGTTGCACATGAAGAAAGAATGAGAGAAAAAATTATTAAAAATACAAATTTGCTATTATTTTTCATTCGTTTTCAGACCACCAGCCATAAGATGAATTTGTGATTTCGTATCTTGTTTCTCCGCTTATCTGCATCGGGAACCATTGTTTTCTTGTTTCTTTATCTGTTGTACTGACAAGATTTTTAGTTTCACCGTTGCGGTTGATTGAAAGATTTAGTGTTTTTTCATCCGAAGCTTCAAAACTTATTGTTGCTGTATACATTCCTGACAGATTTTCAGGCCCCTGAACCTCTATCACATTTGTTCCGTCAAATGTATAAAGGTAATAATCTGATAAACCTTTTATTTTAAATCCGTTATTTGAAGTTGAACCGCTTGTCAATTTTAAGAACTCTGCTGCATTTCCGCCTGGTGTCAACTGATTAGGCATATATCCGGATAAAGAATAGCTTGCAGAATATTTACCCCAGTAAGAAATATTAGTCATTAAAGATCCGCTTTTAAAACCTGCTGTTCCGCCGTAATTATCACTTAAAGTTCCGGAATCTCCGTATTTAAGTCTTGATGTTGCATTTGAGTAGTCTGCTTTTCCGCCATCATTCAAATAGAATGTATACGAAAATGCTAAAAGTGCCGCTTTTGAAAGTTCTTCATCAGTTATTTGTCTGTATCCAAAGACTGATAAATCGTCTCCAATTGAAGAAATCACATCTTCTTCATTTTCAACACTTCTTCTTGCTAGTAACCTGTAATAATGTTTATAATCCCGCAAAACTTTTAAAACACCTGAAGTATTATTGCCGTTGCTCAAATCAAAAACTGGTTTTACCTGTAAAATTGAATTTCCATTTTTTACCTGCTCAATTTTTGATTTCTGTGAGTAATCTTCTGTTACAAAAGCTTTCGTTCCGTAATCATTGTTTTCTAAATCGACGTCAATATCCGCAATTGTTGTCCAGCCTTTTTTATCATTAAGATTTAAAACCTGTATTTCGTATTTTTGAGGTCCGATTTTTCTTTCATCAAAATTATATGGGTTCCATGAAACCTGCTCTGTATATTCACCAGCATAGTTTGCATAGATTCCGTTTAATCCCATTGCATAACCTTTGTTCAGCTGCTCTTGTGGTGAATTATTCATATCCATGGTTGAAGTCAGATTTTCTTCAAGTGAATTCGGAAGTGTAACTGAAACATTGAAAGTATTGTAAACAACAGCAAATTCGTATGATTCAGATGGGCTTTGGGGCGTAATTTCTAATTCTAAGACTTCATCATCATTTGCAAGAGAATATGCAATGTATACCCATTCAGCATTACTTTTACTTTTCCGGTAATAGACAGACGGTGTTTTTGTTAATCCTGCACATCCAAATGGTTGCTTCCACTTTACAGTTATATTCTTTCCGCTTTTTGCTTTTGAGGCTTCCACATCAAGTCCATATCCTGTTGAACTTCCACTTACATAATCCAGATTTAAGTAATTGATTGTCGAAGATTCGTCCAGGACAAGGGTATTATTCTCCTGGTCAACACTAAAATTAAAATCCCCTTCATCCTTAACTGGAATTATACAATACTGATATTCAAGTCCCCAACAAAGCATACTTTGATTTTTCTTATATGAAACCTGACTCATTTCTGTTTGTGTGGTTTCTTTATAATTATCGCTTAAAACAAAAAATCCCTCTTGCTGTTCTAGAACCGCTCTGCTTTCTGTTACAGCCTCTCCCTCAATTAAAACATTCTTTCCGTCTGCACTAACAAAATATGTATCAACGCTTACAACTTTTGAAGAAGTTCCGTCGCTGCATCTTCCGCGGGCAATTATATATCCGCCTACTTCTTCTATCTTATTCCATTTTATTATTATTGAAGTGGAATTGTACGCCATTATCTGTGGATTTATTAATGCAGGTCCCATAATCGATGATATTTTTTCGCCTGTTGTTTCTGCAAGTGTTGTTTGATTTTTTGCATTTACCTGAATTTTTATGTCTTTTCCTGCAGTTTGCCCATCTTCCCAGCCATAAACATTTTCAACGGTACATGTATATATTTCTTCGTTCTCTGTTATATTTTCATCCTGAATTGTGAGATAAGTGTTTGTATCCGGATAAAATGCTTTTACTTCGTATGTATCTGCTTTTTGAACTTTTTTCCACGAAAAACTTAAATTTTTATATTCTTTTTCACTTGATACGATTTGTGCTGTGCCTAATGTTTCATACACATTGTCATTTTCTTTTTGAGCAGTAATTCCTTTATGTTCTGCTTCCAATATGTATATCCGCCTGTCACCAGACTCCGCCCCATGACTAAAATATGCCGTTCCTTCTTTTACTTCTATTTCGGATTGATTTAATTCAGTTGACTGAGTACTTAAACTTTCATTGTTTACAACAGGAATCCATAACAATCTGTAGGTATAATTCTGATTATACTTAAAGCTAATTTCAAACTTATCAGCATATCCGTCTTTAACATTAAATTCTTCAATTTTTGGAACAAGATTTGCATCTTGCGTAACAATATATTCCCCTGGCGCAGATATTTTTGTATATGCACTTTCTATACTCTCTGCTCCTTCAGGTAAAATATAAAGCTCAAAATTTAAATACCCTTCCTCATCCTCAAAATTTTCAATTTCATATTTTTTTTCGTTTATATCAAGTATCGAACTAAAAAATGTTATTTTTTCTTGTGGATTTTCTTTGTTTAAGTCTGTGTGTATTTCCCTTATACCGTAAGAATATTTATTCTCATAACTTTCAAATGAACATGTAAATTCAAAACTGATCCTTGTAAATTTTTCATTTGCTTCATCTTTTTCGTAATCAGCGTTTACCTTAAATATAGGGATTCCAATTAAATAACCCTCTGCTTCTTTACAACTATCTTGTGAACTTATGGTTTTTGAAATTCCATCTACAAACGATTGAACCTTATATTTATATTTTGTTCCACGATTTAAATTATAAGTATCTTTAAATGTAATTATTGAACCGCTAACATATTTTCCTTCATTTACAACTTCGCTGTCGCCGTCCTCTGACAAACCAACCTGCAATAATTCATCTGAAGCAGTTTGTGTTGAGCAATCAAATCTATACTTTCGTGCCTGGCTTTCTCCATCAGAAATTGTTCCGATGTATGAAGCAATTTCCTCGTAGTCACTTTCTGGCGCACTTTCGATTTTTCTGTACACCTTAAAATAAAGCGGATTTCTTGTATATTGATTTGATCCGGTTTTTACATCAACGCCCGCAGGAATTTTCCACCTCAGATAAATTTCTTTTTCCGAAATTCCTTTATCCACCGTTAAATCGTATGGGGCATCTGGAATTAATTTTCTTGCAGTCTGAGCATCTACTTTATCGCTTGTTTCTGTTTCGGTCTGAGATTGTGTACAATATGCTTCTATTTCAAAATAATAAGTCGTTTTTGGTGTCAGTCCGGTTATTAATACACTGTTCTGACTGCTTTGAGCATACGCAGAGGCAACAACTGTCGTTTTGTCCTGTGAATAAACCGAAATAATATAATTAATTTTATTCAGGTAGGTTTTTTCATCACAGTTTTCCATCCACCATTTTACGGTTGCAGAAGTTCCTTCTTCTCCCATGGTTATATCTGTAATTACCGGATTTGCCATTGTAGAGCCAAAACTTATGGTGCTGTATGGGGAGCGTACTCCTGCGTAATTTTCCGCAACGACTTTATAATACCTGTTTGTTCCTGAAAAAAGAGTATCGGTAAAATCTGTTGTTTTTGTCTCCCAAACTTGCTCAAACTCATTAAAAGGCGTTTCTGATGCAAAGACCAGATATTTGTAAGCGCCTTTTACACTTTTCCACGATACGTTTATTTTTTTTATTCCGCCATGAGTTGAAACAACATCTGAAGGGGCTGCAATTGACGATGCTGTATTTGCACTGTTATCTTTTCCATCACTTACTGGAGAGCTTAAAAGTACATCATTACAAGAAAAGACAAAAAAACATAATGCAGACAGTGCTGCTTTAAAAATTATTTTCCCCTTACCCATGACAAAATTATATAATCACAGGCCTGAAAACTCAATAAGCAAAAACCAGCAGAAAAAACTAAAAACCTTTTTTAACGAGGTGTTGCGGGCGGTTCAGGCACAGCCTTCACCGAGACTCGACTAAAAACTTGCCTCGCAAGTTTTTTCGCCTTCGTCGACCGTCTCCCTACCCCGCAGAGGGGGAAGCGGACAGGACCGCAGAAGCGCTTAAAAAGCGGTTCGAGGACATGGGAGCGGGGGGGGAGACTTCCCCCCTTTGCAGAAAGAAAAATTATATTATTCCCTTTATTTTTGCCTGCCAGACGGCCTGATGGGGATGTTCGGCTCCCAGTTTTGTGTAAATATTGTGCAGGTGAAATTTTACCGTATTTATGCTGATAAAAAATATTCCGGCAATTTCTTCCCTGGTTTTTCCCTGTTCCAGAAGCCGCAGAATATCCCTTTCCATTTTTGTAAAGGGCCTGTCCCCGACTGTTATTTCTGTCAGATAAAGAGGATTATTGATTGATGTTTCCCTGGTCATTTCAACAAGGCGCATTAATAAATCTGTTTTTCCGTAAGCCTTAACATAATCAAGAAGAAGACTGAGCATGACGGAACCTTCATCAGCAACGGCACGATAATAGCGGTACATTGAAACAAGTCTCAGAGCCCTTTTAAAAACTTCAAATGCCTTTTCCTTGTTCTGGGAAAGATAAAGGCTCATGGCCAGGAGAAGATCCATTTCGCATAAATCCATAAAACGTTTTCCCGTCTCCAGAAGAGGGCGGAGTTTTTCTGCCAGGGCAATTACAGAATTGTATTTTTTTGTAACGATATAACAGCGCATTTTTATCATGTAGCGGAAAAGGTCCAGCATGTTAAAATCTTCGTATTCGTCCGGCGCATCCCTTATAAGCCATTCAGCTGCCCTGCTGTTTTTACCTTCATAAAGGGCAAAAAGAACACCCGTTGCTTCGATGTTATAGCTGAATTCTGCATTACCCGTGTTTTTTACAAGACTGCGGATTTCTTTTACAAAGCTTTCAGATTTTACAGTTTTGCCTTCCGCAAGAAGAATTTTAGAACGGAGAAAAAGGGCGCTGAACATGATCCGTCTTTCGCCTTCAATGTCAAACTTTTTTATTGTCGTGCTTGCCAGAAGCTGGGCATCAGTAAGCCTGTTCTGCTGATAATAGTATTCTGCAAGACAAAGGTTATAAATGTAGGGACAGAGATTTTCAGGATAAATATATTTTGCCCTGGAAAGAAAAATTTCCTTGCTTGAAGGAAGCAGCATTCCCAGGCGGGTAAAATCATTAAAACCGTTTAATAGAAAAGGGCGGCCGGCGGTAAGAATAAAACTGTAAAGATGAACATTTATCTGAGTAAGGTGGTCAAGGATTTTCAGGAAATCACAGAGCTTTACTTCCGGATGAACAAGGCTGAGGCCAAGCTTTAAAAAAACGGCGTGAGGCGGATTATCTTCCGGAATGCTGTCTATAAGTTCCCGGGCCTTTTTAAGTTCTCCGTCCATAATCAGGTTAAGGACTTTTCCTGAAAGACAGTACCAGACCTCTCCTGCACGAAGTTCCTGGTCAGAAAGAGCATAAAAATCTTCCCGGTCAGCGTGCAGGTCTTTTAAGAAATAAGTAACGGCAAAGCCCGTCATTTTCTGATATAGTTCTTCCCATTTTTTCATGAGTTTATTATAGCATGGAAATTACGGGTGTGGATTATTGATACATCAGCTCCAGAGTAACCAGAGTAAAGTCTTTTGCATTTTCCTGAACATAATCCGTAAAACCGGAAAGAGAAAAAAGCATGGATTTTACATTTGCAGCAGGAAGATGATTCAATTTTTCTGTAAAGACTTCCAGATCTTCTCTACCGAATTTTTCCGATTTAAATTTACATTCACCAGCCAAAACTATTTTTTTTCCGTCCAGACCAAGCAGGTCAATCTCTATGGATTTTATTTCTTTTCCGATTTTTACAGAATTCTGATATTCAACAATGTCAGTCACAAAAGCGGGAACTTTTTTTGTACCTACATTGCTCAAAATATAATCTTTTGCCATTTCTTCAAAAACAGAGCCCATAAACTCATGCAGATTGTCCTGAACTTTTTTCTGATAATAAAGCTGACCCTTTCCGCTGTTTATAAGACTTGCACCCGGTATACAATAGCGGAAATAAAAATTAACCATAGAATCCGCAATTCGGTAATAAGGTTTTGGACTTTCCCTCTTTTCAATGATTTCTGCCGCCATAAGATTTTTAAGGCAAAAACTGATGTCGCTCATTCCTGTCTCTGACTGAATCTCATTGTATTTTGTCTTTCCGCCGGCAATGGCCGCAATTATGGAATTATAGGCTACAGGATTTGACTTTTCTCCCGTGATGACAGTTTTTATCTGCTCGTCAGAAAAAAAAGCACTTTCCGAAAAGAAAAGTCTTTCTATGTTTTCGTCAAGAGAAAGGCTATCGTCAAACTGTTCAAGATATTTTGCCACACCGCCGGTAAGACCGTAAACAACAGCCTTTTCTTCGGCCTTATATTCAGGAACGAAGAAAGAGCTTTCCCTGTAGTCAAAAGGATTAAGCTTAAGCTCAAGACTTGCGCGGCCGTGCAGGGGCGCGTTCTGACCAAGAACTTCTTCACGCATAAAAGAAATAATGGAGCCTAGCAGGATAAAATAAAGGTTTGTATTTTTCCACTGATGGTCTATGTATTTTTGAAGCAGGGAATTCATGTAAGGGCACGATTTTGCAAGATAGGGATATTCGTCAATGACAAAGATAATTTTTTCTTTCGCAGCAGCTTCTCCAATAAAATCAAAAATAGCGTCAAAGGATTCAAACTTGATTTTTCCGCTCAAAGAAGGAGCAAGACTTTCAAGAACATCTTGCCCCATGCGAGACACAAGCTCGCTTTCAGCCATTTCCGTGCTTACAAATGACACGGCCTTGCATTTATTTTTCTTGATAAAACGATTGATAAGAGCAGTTTTTCCAACTCGTCTGCGGCCATAAATTACCAGAAACTGAAAGGCGTTTTTGTCGTAAAGTTCCTGAAGCCTTGAGAATTCTTTGTCCCTGCCTAAAAACATTTTCATATCTGCTTCATGCCTGATTTTACTATAGTTTACTCTACTAGAGTGCACTCTAGTAGAGTAAACTATAGTGCATTAGTTGTCAAGAAACGGAGAAATCATACAAGAAGCAAAGTGATTGTTACATCATAATGAAGATGTTGCTTTTACTCACCTACAATTTTTTCCTGAATTCCAGCAGTTGTATCTGCGACACCATTGTAATCAGTATTCACAAACCCGTTTTCGCCGGTTGCGTTTCTGTATGAGTCAACAGCAGAAGTAAGGAACATAAAATTTTACTTTAGGACAGGATATAAAATTCTTTGGCCGGAAAGCGAGATTTTACCAGCTGGATGTAAAGCTCATATCCTGCGATACAGTCACAATTTTTCAACGCTTCCGCACATTCTCCGATCATAACTTCATATTTTCCAGGTCCAATGCCCGCGACTTGAAGAATTCCTCTTTTCATTCTGAGTCCTGTATCTTTTAAGTTCCCTTTACTACAATTTCAGCTTAGGCCAATAGTTGCTGTCTGTTTCCCATTCTAAGTATAATCCGTCTGTGCTGTTTGCGCTTACCCATGCATTTAGAAGTGTAAGTACAGTACTTGAGTCAGCGGAATAAGAAGTTTCGTTAAGCGTTACTCCAGCAGAAATAACAGCATTATTCGAACCAGCTTACCCCGAGGATATTATATCACATTTTTTACGAAATTTAGAAGATTTTTATCAGAAATCACCTTTTCGGGCAGTAGGTCTTACAGTTTTCTCGAAGCATAGACCTCCATGTCGTCCATGTAGCATATTTTATAACTCATCAACTAGCACGACATTAACTTCTGAAACTTGCTTTAAGCGGGCGTCGTTCGTAAGAAAAATATCGCATTTTGCATACAGACTGGTTGCAAGATGTATTGAATCCATGCCTTTCACTCCAGGATATTTTGCCCTTATCTTTGCCGCTTTATGCGTAATAGCTCTATTCGATTCTAAAATTTGAAATTCAAAATCATTTAGGAAAATTTCGTAAGAATTTATTTTTTTATAATCATTTTGCCTGTAAGGAAACACAAGATATTCTGCATCTGTAATTGCCGAAGTGCAGTATGAATCACTTTCATTCTGATGCTCTAAGATAAAGTTAGCCACTTTATCTGAAAAAGGTTTTTCGTCATCAAGAAAATAGATGAGAGGTGTCGTATCAAAATAAATTTTAGCCATCAGTGTCTTCCCTTAGGCTTCTTACATAGTCCACAGTAGAAAGACCATCTGGAACAGAACGCCCGCCCTTCATATATGCCTTAATCTGCGGCAGCGTTTTTCTATGCTTTGGAGAAACATATTCATCAAGTAAGGTGATTATTACCTTTTGATTTTGTCTGACAGGCACTTCTTCTGTTACAACATAAGTAGAGCCATCATAATAGGCAGAAACACTAGTCATATACAAACCTCCGCTCACCGCCATTATAGCACAGTTTTTTGGAAAAGTGAATTTTATTCCCAAAAATAGTCCCTGTTCAGCGTTCGCGTTTGGTTCCGACAGGCTCAACCGTCGGCAAGCTACCAGCAGAACATGAACCATCCCGTACTCGCCACCCTGTCATTGCCCGGCTTGACCGGGCAATCTCATGCAGGGGATTATCGGGTCGAGCCCGATAATGACTAAGATTCCCGCGTCGAGCGCGAGAATGACACGCCTCTTGTTACTTCATGGTCGCTCGCATACGCAAGTGGCGGTCGGGCTATCCGCGAGCACTCTCGTTGTCATGCTCGTTTGGGTTCCGCCATTCGGCTCCATTGCTCCACTTTGTTCCGCAACGGCTTGCGCCGCCCCTACTATCCCTCACGCTGAGCTACGGGGGAAGGGGGGGA
Organism: Treponema sp.; assembly: GCA_045534325.1. GTDB lineage: Bacteria > Spirochaetota > Spirochaetia > Treponematales > Treponemataceae > Treponema_D. Next base: position 118 of record JAZSJM010000167.1, on the reverse strand, counting down.
ATAGAAGCCTATATACCCTGTGTTTTGCGTAGGCTTCTATAAAGCTTGTATCGGAAACTTTGCCACTATTATAGTTTGACATGGAGCTTTAATAATTAAAATTTACACCGGAATCATA
>JAZSJM010000179.1:0-9216 GCA_045534325.1 Treponema sp. | reverse complement strand
GTAGAGATAAATCCAAAGTATTTTCTGTAATTTCATTTCCCTTAAGAATTACATTCCAAGAGTTTGAAAAATAAAAATCTTTCATTTTTTTGAATTTAAAGCCTGTTCCTGTGATTATGTTTTGTTTTTTACAATCATCATTAACCTTTGGAGGGTAGTATTTGTAGTTTTCTGTAAATTTTAGGAAAAAGAATGAAAATGATTTTGATATACTGAAATAAGTTCCATACCAGGTATCTGGAGTTGAAGTTTTATTAGGCGGACTTCCTTTTAAAATAAGATTTGCTGCGGTTACAGATAATTTTGAAGATAAAGTTTTTGTTTTGTAATCGGCTCCTATGTTTATTTTTGCGGTATTAATGGTTGTCAAACTGTTTGTTCCGCATACTTTTGCATTTTCCATTGCAAGAATTCCGATTCGTAATGAAGAATGGCTGTCGAATAAAAACATGTACTGTGGATTTATATAAAACTGCTCCATGGTTTTTATAACAGAAGATGATGCAGAAATCAGCGGACATGCAAAAGGTGAATATTTTGAAGTAGGAATAAAAAAGATTGATGTATCAAGAATAAAAGAGTTGTAACCGGTTCTGAATTTTGAACTTATCCATACAGATTTTCCCGAAAAAGGAGTTTCGTGTAATCCTGTCGAAAATACAGCCTTAAAATGGGGCAATGATAAATAATTCTCCATAAGAAAAGCCATGTAAGGACTATTTGAAAAATCTGCGTTGTGCTTTTTTAAATAGGAAGATGAGTTTTCTAAATAGAATCTTCCACCGGTTATTGAGCTTTGTAAAAAAGATATTTTGTTAAAGTTGAATTTAAAAACACCTCCCGCTGTAATATTTTTGTCTTGAGTAATAGCCCCCTGAAAATGCAGTTTTGTTTTTTTATTTTGAAAGCATATTTGTGAAAATGCTGAAGGTTGTTGATTTGAAGAAGATATATCAGGCAGTAAGGCAGAGATTCCCGAATTAAAACTGAAATTTTTTGTGTACGGAATTGTGGGAACATAAGGAACAGGATTTTTTAAGACAGAAATAGATTTTGAATAGTTTAAGGTTCCTGCTTTTATTAAAAAATCTACTGGAGAATTTACAAAACGTGTAGAAATACCGTATCTGATATTTTCAAGAAGATATTTTTCATTTTTTGTGATTTTACCTTCGCCGTAAAAGCATCCCTGTGTTAAAAATGAATCAAAATTCATATTGAAATCAAAACCATATTTTACTTTTGTATTTGTTTTGTTTTCCTTAAAGTCTGAAATTACTTCACTTTTGGCTTTTATGGGACAAAAAAACGGTTCCCCAAAAAGAGGAACCGTTGTAAATATTATTAAGATTAATTTTTTCATCACAATTTATATTGTGACTGAAAATCATTTATCACATATTTTTTTGTAAAAATTAATTTTTTACAATGTAGCTGTTTGTTTTTCCAAATTCATTTGTAGAAGCAATTCTTTTCTGCCAGTATTCAGCCTCGCTTTTTGTTGTGTATGGACCTACACGTACGCGGTAGAAAAGACGACCTTTTGTATCTTTGTAAGTAAATACTTCATTTGGAATTTTATTATTTTCTAAAACTGTTCTTGCTTCGTCTGCCGTTTTTTTAGCTTCGTATGAACCGACTTGAATCCAGTATGTATCTGGCTTTGCAGGTGCTTTTGGTGCAGTTTTTGCAACAGAAGATTTTGATGAACTCTTTGTCTGTTTTTTTGAAGAAGCTGTAGTGTTTGTTTTTGTCTGTGTTTTTATATTAGTTTGAGAAACTTCTTTTTTAGGAACAACTGTCGGTGTTTTTGTTGCAGAAGGTGCATAATAACTGTCTGGAGAAGGTGTATAAACCTGTGTTGCTGTGGCAGCCTGTGTTGCATTTGCATTATTCTGTGGAACTACGCTGACTGCATTTGCAGGATTTGATTTTAAGGAATTTAAATCTATTGTTGTTGTAGTGTTATTACCGTAAACAAGAGCATTTTCTGTAATTACAGTTACATTTTCTACTTTGAGAGGTTTTTCTGTGTTGATTGTGCCTGTCGTATTATCAGTGCTTACAGAGGAAGCTGCATTATCGCCTTCACCGATAAGGGCTATTTCACCACTTTGAGCAAGAGGGGCAACACCTTGTTGTGTACTTCCATTTGTGGAATACGAAGTATAGTCAGGTGTATTGTATGAATTAACAAAACCATCTTTCGGATTATAATATGTTTGAACTGGTTCTTCATTTTTTAAAGAAAGAAGCAGGGCTGCACCAACTACTACCAGTAAAAATACACCTGTTGCAGCAACAATCCATAAAGTTCTTTTCTGTTCCATAATTTAAAACCTCTCTAGAGTTTTCGTAATGATTTTTTGAGAAAACTCTATACCCATATAAAAATTTTCGGAACTTAAAAAAAAATGTTTAGATTTTTTTAGCTGGAACTTTTTGTGAAAACTCCGTTAATCAGTTGTGTATAATAAGAACAGGCTTTTTTGTGGCTTTGTAGTTTTTTAGAAGATTTTTCTGACTTTTAAAACGTTTTAAAATTTCAGGAATTGTCAGACCGTCTCTTTTTTTTGCCCGTATTATACGCTTCAAAAGAGGAGATTTTACAAAATAAATTGCATTGCAAAGATTCATCAGTTCTTCGGTTTTAAAAAGAAGGGTAGCATTTATCAGTATTGTTTTATCTTTGTTTGAATTTATAAATTCTTTTGTTTTTTCAATAGTTTTTGGGTAAACTAATTCTTCCTGTTTTTTTAAGAGAGATGGATTTAAAAATAAAAGTTTTCCAAGTTTTCGCCTTTCAAGAGTGCCGTCTTTATTTTTTATTTCGAGACCTGCTTTTTCTGCGTCATCTTTAAATGTGTTATAAATTAACGCAGCGTTTTCGTTTATAACTTCGTGGACCGTTTTGTCTAAATCGATTGAAACACATTCTTCGTTTTCTAAAAGAGAGCAGATATAGTTTTTTCCTGCAGCCATCTGCCCGGTTATACAAATAATCTGTCCCATCAGTGAAACTCTCCCCATGCTTTGCCGTATTCTACGCTTACTTTCAGCGGAACATTTAAGTGAACGGCATGCTCCATTTTTTCTTTTATAAGGGCGATTGTATCTGTTATTGATTTTTCATCGTCGCTGCATTCAAAGATTAACTCATCATGAACTTGAAGCAGGAGTTTTGCTCCTGTGGGATTTTCTGTTAATGCCTTATCAACGTCAATCATTGCTTTTTTTACAATATCGGCTGCGCTACCCTGTATAGGGCTGTTTTTTGCAATACGTATGGCTCCTTCTGCTTCCATTTTGTTTGCAGAGTTGATTCCACGGATAAAGCGCCGTCTGCCCATTATTGTTTCGATATAGCCCTTTTCTTTTGCACTTTCAACGTTTTTATCAAAAAAATCCCTTACACCAGAATAAACCATAAAGTAATTTGCAATAAACTCTGCTGCCTGAGTTCTGGAAATTTTTAAATCTTTTGCAAGAGAAAAAGCACTCATTCCGTACATAAGTCCAAAATTAAGCGTTTTGGCATTTCGCCTCATTTCCGCCGTTACTTCTTCCATTGGTATGCCATAAATTAAACTTGCAGTTGATTTATGAACATCAATTCCGTCGTTAAAAGCGTTGCAAAGGTTTTTATCGCCGCTTAAATGAGCTAAAACAACCAATTCGATTTGCGCATAATCTGCAGAGATTAAAACTTTTCCTCCTGGCGCTGTAAAGGCAGAGCGTATTTTTCTTCCCTCGTCTGAGCGAACAGGAATATTTTGTAAATTCGGGTCTTTTGATGAAAGACGGCCTGTGGCTGTTCCTGTTTGCATGAAAGTTGTGTGAATTCTTTCTGTTTCATCACACAAAAGCGGAAGTGTCTGAACATAGGTCGAAAGCAGTTTAGCTTTTGCGCGGTAATCTAAAATCAATCCAGGAATAATATCGCTGTCCCGTAAACTTTCTAAAACATCTGTATCTGTTGAATATCCGGTTTTTGTTTTTTTACCAGGTTTTAAGCCTCTTTCCTCAAATAAAACTGTGCTAAGTTGTTTTGGAGAAGCAATATTGAATTCATGTCCGGCTGCTGCGTAAATTTCTTTTTCGCTTTTTTCTAACTCGACTTTTAATTGAATTTCGTATTCATTTAGAATTTTAGAATTTAAATGAATTCCGTTTATTTCCATTTTTGCAAGAACAGGAAGAACTGCCATTTCCATGTTCGTATACAGTTCCCATAGATTTGATTTTTTTAATTTTTCCTGTAAATGTGTCCACAGTTGAAAAGTAAAATCTGAATCTTCTGCGGCATACTCAGCTGCCTCATCTATTTTTACATCTGCAAAAGTTTTTCCTTTTTCTACTACCTGATCGTATTCAATTCCCTTTAGCCCGAGATTTTGTTCACTTAGTGTTTCAAGTGAATAAGGACTTTTTCCAAGTTTGTCTGGTTCTAAAATCCATGCGGCTATCATTGTGTCGTAAAGAATGTAATTTGCATCCTTATCCCCAGAAATAAGGTCTAATCCGTTTGAATGTAAAACTTCAAGATCAAATTTTGCGTTGTGCATTACGATATTTATGGAAGAATTAAACAGTTTTTTAAGTAAGTCTAAGGCATCTTTTTTTGCGATTAATGGCGGTGCAAAAAGAGGATCTTCGTTTGTAAGTAGCGGAATATAAATTGCTTTGCCTTTTTCATAGCACAAAGAAAATCCTACAAGGTTTGCCTGTAAGGTATTGAGGCTGTCTGTTTCTGTGTCAAAGGCAACGGTGCCGGATTGTATCGCTTTTTCGATAAAGTTTTTTAATTCTGAAAGGTTCGTGCATGCGCTGTATTGTCCCTTGTTTTGTTTAAGTTCGATGGGAGGCGTTGCGGAGGCGTCCTCCGCAGAGGGGGTAGCGAAAGACGAATTTTCGGCTGGAGCGAGGGGGAGACTTCCCCCTCCCAGTTCCCTGTAAATTTTTGCGAGGGCAGGAAGTTCCCGTTTTGTCATTTCCTGTGCAAAATCACTGAAATTCAGGGAGGAAATGTTAAAAATTGAAAAGTCGTCTGTAAGATTTGTAACAGGAACATTTTCTTCCAGTGCAATCAGTTTTTTTGATAAAAAGGCATTTTCCTTATTGTCGCGGATTTTTTGAGCAAGAGAACCTGTGAGCTTGTCCTGGTTTTCATAAATACCTTCGAGGGAGCCGTATTCTTTGATAAGTTTAACGGCAGTTTTTGGTCCAACGCCTGCAACTCCCGGAACATTGTCTGCACTGTCGCCCATAAGACTGAGTAAATCAAGAATTTTCTTAGGCTCAACTTCCCATTCTTCCTGTATAGAGTGTGCGTCAAATTCTGCCCAGGTTTTTACTTTATCTGGCTTTAGCATGTGGATATTTTCGTTTGCAAGCTGCTGTAAATCTTTGTCTGCACTCATAATAAGGCAATGTCTGCCTGCTTTGTCGCATTTTCGGGCTATTGTTGCAATTATATCGTCAGCTTCAAATCCGTTTACCCTAAGAATTGGAATTCCTAAAATTTTTAAACATTCTTCTATCATCGGAAACTGTGCTTTTAGGTCGTCCGGGGTTTTTGCACGGGTTGCTTTGTAGTCCTTGTATTGTTCGTGACGGAAAGTTGGAGTAGTGCTGTCTAAGGCGGCGACAAAATATTTTGGCTGGTGGTTTTTTAGCAGAATGCTTAAGTTCCTGAAAAAGCCGAAAAGTGCACTTATATTGCTGCCTTTTGAATCTGTAAGAGGTCTGGTAAAAAATGCATAGTATTCACGAAAAATAAGGCCATAACTGTCTAAAATAAAAACTGTATCTTTGTCGATAAAAGTACTCATGATTAAGAGTATAAAATGAAAAAGAAAAAAATGGTATAAGGGAATATATAGCGGAAATAAAAAAAAGTGTCCCGCAGGACACTTTTGCTTTAACTACAGATGAAATGAAACTGAAATTGCGAAGGTCTGTTTCCAGATTTCATCAAGGCTTTCGCCGTCGCTACCTGAATCATCGTCGTTTGTAGGTTTTATATTTGCACTTACGTCAAGTTCAATTGATTTTGTAACTTCAATTCCAAATCCCAGGAAGAATGTGTTTTTAAAGTTTGTTGTAGTTTTGTCGCCGTCATAAAAAACAAATGAAGGAAGGTCTGTTTCAATTCCTGCGGCAAAGTTGAGGGTAGGCTTGATTTTTGCAACAAAACCGTTTTTTAAATTAAAGGCGATTGTTGTTGTCGTATCAATATCTTTTCCACCGTTAAATATAAATGGAATTGTTCCTACAAAACCGTAAGTAAAGTCTTTTCCAACTTTGTATTGAAATTTGTATGAACCGTAGATGATATTTACGTTAGTTGTGGTGTCAATTAAGTCAGAAGAGTAGTTGTTGAATGTTCCGTTCCAGCCTGCATATACCCTAGAAAGAATTGCTTTGTCCTCACGTAATTTGTAAGAAATTCCACCGCCAATGTTAAATGTAAAGAGGTCGATATCGTTTGTGTCTCCCCAAAGACCGCTTAAATTAACTGTAAAACCGAATTTTTTGTTTACGTTGTAACCGAATCCAGCTCCAAGACCCTTCATCGTAAAATTAAAATCTGTTCCGCCGATATTTTCTTTGTACGAAGTCTGTAAAAAATCTCCCTCAAATGCCATTTTGTCTTTTCCGTAGAGTACAGAAACTGTATTTTCAGGATTTTCTTCCCAAAGATTGCCGTCCCAGAAAGCGTGTAACTGTGCACCTTTTTTAAGGTTCATTGCTACACCAAGATTTCCTTTGTTTTCGCTGTCAATACTTACAAGACCGTACATTTTCGGATACATAAGAAGATCCCAGTCAAGAAGGTCTCCAAAGTAAACAGAATCATTGTCTACCGCACTGGCACTTGCCTTGTAAAGTTCATCTGTTCCGTCCGCTGCATAAATCTGTGTAAGAGCAACGGCTGCCGCTAAAACAACGGCTGCAACTTTTTTAATGTTTTTCATAAATAAACTCCTGTGTTGCGGTTTTATGACCGCAATTTATTAAACAAAAAATAACATTTATTTTTTTAGCTGTAAATAATGTTTTTCTAAACTCAAAAAATAAAACACCGAAAATAGAATAAGGAACTTTATAAATGGAGATTTCTAATTTTTTTAGAAATTTCGATTGACCGCTAGTAAACATGGAGGTTTTTGTTATGGGATTCATGAATAATCCTTATGCAGCGTATCAAAATACAAATATTAAAACTGCCAGTCAGGGAAAACTCATTGTCCTTTTGTATGAAGGTGCAATAAAAAATATGACTCAGGCACAAAAATGTTTTACTGCTGAAGGAAAAGTTGAAGCAAAAGATATAGAAAAATTCGGTAATTATGTAATGAAAACTCAAGACATAATCAGTGAACTTCAGGCGAGTTTGGATATGGAAAAAGGCGGTCAAATCGCAACAAATCTTATGTCGCTTTACATTTATTTTAATCAGGAACTGATGTCTGCAAATATAAATAAGGATAAAAAAAAGCTGGATTTTGTTCTTAACATGATGACTCAGCTTTCTGCGGCATGGAATCAGGCCGCTAACAGTCAGGCAAATGATACTGTAAATTCAGGTGTTGCCGCCGGATTAAATATTCAGGGGTAGGGAAATGGAATTAACACAGGCACAAATCGAAGAAAGAGTAGCAGTATTAAAACGCTTTAAAAGCCTTCTTGAGCAGCAGAGAAACAAGTTCAGGGAATATCTTCATGTTCTTGAGTGTCAGCAGAATAAAATTGAACTTGATGACGGGGATGCCTTGATTGCTCATGCAGAGCTTGAGCAGCAGATAGTTGCGAATATTTCGAATCTGCAGAAAGTGATTGAACCTATGCAGAGTATGTATAATGCCGTTGCTCTAGGTCCTGGAGTTTCTGTTGAGCAGAAACAGGGCGTTCAGAAAATGCAGTCTGATCTCGCAGATTTACAAAAGCGGGTTCTTGCACAGAATGAGCGTAACAGAGAGCTGCTTAAGGTTCATATTGAACAGATAAAAAATCAGCTTTCTAAAGCACAGGTGGCAAATCCATACCGCGGACAGCGCTCAATATATGCAGACACTGGCCGGGTAACAAGTACATTTGCAATCGAAGTATAAGCCCTTAAAGTAAAGAAATTTTATTCTCTAGTTCACTATTCTTCTTTTTTTTATTATATTTATAATTGAAGAGGAATACATGAACGACCAGAATAAAAATGAACAGCCGTTAGAGGAAAAAAAAGAATCTCCTGAATTAACACCTCAGGAACAGCCGCAACCTCCTGAAAATAATAATCAGAATAAAGAAAGAAAAGACGAGTCAAAAAGGGAAGAAAAAGATCCCTACAGTTTTTTCCGTCTTTCCATTGAAGAACCTTCAAAAGACGATAAAGAAAAAAATCCAAATAAAACGCCTCATCGTTTTCCATTTTTTACAATGCTTCTGGTTACAATTCTCTTTCTTGCAATTATCAACATGTTCCTTATCCCAAAACCAGACAACACGATTCCTTTTTCTCAGTTTAAGGAATTAGTGGAAAACGGAGCCATCGTAAGTGTCGAAATGGGTGAAAACTCATTCATCGGATACGGACCTGAATTAAAAATCGAGGATAATCAAAAGTCTGAAGAGCAAGAATCTCCTCTCTCCATTCCTCAGTTACCATGGAAAAAAATACAGCGTTCAACTGTTGAAAACAGAAAACTCTACAGAACTACTGGCGTGTTGATTCCTTCCTTTATAAATCTTTTGGACGAAAAGGGAATTGAATATAAATTTGTTGTAAAACAGAGTAACTGGTTTATTCAACTTTTAATTAACCTTGCTTTTCCAATTGGTTTTCTTTTACTGATGTATTTCTTAATTTTCAGGAAAATGGGCGGTGGTGCCGGCGGAATGGGCTCAATTTTTGGAGTCGGCGGAAACCGTGCAAAAGCAGTTGAGGAAGGAAAAGTTAAAACACGTTTTGCTGATGTGGCAGGTGTTGACGAAGCAAAAGAGGAACTTATAGAAGTAGTGGACTTTTTAAAATCACCAAAAAAATATACTGATATTGGTGGAAAAATTCCAAAAGGCGTTCTCCTTGTTGGACCTCCAGGAACTGGTAAAACACTTTTAGCCCGTGCCGTTGCAGGCGAGGCTGGTGTTCCTTTCTTTAGTATCAGTGGTTCTGATTTCGTTGAAATGTTTGTTGGTGTTGGTGCAAGCCGTGTAAGGGAT
>JAZSJM010000062.1:0-15662 GCA_045534325.1 Treponema sp. | reverse complement strand
GATATACATATTATACAGGTGCCTGGGGTAACGGTACTATGTATAGTGTTATGTCAAATAATGCTGGGACAACTTACTATATTGAACGAGTTCAAGTTAATGGTAATAACGGAATTTCAATAGACTCTGTTGACTTTGGTGAAGGAACACTGACAGGCCGTTAGCAAAATATAAAAATGATTGCTAAGGGAAATTCGACATCAACTGCTGGTGCAAGCGTCTATATGGCATATTATGATGATAATACTGAAAATAAAGACGTCATATTCAGAACATTCCAGATTAAGAAGACAAATACTAACACCTGGAATCAGTTAGGAGAAACAGACCTTCGTACAAATCTTACAGAAAATAATACAAGCGGTAGAATTGCTGTTCGCCCTACAGATGATACTACTGTAAAGGGATCAAAATATCTTGATATTGGAGTAACATCTAATAATCGTGTTGTAATTGTTTTCTATGATATGGAGGAAGGTAAAATCAGAATGTATTATTCTGGAAATGCAATAGATGGTTCTTCAATTACACCAACTCCTAACTGGACGGCAGCTAATGTTGAGTTCCCGGATTATGTCGGAACTGATGTTTCTATGGTAATTGATGATTCAGATGGAATTCATATTACAGCCTCAGATGCAACTGACTCAGATTTGGTTTATATGTATCTTCCATCTTATGACTCGTCATCATTAAAAGTTATAACCATTGATCAGGCATTCTCTGTCGGTACATGGACATCTATTAAACTTAGAGGTAATTCTACAGATGGGTATATTCCATATATTGCTTATTACAATGCAACTGAAACAGGAAGTAGAGACGCGATAAAACTTGTATATTTTGCTGCTTCTGATAAATCTATTAAAGATTCAGATGAAAGTTCTATACAGGGTGTTGATTCAAGTGGCTATACAACTGGTAATTGGGAATACATGACGGTTCCGGCAATTACCCCTCCACAGGGCGGGGATAATAAGTTCAGAAGTGTCTGCCTTGACTTCGACAGTAATGGTCTTCCTGTAGTGGGCTATCTTGGAACTAATCTTGAATTTGGTAAGTGGTTTGCGGAATAAATTGTAGGGCGTTGCGGGGCCGCACTAGACAGATAAGTGCCCCGCAAGAGGGGGTAGCGTAAGACACCGCAGCAAAGCGAGGAGGCTGGAGCGAGGGGGAGACTTTCCCCCTTTTTTTTATAAATTTATGTAATAAATCAAATTCACTCTTGTGGTTCTTAAAGAATATTTTAAGATATACCGATATTCAATGCGGAAAGGTATGGATTTTTAAATATTCAATTTACTGTTGGTAAAATGGGAGTGAATTATGAATAAATTACTAAAAAATTTAATAATAAGCTTTATCAGCATTTTATTTTTATTACTGGAAGTATCGTGCTATGTCGGTTTAGGTTCATCCGTTGATACAGAGGCACCAAAAGTTTCTATTTTATATCCTCCTGCAAATGCTACAATACGAAAACAATTTGAATTAAGTGGAAAATGGTCTGATGATAAAAAACTGTCAGGCATTAGTGTCAGTGTAGTAAAGTTGAATTCGAATTCTAGTTCAGATGATTCTAAAACGACTGTTTTTACGACCGAAGCAAATGTTTCTAATTTGCGTTTATTAAAAACCTGGTCTGTAAAATTAAATGACTATGACGAAGAAAAATATTCTGCTCATAACGGCTGGCAGTTTAGCGACGGAACATACGAAATTTCTGTTATCGCAAAAGATAATGCTGGTCATACTTCTGGTGAGGCTACAAGACAGGTAAAAATTGATAACAGTGCGCCTGTTTTACTGTTTGAAACCCCTGCAACCTTTGGAAGTACAGCAAATCCTCAGGCCTTTGGGCAGATTGTTCAATTTACCGGTACTTTTGACGAGGCTTGTGAAAATAAAATCGCCAAAATGAATATCTGTTTTTACGATAAGAACGGTACAAAACTTCATGAATGTAATTACTCTAATATTACGAATATGGGACAGGCAAGTCCTTTAATCGTTGCCCGTTACTTTACGCAAGAATCTGGCGGTCGTGAAGAATACAGCGAATTATATGAGGCTTATAAGAAAATAATGGGTGAAAGCACCATACAAGCCTATGAAAATGGTGAGAGCGTAGAAGATGTTCAATTATATTTTACAGTAACCGCCTATGATAACGCCAAAATTTATGATGATAGCACTAATTCAAGCGGTTCTGGCGATGGTAATGCAACTGTTCTTTATTACCGTGGAACCACTGATATGAAAACTCTTGTTTCGGGAGACGGAGATATAAAGAATTTCTCTCTTGCATCGTTTTCTGAATATATAAATAAAACCGCTGAGACGTGGAATGATTATTCTAATATAATTGATAATATTGCTTGCGCTGCACAGAGTATTTCCACAAATGATGAAATAATTACAAATGTTGAAAATGACGATTCAACAAATGGGGAAGCCGTATATTCAACTTTTAAAATCAATCCTAAAAATAACCCGCTTTATACAATAGGTGGATTTGATGTTGTTTCTGCCCAGCAGGCCGCTTTAGACTCTGATACATATTCTTCTGATGGATTTAAGCGTGTTTACTCTGGAACGCCAATCAACGTAAGCATGCAGGTTGGCGCTGACAATAAGAATTTAAAAACCAGCAGCATAAGTATTTACAGAGTCGACAAAACAAAAATAACTTCTTTAATAACAGACGATATTTTACAGGAACAGCCGGAAAAGAAAATTATAATAACGAAAGTATTGAACTTTTGTGGACTTGGAACACTGATGTAAAAGATGAATGGGGTGTCTGGGGCTTTGATGTAAGTTCTGTTTATACAGAAACTTCTGATGCAGAAAATGTATCAAGCCTTTCAAAGCAGCTTGAAATCGGAACTTTTGAAACTGGACACAACTATTTATTTTATATTACAGGTGTTGATATTTCTGGCAATCCGTTTATTGCATCAAATTCTAATGGATATGGTTTTTGTGCTACGACGAATGCAGCTGCTCCTGAAATTTCGGTTACAAGCGGTAAAAAATCAAATGCCATTGTTAATTACGACTGTTTTACAGGAAGTGGTGCACAGAACTTAAGTGATGTATTGTATGTTTCTGGTACAATCAAAAGTCAAGAAGCTTTATCTTCTCTTTCTTATAAACTTACTGTAACGGATTCAAATGATTCATCAAAGACTTTAACTAAGGAATATTTAATTGACATTAATAATACGGCAACTGATTATTCAACTAATTACACAAGCGATTATTGTTACACAACAAATTTAAGTGCAACGCCAAAACTCTATAACTGGCGCGTTGTAACAGGGGGCCATGCCGCTGATTTTAGTGAGCTTATTGAAACTGGAGATTATGAAATATCACTTGTAATGACAGCTTCGAATGGGGCTGATGCAACATTCCAGAGAACTTTTACGCTGGATACAGAAAATCCTGTGCCTTCTCTTTCTGAAATAGGTATTGCAAGTGAAAATAATAGCGGATATTGGATTAATCCTGCCAAATCACTTAATCTGTCAGGACTTGTTACTGATAACCTTGCTACCGCTAAATCATGTACTACATGGGTAAAACTTGTTGCACTCTCTTCTGAATCTGTGGAAAATACAAATACTGTATATACTTCTGCTGAACTTTCAGGAGTCAATAAGTGGAATTTTACAGTTCCTGCCAATTCAATTGCTTCAAATTTTTATGGTGCAAACCTTTATATTTATTCAAAAGACTCTGCTGGAAACATTGGTGTAAGTGATGTAGTAAAACTTACTTTTGATACAATAGCCCCTAGTGGAAAACATATTTATGACTATAAAAAGAAAGACCTTATATTCCGTGTTGGGGAAAGTTCAAACGAAACTTCAGAGATTTCTAGTGCTGGATATACATGGAATGATTCATTAGACAAAGATGTGGGTGGAAAATACAGTGCAGGAACATGGGGTAACTCACAAACTATAACTATTCGCGGAGACTGGATTGAAGATGGTTCTGGCGTGGAAATGATTTACTATAAATTCTTTGACAGTGAACCATCTGCTTCTCAATTAAATGAATTCTTAACATCATATTCAAATTCTTCTGACGGAAAGTTTGCTCCTTTGTCAGAAAATATAATCCGTCGTGTTTCTTATACAGACGGAAGTGGAAATAAGAACTTTGAGCAGATTTCTTCTTCATTTAAAACAACTGTTTCAGGCTTTAATGTTGGAAATAACTATCTTGCTCTTGTTGCTGTGGATAAAGTTGGCAATGCCGGCTTAGACACTTTGGCAGGAACTGACAAAAATAATTCTTCAGTTGAACAGAATATCAGCTGGAATAAATCTCTTTCTTCATATTCTATAAACGTAGATACAGAAAGTCCTATTCTGGTATGTTCTTTAAGTGGTCAGCAGTATACAAATGGTGTTGATGAAATCAAACTTTCAGGTACATTTACTGATCTGCCTGTAGGGGAATGTTCGGGATTAGGTGATAATTCTATAACGATAAGTGTTAATAATAGTGTCGTAAATGCTTCTGTAGATACAGAAAATGGAACATGGACAGCTGTAATTACAAACAGTATCTTAGGTGAACTTGAAGAAGGTGAGCAGTATAATGTAAATGGTTCTGTAAGTGATAATGCCGGAAACTCAAGTTCTCTTACATTATTTAATCTTTCATTTGATACTGTAGCTCCAATCGTAAAACTTAATTCACCGATAGCTCAGTCTAAAATTAACGGAAAAATAAAAATTTCGGGAACTGTTGATTATGAAGGTGCATCTCCTGTAAGTTTAACGCTTTATGGATCTACAGCTGTTCCTTCTGGAGATATTTCTGATACATCTAAATTTACTAAACTTGGTACAATTAGTGACGTTTCAAAAATCTTTAGCTGGAGCTTTACAGATATTGATGTCTACTCATTGACAAAGGTTAAAGAAACTCCGACAACGGCTTCTCTTTATTTGATTCCAGTGGTAGTAGATAGTGCCTCAAATTCAACTGTTTATGATTTGAATTCTTCTAGTTACAAATATACAAACGGAACAAATTATTTTGCATATACTGTTGATATGGATAGTGACCGGCCGACCATAAAAGTAACTAATCTTTCGTTGTCGGACGGTAGTTATATATTAAAGTATGGTGAAAATGCAAAAATTGAAGGAACCATAACGGATGATGACAGTACAACATCTGCAATCGTTAAAACATTCATAGCAACATCTTCTCAAATTACTTCTGACGCGCAGGTAACAAAACAGATAAGTGGGGATACGATTACTTATAAATATAAAGTTGGCTCTAGCTATGATATAACTACATTAAATGTAGTAACAGGTGAATGGACGTTTACACCTGCTTCTGTAGAAGATGGAACAAAAACAGTATTCTTCTATATCGAAGATAATGCAGAAACTGTATTCTATACGAACAAAGTAGAAACTGTCGACGGAGTTGATTACAACTATGCACAGCCTTACTTCCAGTTTAAGAGCAGTGCAGCTGTTGATTGCGACAGTGAATTACTTTATAAGAGTGATTCTACATCTCCTGTTATAAAAAACACCCTTGTTCAAGCTTACTCAGCTCAATCAGAGGAAGGGGCTGTTGATGACCAGACTAATCCTGGTATCAATCTTGTTCTTGGTGGAACTTCCAAACGCTATGCAAAATTCATTATAACTGGTGAAGATGCAAACGAAATTGAGGGAATTAGAATTACTTTAAGTTATAAAGATTTAAATAACGAAGACAAAAACTTAAAGATTGCTAATATCAGTGATTATGATGGATTTGTAAATAATGGCGAAACTGTTACATCATTGACTGCTACAACGTGGACAACAGATTACATTGACTTTAGTAATGTAAAAACAGGTTCTGTAACTGGAACAATAGAAGTTTACGATAAATCAGGTCTTTTAGGTACAGCTTCTCCAATCTTTATGGTTGATAATGACGGTCCTGTTTCTGGAATAAATGCTCCAAGTTCTTCAGAAAAACTGACGGGTTCAATTACATTTAGCGGTTCTCCTGTTGATGTGGGAAATGCAGGCGTTGCTTATATAGGCTGGCTTATTCCGACAATCGAACAGCAGAAAATGACTGACAGTGCTCTTGCAGGTGCTGGAGAAACGATATGGAACAGTGAACTTGATACTGGTACAAGCCTGAGTTTATGGAAATTCACTCTCAATGCAGATACTTTATCGACATACGATAACACTACTTACACTGACAATATCTCAAGTGAAATCTACACATTGCCGTTCTATCTTTTAGTAAAAGATACATTGGGAAATTATACTGTGGACAGAAGTTTTACATTCAAGCATAATCCTGATGGAGATAGACCTGATACTGAAATTTCATATCCAAATGCTGGTAATTATGGCGAGGGTGATGACTTTGTTATTTTAGGAAGTTCAATTCGTGTTACAGGTACATCATATATCCCGTCTGGAACAACAACTGTTGGAAGTGTTTATCTGCAGGTTGTTCAGGGAACGGATAATATCGCAAACGGTGGAACTTATGGCACAAGTTCTGATTATATTGCAGGTGTTACAAACCCAACTAACGGTCAGAAAGTATACAAGGTATTAACTGCTGCTCAGGCCGCTTCTGATCTTGGTGTTGATAATTTTGTATTTGCTGCCGGAGATGATGCTTCTTCATGGTGGGGAATTAAAGTTTCCAATACAACTTCTTGGTATATCGTTCTTAATAATTATAATGAACTTAATCCTGCTTCTGCTGGATCTCAAAACTATATTGCAATTCGCGCATGTGCAGTTAACGCTCTGGGAAAAGTTGGTACATGGACTGACTGGTATTATGTAAATATTGATGATACCGCTCCTAACCAGGATGCAACTTTAAGACAGTGGGATACTCTGATAAATCAGGCAAATGCAGATAATATGACTGATGTATCTAATGCCTCTGCAAGTATTCAGTATAAATCTGATATGTATTTAAAAGGTGACTGGTATCTTACTGTACGTGTAACAGATGAAAGTTCATTACTTCCTGGAATTGTAAAAAAAGGCGACAGAACACTTGAAGAAGGAACAGATTATTTTGCATCAACAATCGACAGTTCTTCTGTAGAAAAAGAACAGTATATCTTTATTCCTGTTGATAGAAGTGAATCCTCTGTTTCTTACACAGTCGTATCCAACGATACTCAGCATACGATTTCTAACACCTATCTTCTAAATATAGATAACACCGCTCCTTCTATTGCCAGTGTTTACAAAGGCTCAAGTCTTGCAAAAGATGAAAGTAACAGGCTGAGCACTACCGGTGAAAATAAAATTGCTGATTCCAACTATATTTATACTCTTGGCGGTAAAGTTGAAGAAACAGGTTCTGGATTTGATAGACTTGTTTTCTATTACGCCCGTGCAAAATTGATTGACGGAAATGATTACGATACAGAAGTTATTCTTGATCCGCTTATCTCCACTGGAACTTCTGATTCAAAGGCTCTTATAACTTCTAATCTTGTTGCCCGTCCATTTATTCAGGGAACAAATACATATTATCTGTACTCAAAGGCTGTTTCTGGAAGTCTCGGTTCAGATGGATTTACATTCAAAGCCTCTGCGGAAGCAGATATTACAGACAATGCACATATTCGAAAAGGCGGCTTGATTGAAGTCGGTGGATTGTTACGTCGAATTGATGACATTTCTGGAGGAACAATTACTTTTGACACAAGTACAGGTGTTACTGCGGAAACTGCTGGTGTAACGGCATATTTCCCTTATGCACAGATTGTCGACAACACTGCTACAGAAAAAACTTCTAGTACAACAGGAAATACATTTACATTTGAAAATGCATCAGATGACGGCGACGGAATGCCTGAAACCTTGACTGGTTCAAAGGCCGTAGGTTTTGAGTGGTCATCAACTATTCATTCTTCAAATATTTCCGACGGTCCGGCTACTCTTGTTGTTCTTGCCTTTGATAAAGCTGGAAACGTAAACTGCGAGACTTACCCTGTTCACGTAGAAAACTCTGCTCCTCGTCTTGCAAAAGTCTTCCTTGGTACTGACTTAAATTCAAATAACAAATGGGAAGAATATGAATTTGAAGGATATAACCTTTACGACGCAAATATTGGTCATGGAATAAATACAACAGAAGTTAAGGCTCAGCAAAAAATTTCAACGGCAAATTTTGGAAGTGCATTTACTGCAAAAAATAAACTTGCCGTTGTAGCAGAAATTGTCGGCGGTAATGGTGATATTTTAATGGTTTACAAAAGGGAAGCTTCTTCTACAGATGCCATAACAACAGAAAATGGTATAAAAGCAACAAGCAATGCAACTCTCGGCAGCGTTGTTGAGGGGGGAGCTATAGGAACCGTTAATTATAATAATGCTGAAACTGCAACGTCGTTAATCGGCTACACTCTTGCAAATTATCAGCTTACGGGCAAAGCAAATGACGCCGCCGTAACTGACGCAACCGACGGTAGCGGCAAAAAGGCTTCGTTCACATTCTGGGATTCAACTGATGAACTTGTTCCTGGTCTTACAAGTCAAAACTGCGTACTTTACATAGATGACCTTGCATTTGATCTTGTTGACTCAATTGCTCCAAGAGTTGTTGTTAATCCGTTCTATTGGGCAAGTGCAAGCGAAAACAGCCTGTATAATAATTCTTTAGATAACGGTCATATTGAACTTGAGTCAGATTTGTCAGGAACTCAGGCTCTTTCTTCTTACGGAAACGACCCGAAAGTTTCTGGAAAAATTACATTTACAGGAACTGCTTATGATGAACACGCATTGAAGAAACTCATATTTAGTTTTGCTGATTTCGGTGAAATAGATATGGCAACTTATGATTCTACATCAACTGAGCCGGAATTTGTTGCAAACAATGGATGGTCTGCTTTAAGCGGAAATAGTGGTGCATCTTTAGCGGATGGTGGAAAATATGAATGGACAATTAAAGTTTCCAGTGGAAATGAAGAACAGACTTCTGGATATTTTGAAGATACTTATTACTATGGACAGGGCGGACATAAGATTTATTGGACGGTAAGTGTAGATACTGCACAAATTGAAAATGTTGCAGCGTTGAACAGAATATTTACCTTAAAAGCATACGATGGACTGAATTATTCAACAGATTATACAGCAAAAAATACAACTCCAGATAAAGATTATCTTGATGCCCGGGATAACCATGTTCCAAGTTATCAGGTGGATGTTGTTCCATATGTAAGTAAGGTATATACAAATCTTGCTAAAAATAAAGTATCAAACTGGTCTGTCTATAACAGAACAGCCTTAGGACATTATCCTGTTCAGTCTGTGGTTTCGAATATAGCTAATGATTTTACATTGAAAACAACTACTTCTGAAGATGTAACTTTGTATGGTTTTAATCTTAATTCTGATACGGTAAAGATTATAAGCGGAACCAATACATTTACGGTTAGTAATGCAAATGTCAACTTGAAAATTACAAGTGATGCGTCTGCTGGAAGTTTGAGTTTTAATGTAGCAAATCTATTGTCAGGAGAACTAAGTCTTACTGTTAATGGATTAAAGTTTTTGAATAATATGAACAATAATGATGCAAAAGGAGCTTCAACGGTAGACGGAACTGCCTATGCAAATTGGTACAACCGTCAGGCTAATGGAGATACTAACAACATTCTTACAGATGACATTTACTTTGATGTCTGGGAATTCAATGACCGTGCAGCTACTCCAATCAACGGAACTGCAACTGGTATCAATATGGAAGTAAATCAAATAACAGGAATGTTAAACTATGCCTTTGCAAATGGCGGTACTTTCTTCAGTATGGGCGGAAACACTGGAAAGACTACTGCATATAATGCAAACAACAGTTATTCTTCTATTTATTGGGCAGCTGACTGGGATACATTTGCTGGTTCGTCTGTCGGCTTCCATATAGATGATTTAGGATGGACTTATTCAGTTACATCAGGAGGGGACACGAATGATGGTGGTAGTACAGATAACTGGGTTCTTTATACGAGCAGATGGAATCAGGGCGAACGGGACAGAAATGGGACTATAAATGGAAGTAATGCTAATCGTCTGGATAAGATAGCTCTTAGAATAGGTCCTGGTACATTTGATTATTCACTTATGAAATATCGCTATCTTTCGTCTGAGTTTGCTTCTACAGTTACTGGAAATAATACAAATCTTTATATGGTATACTATGATGCTTTAACGGATGAGATTCGCTTTAGGGCTGGAACCTTCCCGGGTACAACAAAACAGGATGTAGGAGGATTTGTAGATCAGTATAAAAACAATAATAGCCAGACCTATAATACTCAGAATGGTAAAAACTATCCAGATTATTACAGAATAGATAACTTACAGGTTATTGCAAATGGTCCTGACGATTATGAGCAATACATTAGAAACTCAACTAATAATGATGCAACAAATGGAAAACTTACTACTATTAGTTCAATTCCTGACAGAACTAGTGGACAATATGTAGATGTAGCAGTTGTAAAAAATGGAAACACTGATGTAGTTTGTGTTGTATGGTACGATTCAAGTGCAAATGCGCTTAAATACAGTTACATTACAGATCCTATTACCAATTGGAACAGTTTAAAAGGAACTTATGCAACCACAGGCACAAATGCAGGACAGTGGTCAACTCCACAGACAATTTTTGCAGAGGGTGGTGAATACTGTCAGATAAAGGCAGACAAAAACAACCACTTGCATATAGCCGCTTATGCTGGAAATGGAGATGTAAAGTATGCATACTTAGAAACATACTTAAGTACAGCAAAAACCTGTACTGTAGATGCTTCAGGCGTAGTTGGAGAACATTTAACGCTTGATGTAGTACTTAACGGTCAGGGACATAGTATTCCATACATTGGTTACTATACATCTGCAATAAAAAAGCCAAAGTACGCATATCTTGTAGACGATGGAGTATCTTTTGAGCAAACTCCTGATGGAGTAGATGTTAATGAGTGTTTTACAGGTACATGGGAAGTTACAGTAGTGCCTTCTCCGAGCCGTATGACCACAAATCGGGAAGATAAGGTAAATATCGGGCTTTGGAAAAATAATGGTGTAATTAAAGCTTCAACAACAGGTACATGTTCACGTGGTGGTACATTAAACGGATACGGTTCAACCAACTGGAGTAAAACATACGGTAATGGCACTGCGAACGGTATTCTAGGCTATCAGATTTCTACAAGTACTGGTTCTTGTCTCGAAACCGCCCAGATGCGATAAATAGACAAAATATTCCTGCACCGTTTTGTGTGCGGGAATATCCGGTAAAAAAAAAGGTCTGAACTTAATAAGTTCAGACCTTTTCTTATGCTCAAAAAATCTTAGTCTTTAGCTCTTTCTACGAATGAACCGTCGCGTGTGTCGATTACGATACGGTCATCTGTGTTACAGAAGAGAGGAACTCTTACTTCTGCCCCTGTATCAAGTGTTGCTGGCTTTAATGATTTTCCTGATGTGTCGCCTTTTACACCTGGTTCGCAGTATGTAATTGTGCGTGTTACCTGTACTGGAAGTACAACACCAACCGGCTTATCGTTGTAATATGTTACCTGAACATCGTAGTCATCATCAGGAGAAATGTATCCTGCATTGTCGCCGAGATAGTCTTTTTCGAGGAGAATGTCATCATATGTTTCCTGATCCATAAAGTGATAATCATTTCCGTCAATATAAGAAAGTTTTACAGTCTTTTTAACTAATTCAACTTCTTCAAATTTTTCGCCTGCATCAAGACCAAGCTGCTGTGTAGAACCTGTTACAATATTCTGTACACGAAGATTTGTTACCATACCTTGGCGTCCACCCTTCTGTCCCAGAAGTTTCTGAACGATGAGTGGATTTCCTTCGTACATGAAAGCTGTTCCTACTCTGATTTCGTTTGTCATTAACATAATATCTTACCTCAAAATTTTAAGCGTTATTATAAAATAATAATATTTATCGTATATTTTATCAACCACTACAATTCTTTTGTTTATAAGCCTTCAGTTGTAAGATAATTAAGCAGATTTTCTGATAAGTTTCCGTTTTTTAATAATGAATCTGCAAAATTTTTAAATCCTTCGTTAAGTGCTGATTTTTCATCAATCGAATCAAGAATATAATCTAAATCAATTTTGTTTATTGAAGTCTTTGGATTATTATAATCGTTCCAGAAATTTTTTAAGTGGGAACAAATCCTTTCATCTTGTATAAATGGCAGAAGACGATTTAAAAGTGCATTTACTTTAACAAGCTGCCAGTCATCGTCCTGTTTATAGGCATGCCAGATAAATGGTTTTCCAATCAGACAGGCACGTGCAAGAGTTTCTTCGCCACGTATAAAAATAAAATCGGAATTAAAAAGTTCTTTATCCCATTCTTCCTGTCTTAAAAAAGGCAGTTCTATTAAGTTTATTTTTTTGCCCGTAGCTGTCCAGGCATTTTTTGCAAAATCAAGGCTTTTTCCTGCGGCAGCCTTTACTGTTACGGTAAAATTTGAATTGTTTTTTCGTTTCTTTTCTTGAAAATTATTTAGACTTTTAAAAATGTCTGTAAAATCTTTTTCATAAGAAAAGAGCGTTACAATAAATTCGTTTGGATTATAAGTGTGCTGATTTTTGTTTTTATTTAATAATTCATAAAAATCTTTATCGATAATCAGACCTGCTGTTTTTGAAGTAAAGCCCGGCATAAAAAACATTTTTTTTACATTTGCACTTCTTGTATAGCTTTTTAAAAGATGGAATTCGTCTGCATATTCTTCTGCTGTTAAGTATTCGATATTAAAAATATGATAAATTTTTTCTTTTGGAGCATTTTTATCGAATAGAATATTTTCGAGCCAGTCTGGTCTTCCACACTGAAAACATTCTAAAATTATAGGAAAAGGTTCAGAACTGAATTTAAAATCTTCTTTTTGATTCCAATCAAGAATTTTCCATACTGATGATTTGTATTTTATAGTCTGTTCTTTTTTTAAGGGGTCGACATCATTATTAATCAACTTAAAACTATCAAGATTTGAACATACAATCGTAATATTGAGAAATGAGTCTATATCGCTTAAAGATTTTGCAAGACGATAAACAACACCTATATCACCATAGTTATCAATAACTTTACATAGAATCAGAATATTTTTATTATTCATTAAAATTTCATTCCTATAGTTAAACTCGGCACAAAGCGTATTTTAGAACCTGTCCACACTTCTCCTGCAAGTTTAACCCGATATGCATCCTCGAATGCCGCATCATTAAAACCAGAAATATGTGTATCCAGATTCAATCCTGTAAAAATTTGAAATCGCGACTTTGGCTTGTAAGAAAGCAAAAATCTTGTAGACGGAACAATGTTAAATCTGTCTTCTCTTGTTACGCGGTCTGTAAATAGATAAATAAAGTTAGAGTAGGCTTCTATATTCAACAATACTTTTCCGTATAAAATAGCCTGTGTTCCAAACCCTGGACTTATTTCCATTGAATTAAATAATTTAAGTACATTGTGCCCAGCAAGTAGTGAACCATAAAAATTTGAGGAACCAATATGAACTCCGGAGTTGATTGTGCCGCTTGTGTTTGCTGAAACTTCGTATAAAACCTTAAAAGCAGATTGCTTTTGAATATTGGCTTCCTTTCTGTATTCCTTGGATTTTTTGTATTTCTCTTTTACAAACTCAGGTTGCTGAATTTCAAGTTCGTCTTTATTTGAGTCAAAGCTGTATGCATGAGCAATACTTGCATGAATTTTATATGTTTTTGTTGTTTTGTTAAGATATCCATCTACCGTAAAGTTTTGAACTGTAACTTTAAGGGGGGTAGGGATTATACTTTCATGGCTCAATACTATCTTAAAGTTTCTATTTTCTGGGAGTCCAATTGCAACCTGATTTTGCATTAATGAATTTGCGGCAACAGGCAGTTTGATTCTTGAAAATTCAACTGAACCATCAACAATTGATGCCAGAGTCTTTCCGTTTTCATCAAAAACAGCGTAGTTTCCAGGACCGTCAATCAATACAAGATTTGTACCTAAAGAAGAAAATACATCGCTCTCATCAAGGGCTAAAATCCATGATAAATATGTTTCCATAGCGTGCATGTCTACAAAGGTATTTATAAGAGAATCTGTGTCCATTCCAAATTCCTTATGAATTTTTCTTGTGGCAAAGCCCGCGATAACTCCTGAACTTTTTTTGCTTTTTTCCTGTGGTTCTGCATTTTCCTTTGTTTTGCCCTTATTTTCTGGAAAAATAATTTTGAATGCGGCAGTTGCAAGAGTGTGTATAGATGTTAGTCCGCCGTAAAAATCTGATACATAAGGATATCGCACTGACAATACGGAAGATGTTTCAACTGGCAAAAAGGGACCTGTCTTAAATGGCGAATAATTTCGTTCCATAAGTTTTGAAAAATAAACATTCATCGCACGAAGATATTTTTCTTCGTATAAAACAGGCTCTGTGTTCCAGTCGTTTACTAATGCCTTTGTGTTTCCGTATTTTTTGTATTTCCAGTTATTCATGGAAAATGGAACCGTAGGAACAATGTCTTCTGCGTTAACTATATTCCAGATGTAGTTATATAAAGGGTTCTGGCTTTCGTCTAAAGTTGTAACGTTTGGGGCTGCAAAGGTATATGAATATATATTTTGGGGATTAAAGAGATGACTCTCAAAAAGCTGTGCACTGAGAAGGTTTGCAATAGCTCCTCCGCGGCTATGTCCCGTTATAAATAGAAAACTGTCATCAATGTCTATTTTATTCCTTAAAAGAAATGAAATTAAAGCAGTTTCAATCTGTTTTGTAGCCTTAAAAAAACCTTCATGAAAATCTTCCTGTTTTTTTGTCCTGTCAGAAATATTGATATTTGAAAACCATTCATTGGCGCTTAAGGGAGTTCCTCGGATTATTACCAATATTAAATTTCGTTTTCCCATTGAACTGTCAATTTGTTTGCAGGCGAGGGTAAATCCTGTCTGATTGTTACCCCATACACTGTTGTTATAATCAATCTTATAATGCTGCTCGATTAATGAATTTTTTACACCGATGTTTTTAAGGCACTGTACTATTAAATTGTTTGGATCGTTTTCCGCTTCTTCATAAGCTACGCAGGATAAAATTCCTGCTATACGTGCCAGATTGTGATTATAAAAGTATGCTGATTTTTCACCGAACCATTTTTCATCCCATTGGGCATTAACATAAACTGGTTCTTTTGACACGGTTACAAGACCTTTTACAGGAAATAAAATGTTTTCGGCATTGCAAAACAATGAAACAGATAGAGAGGTTATAATTAAAAAAAACTTTCGAAAATTCATTCTGGTTTATTATATATATTATAAAGAAGTTCCTTTTGATGTGGTATCTACGTCTGCACCGTCAAGAATGACTTTCAGCTTTTCATATTTTCCGCTTCGATAAACAGTTACCAAAACAGTGTCATTTGGCCGTTTTGATTCAAGCGCACTGGTATAATCAGCATAAGTCCTTACAGAAATTCCATCAATGGCAGTAATGATGTCCCCCCCAAGATAAATTGTTGTTGGGTTAAAACGGCTTCCGTATTGAACGGCTTTTGTTCCACCTCTGATTCCGGCTTTTTGTGCTCC
>JAZSJM010000188.1:0-35944 GCA_045534325.1 Treponema sp. | reverse complement strand
TTCCTAAGACCGCTTGGCCTCCGACTTATTATCTTTCATGATATCAATGTAGTTCATTCCAGAGTTTGCCTGTTTTAGAGTAACATTTTGCATTGAATTCAATCTTGTAATATTCACTTTTAGTTTTGACTCATTTATTACAGTCTGTGCCAGTTTTAAATCTGAACTTTCCGTTACAAAAATATCTGTAGGTTTTATCTCCCCTGTTTTTTCTGCCAAAAATGCAACAGTTTCAAAGCTGGCTTCTGTTTCTGCAGAACAACCTGAAAAAGCAGCATAATAATCAAGTTCAAGCTCGTCAATTAAATATCTGAAAGGAAATCTATCACAAAAGATTAAAACTGCAGGAGAATTTTTTGCTCTTTCAGATATTTTATTTTCTGTTTCAGCCAGTAAGTCAAGTTTTTTATGATATTCAATAAGATTTTTGACATAAAGATTTGAATTTGCAAGATCTAAAATTTCGAGAGCCTCAGCTATTTTTTCAACAGCAATTTTTGCATTCTGTACACCGAGCCATACATGTTCATCAAATTCTTCTTCGCTCTCCTCTTCTACTTCTGTCTGCATTCCTTCAATAAGTTCTTCTTTTTTTACATTTTCCCCAAGAACACTCATCAAGCTTATTACTATCTGATTCTCATTTTTTGAATTTTCGAGAACCTTATACACCCATTCATCGCTCTCTCCGCCTGTAAAAATAAAAAGATCCGCATTATTAATTTTTACTATGTCTTCGGTGCTTGGCTGAAATGAATGTAAGTCCGTTCCATTTTTTACCAGCAACTCCAATTCTACATTTTCGCTGCCTTCTATCAAAGAACGAGTCCAGTCAAACTGTGGAAAAAGCGCGGTAACAACAGAAAGTTTTTTTTCTTGTGATGTGGTATTTTTTTTCGTACATCCTGAAATTCCCGTAAGAACAGAAAGAACTGCTGAAATAACCATAATTAATTTTATTCTTTTCATTTTGAATTCTCCCTTTCAAATGCAATGTGTTACCAGTTTAACAGCAGATAAAACATTAAATTCTTGCCTGTGCTGTGTAAAGGTGGTAATATTCACCCCGCTTTTCCATTAATTGCTCGTGAGTACCGGTTTCCACAATCCCCTGTTTATCAACTACTGCAATTATATCAGCATTTTTTATTGTACTTAAGCGATGGGCAATCACAAAAACAGTACGCCCCTTGCTTAATACGTCAAATGCATTCTGAATTTTTTGTTCAGTTACGCTGTCTAAGGCACTTGTTGCCTCGTCTAAAACTAATATCGGTGGATTTTTTAAGAATACTCGTGCAATACTTATTCTCTGCTTTTGTCCGCCTGAGAGTTTTATTCCCCTTTCACCAACAACCGTATCAAAACCCTGAGGCATTTTTACAATGTCATCATAAATTTCTGCCATCTTCGCAGCCTGTTCAATTTCATCATCATTTGCGTCTGGACGTCCATAAGCAATATTTTCTTTAACCGTGCCTGCAAATAAAAATACATCCTGCTGAACGAATCCGATTTGCTTTCTAAGTGATTTTACACTGTAATCACGTATATCAATTCCATTAATTGTAATTGATCCACCGTGTAAATCATAAAAACGTGCCAACAGATTACAGAGAGTTGTCTTTCCGCCACCACTTGGACCTACAAGAGCAATTGTCGTTCCATTTTTTACAGTAAAATTAACATTATTTAAAACATGAATTCCGTCGTTATAACCAAATTTAACGTTTTTATAGACAATATCTCCATCAACCTTTTCTAACTCTCCTGCATTCTCCTTTTGAGGTGTTTCTTCATGAATTTCCATCATTTCAGAAAATCTCATAAATCCAGCCATACCAGTGCTAAATTGCTCAACAAAATTTGTCAAACGTCTGATAGGCTGCAAAAAAGCCGTAACAAACATATTTGCAGCCACAAGATCGCCTAGAGTCATTTTACCCTGCATTATGTAGTAGCCGCCGACTCCTAAAATTACAACACTCAGAATGTGAGTTACAAATTCCATTTTTGAATGCATATCGGCCATTGCTTTGTAATAAAGTTTTTTTGAATCAAAAAAATTTCTATTACTGCTGTCAAATTTTGCAAGTTCATATTCTTCATTTGTAAATACTTTTGTTGTACGCGAGCCGCTGATTGAACTTTCAACCGCAGCGTTGATTTCAGCTGTTTTTCCCTTAACTAAAGCAGAAGCACCCATAACACTTTTTCGACTCAAATAAGTAAAAAAAATCATTAGAGGAAGACTTATAAAAACTATAAGGGCAAGCTGCCATCTGATATTCATCATTACAAAAAAAGCACCGATTAATGTTAAAAGAGAAATAAGAAGGTCTTCTGGTCCGTGATGTGCAAGTTCTGAAATTTCAAAAAGATCCGTTGTTGCACGGCTCAAAATATGTCCGGTTCTATGCCTGTCAAAGAAAGAAAATGATTGGTTTTCTATATGCTCAAAAATATCACGTCTCATGTCCTTTTCTACTGCAACACCAAATACATGACCAAAATATGTAATAAACCAATGAGCAAGTGTACGCAAAACAAAAAGTAAAAAACAAAGACCAATTATCGCAAAGAAAATAATCATTATCCTGCTTTGTAAATTTTCCTCACTCTGGCCAACCAAATTATGCAAATTGTAACGGGGAAGTAAATCATTTAGCGTCCATCTGCTTACTACTGGAAAAACCACATCAACGGCAGCGACAAAGATTGCACAAATTAAATCAGCTATAAATAATTTTTTATGAGGCTTAAAATAAGAGAAAAAAAGTTTATATTCGCTTTTTTTTACATCCCTAAATGCAAGCGGTTTTACTGGGGGTTTATTTCGCGGCATAAAAAATTAGTTTTTATCTACCCACTCTCTTATGCCGTTTACAACATCTACATCGATCTGATGCTCAACGCGGCAAGCATTTTCCTCACACTGCTCTTCTGGCAAACCAGTAATTTTCTTTAAAAAAACAGTAAGAAGTTTGTGCCGGCCGTAAATATCTTCTGCTTTTTCCTGGCCTTTTTTTGTCAGTTTTATTGTATTTCCAAGATTGAATTCAATATAACCGTCTTTTTCCAAAAGTCCCATTGCCCGGCTTACGCTTGGACGAGAAACAGCAAGTTTATTTGCAACATCAACAGAACGAACAAAACCATTTTCAAGTTGAAGTCTTAAAATTGCTTCCAGATAATCTTCACCTGATTCGTACATAACCTTCTCCTCTATAAAAATACTGTTAGTGCATGTTTAGTGTAAAACCTTCACCTTTGCCTGTATCAAAACCAGCTATCGTAAATCACCAGCGGCATCAAAACATCTATCACCAATTTTTTCGATTTGGCGGATAATATCCATGTAATAAAGCTCAGCCCGAACATCCGCACCTGCTTCAAGCCTGTGCCGTGCAATACGGCGAAGTTCTGTTCTTTCTGAATCAATCTGCTCTTCAAGCTCGCTTGCAAACTGATATTGTTCTGGAGTAAGTTTTTGAACTTTAGAAACATTTTTATGAATAAAATATAAAAGTTGACGTCCAAGCTCAAAATATGGAATAAGACGGTCAAAATCTTCCTGCTTAAATGTTACATTTTTTTCCAGTGCTTTTTTTATCTGAATCGAAATGCTTAAACAACCGTCAGACATACTTTCCATTTCGCCGATAAGACGAAGCATCAACTGTACGTTATCTTTGGCTTCGTCCGAAAGATGAAGGTGCTGACATTTTATTAAGTATGCTGTTAACTGCTCGTGCATCTGATCAAGAAAGTTTTCCCACAAAAGAATCTTTGGATGGTGATTTTCGATATATGTATTGTCAAATTTTGCAAGCCCCATTTGAAGTTCATCGTACATATCAACCACTTTTTCTGAAAAGGCAGTAATTTCTTTTTGAGCGCGAAATACACATCCTTCCGGAGATTTTGAAGCAAGCTCATTGTTAAACTCGAGTTTGTAGACTAAATTTTCCTCGTCAATTTTGTCGTCTTTTACAATTTTCTGTAAAACAGCAGCAATCTGCTTTATAAATGGAATAAATACAATTGTTTCAATTACTTTAAATGCTGTATTAAGCATTGCAATGTGATAAATCAAACGTTCGCCGTTTGGCGCACTTCCTGGAATTATAAGATCTACAAAAGCTAAGAAAGGTTTAAAGAAAATTAATAGAATAATTACTGTTGCTGCATTACAAAGAACATGTACTAGAGCCGTCCGCTTTGCATTTGCACTTGCTCCCATAGCTGCCATAGCTGCATCAACAGTTGAACCTACCGCAGCTCCCATAACCATTGCAGCACCAAATTCCCAGCTTACGACACCGTTATAGGCCATTGTTATTACGATTGCAGACATTGCAGATGAAGAATGAATTAAAGCTGTAAAAATCATTCCCACAATAGCAGCAAGTATTATTGAAAGTCCGCCATAACCTTGTATCAAGGTCATAAAGTGAACAAATCTTCCTCCTGCATCTAGCTGAAATGCTGCAGAAAGCCAGCCTAAGCCGATAAATAAAAGGCCAAAGCCCATTATAGCCTGACCAAGTCCTTCTTTTTTGATTTTTTTGACAACGGTTAAAAGATATCCAATTCCAAAAAGAGGAATTGCAAATGTTTCTATTTTAAAATTAAATCCGAATAATACGACAATCCATGCTGTTATAGTTGTTCCAATATTTGCGCCTAAAATAACGCCAATCGATTGCTCAAGTGCAACAAGCCCTGCATTTACAAAACTTACAAGCATTACAGTTGTTGCCCCAGAAGACTGAATAATCATTGTAAGGACACAACCAGTTAAAAGTCCGCTAAAGCGGTTGCCTGTCATAAAAGCAAGAGCTTTCTGTAATTTTTGACCGGCACTTTTTTGAATTCCGTCGCTCATCAGCTTCATTCCATATAAAAGAATACATAAGCTGCCTGCGAAATTAATTACTTTGAACAACATAACAAATATAAACTATCATAAAAAAGAGTGCTTATTCAATAAAAACAAGCACTCTCGTTCCACAAAAAAATTATTCAACTTTATAACTTCCGACAAGATTTGAAACCTGTTCTGAAAGATGCTCATTGTTCTCCGATGTACCAGAAGCTTCTTCTGCAAACATTTTTATATTACGCAGGTTTTCTGATGTATTACCTGTGCTTTCCAAAATGTCAGAAGATGATGTATTAATCTGTTGCATGCTGTCAACAATGTGAGCCGTCTTTCCGCTCATCACCTGAGAAGCACCAGACATTTCAGCAGAAGCTGAATTTAGCACTTTCATCATATCAAGGATTTCCCTTGCTCCGCTTGCCTGTTCATTCATTCCGTGCTGAATTTCTTGAACAGAAGATTGCAGTGAATCAACTTTTTCGCCAAGAAGTGCAAATGCCGATTCGGATTTGTTTGAAGAATCAACCATGTCTCCAACGGCTTCCAAAATTTCTGCAACAATAGTTTTGATTGATTTTGTCTGTTCTCCAGATGTTTCAGCCAGCTTACGAATTTCTTCAGCAACAACACTAAATCCCGCCCCGGCAACACCAGCATGTGCAGATTCAATAGCTGCATTCATTGCCAGAAGGTTCGTCTGAGATGCAATGCTGGAAATGATTTTATTCGCTTCGGAAAGATTTGAAGCAAGAGATTGAATATGTGTAATTTGCTGAGACAAAGCCTTTTGATTTACAAGATTCTGATTTGTCTCATTTACGATTACACTGTATTCACCAGAGATTCGTGTTATATTCTGATCAGCGGATGAAATATTTGCTGTAATTTCTTCAATTGCCGCAGAGGAACGGTTAACTGCTTCAACCTGCTTTTCGACACGATTCTGGAACATGTCTATTGAATTCTTAAATTCCTGTATTTCAGATGTAAGTCCCGACACTAATTCAGTCTGAGTGTGAGCTTTTTCCTCAATAAGAGAAATTTTGTTCTCTGCTTCGCCAACCATCGTAACCATTTTAGTGCTCTGCTCAGAAATTTCAGAACTGTTGGCAGAAAGATTTGAAACAGAAGAAGAAACCATTTTTACCATATTTTGAATTGTTTCAATAACCGAATTACAAGCTGTGGCCAGTTTGCCTATTTCATCCTGTCTTGTAACACGGATTCTGGCTGTTAAATCACTTCCACCTCCAGATATTTCTTCCATGCGTACAATAACTTTATCAATCATTTTAAAAAATTGAACGATTATAACTAAAAGGATTCCAAGTGCTAAAATTTCTCCAATAATTGAAATAATTACAATTATTATAATCTGCTTTATTACGGTTTGATGCAAATTCGTTGCATCAAAATCTACAGCTACAAAACCAATTGATTTTCCAGCAGAATTTATAATTGGGCGGTAAACAGAAATGCTCCATCCCCATGTTTCATCATAAATTAGATTACTGGCAGTTACCTGCTGTGTTTCAAGACATTTCCATGGAGCAGGTCCATAACTTGATATATCTTCCTCTAATCCCAGCGGACTGAAATCTTCATCTTCTTCATCAATCGGAGCAGAGCCATCGACAATATAAGTTGCATGTATTCCGTCTGAAGATGGTTTCATTGTATACAGATAGGTACAATTATATCGGTCACGCACATCAAAAATAAATTCATTTAAATCTTCATAATACGTATCACTTTTATCAAGCGTCTGCGACAATTTTTCCCATCGAGGAATTTCAATACAATCCCATGCTTCTTTTACGATTAAGCGTCCTTCTTGCAAAAAGGTATCAATTGCAGCCGTCTGTAAACCATGGATTCCAAACCAGGTTATTACAGTTGAAAGAATTGTCATAAGAAGAGCAACTGATACAATAACCTTAAACTTGTATGTTTGTATAAATTTCATGGATTAATTATACATTATTATTTTGCAAATGAATAATTAATTTTTTATTTATCGCTGTTAAGCCACATTCCCAGCACTTTTGCAAGAGCTTCTGGATTTGCTGCGGCCATATCTTTAACACTCTGCTGTGCACTGCCATCGCTTGTTTTAATAAGACCAGTATGAGGAACATCACGATATACACCGCGCATCTGCCCATAATTTTTCAATTCTTCTAAAACAGCAAGTTCACGGTTTACCTGATTAGGATCGTTCGGGTCATACGTTTTTTCTCCGTAGCCACGAACATTTTTCATTGCTTTTCTGATTTTTTTTAGTTGTTCGGCAGAAAGATTAAGTCTGTCTAAAACTGCATCGCTTGCGCCATTTCCTAATTCCCCTAAAAGAATCGCAATTTTTTCGTATCCTGTCATAATTTCCCCTCTGACCCACGTTACCGTTTTTTATGGACGTTATTTTATTATAAGCGAATTTCTATGGTTTTGTCATAAAAAAAAGGAGTTTCCAAGTTAGAAACTCCTTAAATGCCACCATCTGTTTTTACATTTGATTATCAAGGAATGTGAATTATTTCACGAGGTTTAGAGCCATTTGCAGGTCCGACAATACCTCTTTCTTCCATATCTTCTACCAGACGGGCTGCACGATTGTAACCGATTTTCAGGCGGCGTTGCAGATAAGAGGCACTTGCTTTTCCTGACTGAACAACAATTTCAAGGGCCTGATCATATAACGGATCTTCTCCGTCCCCAAACAATCCAGGATTACCATCTCCTTCATCCTCGTCTTCAACAAAGATTTCGTCATCAATGTAATCAGGTTCACCGTATTGTTTTACATACTCAACTACTTTTTCAACTTCATCATCGCTTATCAGCGTACCCTGAATACGAACAGGGAATGGATCAGTAGCACTTGCATAAAGCATGTCGCCTTTTCCAAGAAGTTTTTCTGCACCAATCTGATCAATAATGATGTTGGAATCAGTACGGCTTGCTACCATAAATGCAATACGACTAGGAATATTTGCCTTAATTAAACCTGTAATTACGTTTACCGACGGTCGCTGAGTTGCAAGTACAAGATGAATACCTACAGCGCGGCTCATAGCTGCAAGACGAGCTACATTAGATTCCAGCTCTTTTCCTGTTGTTGCCATAAGATCAGCAAATTCATCAATAACCACAACAATATACGGAAGTTTTTCCTGCATAAGTTTACGTTCTTCAATACGGCGGTTGTAACTTGAAATATCGCGGACACCCATATTATCGAGAAGTGCATAACGCCTTTCCATTTCGCAGATACAGTACTGAAGTGACTGCAATGCCTTATTCGGCTCAGTAATAACAGGAGTGAGCAGATGAGGAATATCATTATACAGTTTAAGCTCTACAACCTTTGGATCAATTAAAATAAGCTTTACAAGATTTGGAGCACGCTTGTAAAGAATTGAAAGAATAAGGCTGTTAACGCAGACAGATTTTCCTGAACCCGTAGAACCAGCAATCAAAAGATGAGGTGTTTTTGCAAGATCAATAATCTGAGGTTCACCAGAAATATCCTTTCCCAAAATAACCGGGATTGCCATCTTTTCAAAAGACGGATTTTTTAGTTCCATTATTTCGCGGAAACTTACAACTGCCCTGGTTTTGTTTGGGATTTCAATACCAACGGCAGATTTACCAGGAATCGGAGAAACAATACGAACCGAAGTTGCGGCAAGTCTAAGTGCAATATTGTCCTGCAGCGAACGAATTTTATTTACATTTACGCCGGGAGCAGGAAGAACTTCAAACATTGTAACAACAGGACCCTTTCGGATTCCTGTTACCTCAACTTCAATGTTGAACTCTGCAAGGGTCTGCCTTAAATCTTCAGCTTTTTTCTTTGTTCCTTCATCAATAACCCAGTACTCATCGTTTTCATATTTCTGCAAGATTCCTTCGATAGGAATTTTATAATTAGACAGTTTTAATTTTGGCTTTGACTTTTCTTTTACAGGCTCTGCAGTTTGCTGACTTTCATTATCCTGCAAGAAGACAGCTTTTTCTGCAAAAGAAAGAGGCTTTGATTCTTTTTTGGCCTTTGCAACCTCTTCAAAAGAATTTTCTCCGATATTAAGGGGAACAGCTGGTCCAAAAGGAATTCCGTTCGAATCGACAACTGGGTCAGCACTCTGGTCAAACTCATAGCCATCAAAGGGCTCGTCAACTGCAAAATCCCTGTCAAGTTCCTGAGGTACACCGCGCTCTGCATCTTCATCATTAAATATGTTGTCAAAATCTTCATCAAAAGCACTGTCCGTCGTTTCTGTTTCTACAGGATTTGCGGCTGCATCGCTATCCATCTGTGCAAAAATTGACTCAAAATTGCTGTTTCTTTTTTCCACAAAATCAGACAAATCTCCGTCAGCAACATCATCTTCTGAATCAAATGTGTTTTCTTCAAAATCCGCATCCTGCATTTCATCAAAATTGTATTCTCCATTATTCTCGATTAATGCGTTATCTGCGTCATCTGCATCAATTACAGCAGATTCTTCTTCATTATCAAAAAAATAATCTTTTACATCCTCACTTTCATAATCATCATTTTCGTTTTCCCAGTCATTTTCCTCATAGTTGTCTGGTTCTAAATCGATTGTCTTATCAAAATCAGAAAAATCACTTGTGATTGCATCAGCTTCTTCAAAACTATGCTCATCTTCTTCATCAACTGTAGTTTCTGCTGCATCGTTATATGATTTATTATCTTCTGCAAATGCTTCATCTTCAGAAATTTGCTCTTCGCCGCTTACATTCAGTTCTGGCTCAGAAAAATCAATTTTTTCTTCAGTGAACTCATTTATGTCTTCTGCACCAGAGTTTTCTTCTTCTGTTATTTCGTCTTCGCTAGGAGCTACTTCTTCATTTACACTTTCTCCAATGGCAGTTTCGTCTTCGTTTTCTTCCCCAGTAATTGAATTATCTTCAGCAATTTCTGTATCCGTTAAAATACCATTCAGTTTTTCTTCTTCGATTCTGTTTTGTTCATCAAAAACATGGGCAAAAGGACTTTCTTCCTTTGCGATTGCAAGTTCACGCCTTTTTTGAGCCAGCCGTTCTTTTAATTCTTTCAAATTATTTCTTGCTGAGGCAAGTTTTAAACTGTCTCTTTCAACAGCTTCCCTTATTTCTTTTTCCTCAATTGTTTCACCTTCGTTTTCTTCAATTACAGATTCACCTGAAACATCATTTTCTGCTTTTTCAATTCCGTCGCTTACAAATTTTTCAACAGTACTTTCTTCAATTTCGTCACGACTCTTTCCCCTTTCAATTGCGTCTCCAAGCATACATAAAACGAGATATTCAACTGCAACAATTATAGCACCGGTTAAAAGTCCGGCACCTAGTTTTATAAAAAGAGCATCCCCCGTATTTTCTTCAATAGCCATTCTGCAAAAATGCTCAACAGCGTCCAAAGTAAAAAAAGGAATAATTGATCCTAAAAGAATAACTCCGTTCCTTACGTGCCAGGTCCTCGTAAAACACTGAAATGCCGCAGCAAGCAAAAACAATGGAATAAAAATGGAACAGATTCCATAAACACCTGTAAAAAGTTTTCCGAGTCTGTAAAGTTCGCTTTCCCTTATTCCGTCTGCACCGCCAAAATCAAAAAAAACAAGCATCAGACAAATACTAAAAAAAGCAGCCAGTCCATACAAAATTATTCCAGCTACAGCAGATATTTTTACATTTTTATTCATAAAAACTCCATGAGAGAAATTTCAGTCAAATCTACTTTTAGTTTATCGGCTTTTAAAAAATCGAAGTTTAGATTTTTATGCCGGCCTCTTTTACGGTTTCGACGGCTGTCCGACCTTCGCTAAACGCTCATCGGGGGAATAAATTAATTTATGTTTCCAGCACATTCTAAAAAAATAAAGCTCCATCTCCTGCCAGCCATTCCCCCGACTTCGGGTCTCCCATCCGGCCGCATTTTACCCAAAACCCCTGTGATTACTTGTCCCATTTAGCAACTGACGATTATAATGTAAATAAATGAATGCTTATAAATGCCATTTTTGCACTACCTGCAACGGAACCGGATGCATCGGCCAGATGCCCGGAATGGGTGGCGTTAACCGTAACATAAATTTTCGACTCAATTGCGACGGCTGGGAAGTTTTACGAAAAGAAAACCCTCTTGTACTTGTTAACTTTTTAGAACGTCCAGTCTCTCAACGCGTACCAGAAATTTCACTTGCTCCTATTACAGGCGCTGTCGAAAATATAGGTTTTTCAACCGAAAAAGAATATTATGAGCAGATTTTTAACGCTTCCCATAATGTGGGGCTTTCTGTCTGCGTGGGAGACGGTTTTCCTGACGAAAAAATCAAATACGGAATTGAGGCAATAAAAAAAATTCAAAAAACAGACAAAAACTTTAAGGCTTCTTTTTTTATAAAACCTTTTAAAAACGAAAAAATACTTGAACATGCAAAACTCTGTTTCCCCTATGCTGACACAATAGGAATCGATATTGATTCATATAACATTTCCACAATGAAAAACCTTATCTCCTTAGAAAAAAAGACCGCAAATCAACTGCTCCAAATAAAAGAGGCTGTTCATTCAAAAAATATTTTATTTGCGATAAAAGGCATTTTTAATGCAGAAGATATCGAACTTATTAATCAGGTAAAACCAGATATTGCTTACATTTCAAACCACGGTGGACGAGTAGAAACAAGAATAGGCTCAACCGCTGAGTTTTTACAAAACTATGGGGAAGAATTAAAAAAATCCGCTAAAAAAATCTGGGTTGATGGAGGTATCCGCAGTGCATTAGACATAGCAACGGCTCTTGCCTTTGGGGCAGACAAAGTTCTTATTGGACGGCCGTTTATAAGTGCTTTCTGTAAAGGCGGAGAAGAACTTTTGTGTAAAAAAATGCTGGAATTAAGTCTTTTAAAATATTCAGGTTAGAGAAGGTAAATCAAAGCAAAATGAAAAAACAGTATTTGCAATTTTTTTTAGTTTCGCTCTTTTTTTTATATTCATGTGCTTCTTCAAGTGTAAAAGAGGATTATAAAATGCGCGCTCCGAATTTTGATGGTAAAAAATTCCACAACGAAAGCGAATACACTCTTATGCAAAAAGTCCCGAAAAATACCCCAACCGGAGTTCTTTCAAAAAAAGGCACAATTCCCATCGATAAGTTACCTTTATGCGTGAGCGACTTTAATGTTGACTCCAGCAGAGGAGATGTTTATTTTACTTGGTTCGGGCACTCTACTCTTTTAATACAGATGAACGGAAAAAACATTCTTTTTGACCCTGTATTTTCTAAACGTACTTCTCCCGTAAGTTTTATCGGACCAAAAAGATTTACTAACGCTCCATGCAAAATTGAAGACTTACCAGATATTGATATTTTGATTATCACGCATAATCACTATGACCATTTAGATAAAGCTTCTGTAAAAAAACTCGCATCAAAAGTTACTCACGTAGTTACACCTCTTGGAGTTGAAAAACATCTCATCAAGTTTGGAATAAAAAAAGAAAAAATCACAAATATGGCATGGTGGGAAGAAATAAATATTGACGGCATAACAATCGGCTGTACACCTGCTAGACATTTTTCTGGCCGCATGCTTATAGACAGTTTTAACACCTTGTGGGCTTCATGGGTTTTAAAGGACGGGCAACATAAAATCTTTCACTGTGCTGATTCAGGATGGGATACCCATTTCGAACGCATTCAAAAAAAATACGGCAATTTTGACCTCGCCTTTATAGAAGCAGGACAATACGATCCAAGATGGCCAAGCACACATATGGCACCAGAACAATCTTATGAAGCAGCAAAGGCTTTAGGAACTTCACTGGCCGTTCCTGTGCACTGGGGTACATTTAAACTTGCTGCACATCCCTGGGACGATAGTGTTGTCCGTCTATTAAAATGCAGCAGCGATGATAACAACAAAATAAAAATAATTACTCCCCGAATCGGTCAAACCGTTCAGCTTTCAAAAATTCTTGACTATCAGGAGCGCTGGTTCAATGATATAAAATAAAAAAAATACCCCTTTATCTGTTTATCCAGAAAAGGGACCTTACTTCAAAAACCAGTCATTCTTTTAGAATTTTGCTTTTCTTAGTCTTACTTCTTCTATATCTTCACTAAACAGTTCTCGAAGATCATTAAGACCAAGAGCCATAAGAGCCATACGGTCAATTCCCATACCCCACGCAAGAACAGGACAATCAAGTCCCTGGGCTTTTGTAACTTCCGGACGGAAAATTCCTGCTCCTCCAAGTTCAAACCATCCCAGAACAGGATGTTTAATGTGTACTTCGACAGATGGTTCTGTAAATGGAAAATATCCAGGAACATATTTTACTTCTGTAGCACCGGCAACTTCTTTTGCAAACATTTCCAGCATGCCAAGCAAAGTACGTAAATTTACATCTTCACCAGCGATAATACCTTCTGTCTGATAAAAGTCGCTTAAGTGAGTTGCATCAACTTTATCATATCTAAAACAACGTGCTATACCAAAATATTTTCCCGGGATTTTTGCTTTGTGCAGCTGATGTGCCGAAAGAACTGTACCCTGAGAACGAAGAACAAGACGACGAGTAAATTCGTGATCAAAGTCGTAGTTCCATCCACGACTTCCTGTATTTCCTCCATCTTTATGAGCGGCTGCAACATTGCTTAACCATGGTTCTTCAATTGATTTTGCATGTGTAGGTTTTTTTATACGATATACATCATGAATATCGCGAGCAGCATGGAACTGAGGCATAAACAATGCGTCTCCGTTCCAGAATTCAGTTTCTACAAGAGGACCATCATATTCTTCAAAACCAAGTGAACAAAGTTTATCTTTTACATGTTCCAAAAACTGTACATATGGATTTGTTCGTCCAGGAATTATTCGAGCAGGAGGAATTGCAATATTATAAGCACGGAATGTTCCTTTTTTCCATTCTCCGCTGGAAATCATTTTTGGAGTTAATTCTCCAATTTCGTTTCCTGTGATTCCTGCCTGTTTAAGAGCTTCAACTAATTCTTTTGTTTCTGCTGTCAATTTATAGATTACAGTTTCTCTTTCGATTATTTTAAACGCACTGTCAGCAGCCCCTCGTTTTTTTGCATAAGAGGCAATTACTGCCTGTTCTTCATCACTTAAAGAAGAACTTTCAATCTGAGCGTTCAATGAGTTTGCTGCTTTTTCTAAAAGTTTTTTTGCTATTTCAATTCTTGCAGGGAGAGCATTTCCTGTATATTCAACTTTCTTTTCTGCGTTCATTTTAAGAACACCGTCTTTAGAAAGCGGACCGAATGCCGAGCCTACATCTTTTTGCTCAAGACCTGCCCCTGCGGCAATTTCCGGCATAGTCTTTGCGCCATTTTCCTTTACAAAATCTATAATTCTTTCTTCTACAGTTCCCTTAGAAGCAAATTCCTTTCCAAGATCTGTAATTTCATAATATGTATGTGGAATACGGTCAGCCACCGTTAAAAGATTTTTTCCAGAAAGCCAGCTAAAAGCCTGATTTGCATGTCCCTCTTTATAATCCAATTCTTTTTGGAGTTTTTCTGAAGTAAGTTCATCTTTTTCTGTATAATTAAGCAGAACTTTAATTTCAAGCGGGTGAAGATTTTTAATAATATTTTGAGTGTTCATTTTTAATTTTCCGTGTCTGTTCTTTTATTTAAAAAATTTGAGCCAGCTTCCACATGGAAACCAGCTCATTACTTAATTAAGATTTTTTCAAGAGATTATGATTTTTCTATCTTGTAAATCTTACGTAAGACTGGTACATAGCCCATTTAAAGCCAGTTTTTTCGTCTTTGTAATATTTTACAGAATCTCTTTTCATATACTTGTAATGATAGTATTCGTATTTTTCCTGAAAATCTTTTAATACAGCAAGAGCAGTGTTCATAGCTTCTCCCTGATCAAAAGCAACAGCATGACATGTATAATAAAGACGAACTTCACCTGTTAAAGGTGTATATTCAAGATATACCTTTGCTGTTTTGTTTGTTACGTGCTGATCTTCAGGAACAATTACTTCAACTTCAGTTGGATTTTTTGGTTCCTTTGTAAGATCATCAATTTCGTCTGCAAACATAAATGCTGACAAACAAAAAAGTGAAGCAATAAGCATAAGTAATTTTTTCATTTCTAGTTCCTCCAAACTTCGAATAGTTTTAGAACATTGTGTACTCTAATATTCTATCTGTTTCCATAAAAAAATCAAGCATAACTCTGTATCTGCCTGAGTCAACTCCTACAACAGGCGGACTGCAAAGCAGAACTCTAAACGAAATTTCTCTTGGCTTGTTTTTTATGATTTTTCGCCAATAGTCTCGAACGGCATTTTTCATCGCCTGGGCGCATGCTGTTTCAAGACCTTCAAATCCGTCTTCAAGACGTCCGTAACCTAAACCCCTCACTCTTGGATTAGTTACAGACTGCCATGACTTAAAAAGATTGAGTTGAGAATCTGTCCTCTCAAATTCAACACGGCAATAAAGCCTGTCATCTTTAAAAGCCGAATTTTTATATTGAATCATCTTCAGTTCACTTTCAGTTAATTCCTGAACTGGTTCAAATTCTAAGTATTCTTCGACTCCACGTGCCTTATCCGAGGGTGTATATTCAACTTTCCAGCCATAAAGCATTCCCTGCACAAAAAAAGGAGCAGTTTTTTTTAGGCGACTTACAGGAAGTGAATATGGATTTTCATCTTCCAGGCTTTCTGCCCAACTTACAGTTCCCTTATTCCAGTCAATTCCCGGATAGGCTTCTTTTTCTGCCCACAAAATAAACTGTACTTTATTGTCCTGCTTTAAATTTTGAGAAAACAGAAGTGAAATGGAAAGAAATAAAAAAATTGCGGTTAACGGTATGCGTCTTTCCATACTTTTACAGGGTTAACTCCCATTCGAATCAAAAAATACATCCATGCAAAGAAAAATCCTGCAAGGTGAGCAGAATGAGCAATTCCACTTCTTGTCCCTAAAACCTGACTTGCAAATTCAATAATTGCATAAGCAAGGACTAAAATTGGTGCTGGAACAGGAATCAATCCCCAGATATAAATACGGTTTCTAGGAAAAATTACTGCATATGAAAGCAAAAGTGCATAAACGACTCCACTCGCCCCCAGCATAAATACATTAAAAAGCCCGGTAAAAAAATAAAACACAAGAGAAGAAAGACCACACAAAATTCCCGTCAAAAAATACAAAAGCAGATACTCTTTACTTCCAATTGCCCTTTCAACCGAAAGCCCAAAGAAAAACAGACCAAGCATATTAAATAAAATATGTTGAAAATTTCCGTGGACAAACATATATGTAAAAGGCTGCCAGAACATTTTTGCCCCAAGACAGTTGTAAACATTCAGAGAAAGATAATACATAACTTCTGGAACTAACCTTTCGAGCATATAAACAATTACATTTATACAGATAAGAATAAGAGTCGCATTATTAAATGTATAGCGAAAAGGTCGTCGTAAAATTGAACTCATAATAATCCTAGTCTGGAACTTTTATCTCTGAAATAAGTTTCTGGTCTGCAAAGGTAACGCGATTTCGTCCGCTACGCTTAGATACGTAAAGAGCCTGGTCAGCCTGATCTACAAGCTGTTTTGGAGATGTTACAGGATTTTTTTCTGAATCAAACAAAGTAACTCCAATCGAAATAGTTACTTTTACATGCTGATTTTCATAACAAAAATCAAATTCTTCTACATGGCGCCTTATGCGTTCTGCAACGGTCATTGCATCGTCATAATTTGTATTGTCGAGCATTACTGTAAATTCTTCTCCACCATAGCGGCTTGCAAGATCTTTTGCACGAATGCAAGAACGTATAATTTTTGCAACAGTCTGAAGAACATAATCACCACATGCATGACCATATGTATCATTAAAGCGCTTAAAAAAATCGATATCAAACATTATTACCGCAAGAGGAAGATTCTGTGCCATTGCGGCATCAAGTTTATCGGTAAGAACATTATAAAAAAAGTATTTTAACTTTAAGTGCGTCATCATGTCGGTTGAAGAGCGTTCAAGAAGGGCTGCATTGTAAATTGCAATAGCCGCAAGAGATGCTATTGTTAAAATCTGTTCTTTTTCGTATGAATTATAGCCAGTTTCATCTGTGAGCGTAATTCTTTCACCTAAAAGCAGAATTCCATCAAGGTGATTTTTTTGAACAAGGGGAACAATCAAAGACGGTTTAAGGGAAGAAATAGCCTCTATGTTTGTTCCGTCTGGAACTTCCTGTTCAAGTTCTGCCAGTGTAAAAACTCTGTCGCCCTTTGTTATTGCTTGAATAAGCGGATTATTAGAAGGAATCTTGTAACTTATATTTGGATCAAGTTCAAGGCCATTATAATTTCTATCCAGAATAAATGCATCCGAATCGAGTGCTTCAAGAACAAATACACCTGCTCCCAATACGCGGAATTGACCCATACATGTATACAAAATTGATTCAATCAACTGTGAAAATTCAACAGTTGAACATAGCGAACGGGAAATTTCTAGGAGTTGTTTTAAATCGTAAATCTTTTTTTCGTACTGATCTACAATTTCTTCATATTCTGAACTGATTCCAGTTTGAGCTGTTACTTCCTGGCTCATTTTCGTTCCACCTCACCAACAATTGCATAATTCTTCATTATTCCAAGAAAAAGTGCCCATTTTTCAAACTCTGTTTCAAGTTTATTTGTATTTTCCCTGTTTCTTGAAGACCCCAGTAAAACTTTTATATTCGAACATAAATCAGGTTTTGTTTTTTTAGAATCAACTAGAAGTTCGTTAACCTGTTTATATAAACTGAAAAACTCTGTGGACAAACTTTGTACCACTTGATGAGCTAACTCGTTTACATTATCGACAGTTGCTTCGAGTTTTTTTATAAAATCGGCATCTCGTCTTCCGTCCCTTATATAACCATCGATTAGAGCTTGGTCATTATCGCCACCGCGGTCAAATGATTTTTCAAAATTTTCGATTACATTCGGACTTTCAACACAAGCATAAACCGAAGAAGAAAATTCACTTTTGACTGTAGGATTTTCAAAAAAACCTTCAATTACAATATCCTGTAAAAGCTGGCGGATTTGTTCTCCAAAATATGTATTAATAAAAGTTTTAATAATTTGCAGCGGAGTAATCCAGTTATAGGATTTTGTAGTATTGATGCGGATATTTTCACTGTTTTCTGTATTATAACCGTTCAGTTCTTCTAAAGCCTGTTCACCAAATAAAGAACGAAGGTCTGAAGTTATAGTATTATCCTTTATTTCACTTTTAATTTTTGTTTCATCTGAAATAAACTTTTCCTGCATATAATGTGCAAATTTTTGCCGTGAATTTCCCTTATACGAAGCAATCTGAGGTGTAAAATCAGGTTCTTTCTTTGCAAGCCTTATTATTTTGAGTAAAATTTCTGGTGTCAGATATTTTGTCAAAACGGTATTTATTTTTTTAAGATAGCCAAAATATCTGTTCGATTCACTTTCAGAAAGAACATTTCCTCCCTGTTTTATCTGCAATAAAGCTACCAGTGCTCTACCTAAGGCTGAACTGATTTTAAACTGAGCAGAAAGATAATATAAATCCTGAAAAGCTGTTGCCATGGATTCAGGAGCACATGAATAGAATGAAGGTTTATAATCTGGACTTAATCCTGCAAAATCCGGATCAAAGTTATGTATTACAGACAAAAAATTATAGCGGCAAAAATCCGTAAGATGCTGAAGTTCTGCAATTACCTCGTCAATCCTTATAAAATCTGGAGTATTCAACTCTTTTATAAGATATTCAAGTGTATGTTTTTGATTTTCAAAAACACGGCTCATCGGCAAATCAGAATCAATAACTTCCTGCTTGCGTTTTTCTACGCTCAGATTTTCCAGTTTTTCCTGACTTGCGCCGGTAAAACCAGTAAGTAAAAGCTGATTTTCAAAGCGACCGTTTCTTTTTATATCATCAGTGCTGATTGTATTAGAAAGTAAATCATCAATCGGCTTAGTGTTTTCATAAAGGATTCTGAATAATTCTGCAAAATTAGGTTGAAGCTGGCCATTTTTATATATGCAAGGCTGAATTGAACGCAACTCACTGTCAATCTTATGTAAAGCCTGCTTTTTCTTTACTTCTGGGGATGAACCCATAAAAATTGATTCGAAAATGTCAGCGATAAATGATAAAATCCCCATGTTGTATATATTTTAGAATTTAAAGTTATAAATTACAAGAATTTATAGCAGATAGGCGCCAAGAACTTGAGAGAATTCCTGTGGTGTTGAACATTGTACCACTTTAAGACGTATATCTTTTGCCCCATCAAAACCACGGATATAATTACTGAAACGTCCTCGCATTTTCATGCAGGCACCTTTTTCTCCGATAGCTTTTATAAGTAAATCCATCTCTTTAAAACCCATTTTCAGGCTTTCTTGTATAGAAATCTCAGGAATTGTTCCATTTAATAAATATTCCTTTACTTTTTTAAAAATAAACGGATTTCCCTGAGCTGCTCTTCCAATCATTATTCCGTCACAACCAGTTGTTTCAAGCATTTTTTTTGCATCCTGAGGGGTTTTAATGTCTCCATTCCCAAAAACAGGGATTTTACCATCAACAAAATCAACAAGTTCCTTTATTGCATTCCAATCAGCATTTCCGCTGTAGCCCTGGGCAGTTGTTCTTGCATGTAAAGTGATTGCCTTTGCTCCTGCTTCTATCGCCGCCTGTGCACATTCCTTGAAAGTAATATGAGAAGAATCCCAACCCATACGTATTTTTACTGTTACAGGAACCTTTCCGCAAGAATCTGCCACCGCTTTTGTTATTGAATAAAGTTTATCCGGTTCACGGGTTAAAACACTTCC
Organism: Treponema sp.; assembly: GCA_045534325.1. Lineage (GTDB taxonomy): Bacteria > Spirochaetota > Spirochaetia > Treponematales > Treponemataceae > Treponema_D. Next base: position 16,170 of record JAZSJM010000188.1, on the reverse strand, counting down.
AGCCCCTGTTTTAGTTACTTTTGGAACCGGACATCCACAATTTATATCAATACATTCACAGTTCGTTTCCTTTAATACTATTTGTGCCGCATCTGCCATTGTCTGAGGATTTGAACCAAAAATCTGCACGGAATAGGCTTTTTCGTTTGGGGCACGCCCTATCATCCCCAGCGTTTTTTTATTGTCTCGGACAAGTGCCTCTGAACTGATTAATTCTGTATAGCCAAAGTCCATTCCACAGTCAGCACAGATACTCCTGTAAGATGAATCCGAAAAATCTGCCATAGGAGCAAGAAAAATATTTCCGCCCAGCGAAAGAGAGCCTATTGAAACCGGGTGATATAAACCGTTCATTATTCCGGCAGGTTAAAAATTTTACAGCTGTTAGTCCACAATATTTTGCTTAAATCCTCAAGCGGAATTTCAAGCATTTCTGCAAGGAATCTGGCTGTCGAAGGCAAATATGCAGGCATAGTACGTTTCTTCTCTCGAAACTCAGCAGGAATCATAAATGGACTTTCTGTTTCAATAAGAATTCTGTCGTGTGGAATGTTCAATACTGTTTCGTGAAGATTACGTGCATTTCTATATGTTAAATTTCCAGCAAAAGAAAAATAAACATTAAGCCCTGTATCTAAACATTTTTTTGCATAATCAGCATCTTCGCTATAGCAATGTAAAATAGCACCCTTAGAAGGAATTCTCTGTTTTAAAACATCAAACAAGTCTTTTCCAGCATCACGATTATGAATGATTACCGGAAGCTGATGTTTTTCTGCTATTTCAAGCTGAGTGATAAAAAGTTCCATCTGCATGCTTTTATCACCAAACTGCTTGTAATAATCAAGACCAGTTTCTCCAACAGCAACAACATTTGGAAGACTTAAACTTTCTTCTATCGTTGAAACCCAATCTTTTCCAGGTGTTGTTACTTCTGACGGAGCTACACCTACAGCATGATAAATTCCTGGTACAGACTTTAAATTTGCATAAACTTTTTTAAAATCATGAAGAGAATTATTTATAGAGACAATGCGGCTAACCCCGGCTAAGCGCGCCTGAGTTACTACGCGTAATTGTTCAATAGGATCATCGTATATAAGCCCGATGTGAGCATGAGTATCAAAAAATTGCATGGCTGTATTCTTCCGAAAATTTAATAAAATGAATGAAGTTTTATACCGATAGAATACACGAGAAGTTTTTTATTGTCAAATTAACAGCAGCGTAATTGTTGAATATAATCAACAACCCCGCAGCAAGCTATGGGGTATGTTGTTCTCAAAAGGTATTGCAGGCAGTATTAAAACTTCCGCACGAATAAGAAAGGACGGTTTGACATTGTTAAAACCTTTAGTTATTATAAAATATTGTTGTACAATTGAGAAAATTGTCTTCGGAGAATAAATGGCAAAAACACGACACTACAAAAAGATAGAAAAAAATCTTGTCTCTTCTTTTGTTTCTTTATTAAAGGAAAAATTTAGTAAAGTCGGCAGTGCTTTTGTAAAATTTATAAAGATATGCGACAGTAAACTGACAATTATGATTGTACCGCACTCGCAGAACAAGGTAGTAAATTTTCAGACAAATGTTTTTGCGCTTTGCTTTGGAATAGCACTTATCATAGGAATCATATCTTCGTTTGTATATTTTAACCATCAGGCAGCAGGTTCCAGTGCAGAAATAAGCCGCCTTATAAATGAAAACAGACAGACGCTGGCAAGTCTTGATGAACTTCGTGACGAAAACAATAACCTTCTTCAAACAGCAAAACGTTTTCAAACTTCACTTTCTCAGTCCCTGTCTCTTCTCGGAATAAACAGTTCAACTTCTGTTTCTAAAGCTTCGATGGGCGATTCTGACCTTTCTTCTCTTTTTGATACACAAAGTCAGGTAACAGGCTCCACAAAAGAAGCAGCCGATATAAGACAACTCAATGCATATCTTGAAAATGCTGTTCAACCGATTGAACAGATTGGAAAAATGCTTGAAAGTCAGGAAACGTTATTTACAGAAATTCCGAACATCTGGCCAATCCGCGGTGGAATTGGACATATTTCCATGCCATTCGGACAAAATGTACACCCGATTACAGGACAGTGGTATATTCATAAAGGGCTTGATCTCTCTACATGGAGAAGCGGCGACCCGATCGTTGCAACAGCTACAGGTCAGGTTGTATCTGTAGGATATGATTTTAGCTTTGGTAACTTTGTAATAATTAAGCATAAACACGGAATTTATACTCGTTACTGCCACATGGGTTCTGTAAGAGTAAAAAAAGGTGACTTTGTTTCTCAGAGACATGTCATTGGTACAATTGGTAATACAGGAATCACAACTGGACCGCACCTTCACTATGAAATTCATATAGGTTCAGATGTTGTCGATCCGGCAAAATATGTAAACGTTAAACTTACAAAATAAAATGAATTTTTCTTCCGACGATATTTCAATCAATACACTAATTGGGCAGGGCTCTTTTGTAACCGGAGATATAAAAATCAATGGTTTTATAAGAGTTGATGGCGATGTTCTTGGAAAAATTGATACTTCAAGCAACGTAATCATCGGTGAGAAAGCCAGAATAAAGGGAAATATCACGGCAAAATCCATAGTAATCGGTGGAATTGTAATCGGTGATATAAACGCTCAGAAGAATATTACTCTCCTTTCTAATTCAGTTGTTATAGGCGATTTAACAACAAATAATCTTAAAATTGAGGACAATGTTGTTTTTAACGGTCATTGCATTTCTCTGAGAAATGAAGATGAATATAAGGATTCTGTACAGAGGTTTACAGATCAAAAATTAATACAAAGCAAGGTAATTTAATGGCTGGCGTTGAGGGAATAAGCGGTCAGTCACTTTATTTTGCGGCAGCTCAGGCGGCTGCTAAACAGCAGGCGAAAGAAACTGAAAAACAGTCAAAATCTTCTGCTGTAAAAAAAACTTCATTTTCCTCGTCGCTTGAAAAAGCACAGGAAGAATATGATTTGGCTAAAGATGATTTACCTTTAGAACTTGCTGGTAAATCAATTGAAGATGCAATTGTCTTTCTAAAAGATGAACTTGATATTGCAGGAGATAATCTTGCATCAAGTCCAGATATGGAGCAGATTCAAAATTACCGAAAAAAACTCGGCAATTTTATGAAATATGTTTCAAGAAATAATTACGAAGTGCTGACCTATGCCAGAAGACGTAAAGGTCGGCCTCTGTTGGACAAAAAAACGGGAAAACCTGCTTATTATGTGCAGATACAGGTTATTAATGAAAAACTTGCACAACTAACAAACGACCTTCTCTACAATCACCGCAAAAACTTAAATGTGCTTGCCCGTGTTGAAGAAATCAACGGATTGATTGTGGATCTGATGGCCGCTTGAATGCAAAAACCGTCGATGAAACAACAGGAGGAAATGCATGAGCGACATTTTCGAAAATGACATTGAAACAGAAAACGAAGACCTTTCTTCTCTTGAAGATCAGGATATAAGACGAAATACCGAAGTTGATGAAAATTATGTCTATCCTGATCCGCTTTTTCTTGCAAAACTAGAATACTCCAGCGAAGGCATTTACTGCACTGTACCAAAGAACCTTAATGGATTAGAAAAAGGTGATGCAGTAATTCTTCCAACCCGCTATGGCAAAGACCTTGCTTTTGTTTTAGGAAAAGTAAAACATCCTGTAGCACTAAAACCAAGCGACATTGTAACAGTTGATCGAAAAGCAACTGACGCAGATATAAAAAAATATGAGGAATTTGCCTCCCGTGAAGAAAGTGCATTTAAAACTTTTAAGGAAAAAGTTGCAATTCATAATCTGGATATGAAACTTGTTGCTGTTCACTTTCTGCTTGAAGAATCTAAAGCTCTTTTCTTTTTCTCCAGCGAAAATCGTGTAGATTTTAGAGAACTGGTAAAAGATTTGGTAAGCGTATTTAAGATGCGTATTGAATTGCGCCAGATTGGAGTAAGAGACGAAAGCCGCATAACAGGAAGTCTTGGAATGTGCGGTCGTCCATGCTGTTGCCACACAATGAGCGACCGTTTGCCGCCTGTTTCAATAAAAATGGCAAAAGAACAGAATCTCTCTCTGAACTCAATGAAAATAAGCGGTCAGTGCGGAAGGCTTTTATGCTGTTTAAGCTATGAATTTCAGTGGTACTCAGAAGCAAGAAAGACATTACCAAATGAAGGTGTCCACATCTACTATGACAGCACTCAATTCCGCATAACAGATGTTAATCCTCTTACGAATATGATAAAAATGGTAGGAGAGGACGGAAGAATTTTAGAAATTCCGGCAAAAAGATTTGAAAAAGACAGTTCAAATCGCTGGAAAATAAACTAAGCAGAAATTACAGCAAGGACTTCGCGACTGTCGCTGAAAAAGGGATTTTCGCTAAAATCCGAATAAAAATCGACTCTTGAAAATCCTGCTTTCAGTGAAAATTCTTTTATTTCTTCTGGTTGCAAAAGATAAACAGGGGCATCTACCGTAACTTTTAATTTTTTTCCGCTTGAATTCTCTAAAATCTGATTTGCGTAATATTTATCACCTGATTCTTCAATGGTTGTAGCAAGGCTTGAACGTATACTTTCCCGAACAGGAAGTTTGATCATCTGCTGATTTTTATAATTACTGAAATTTGTCAATTTAATGATTAACAGTCCATTCTCGGAAATTAGCTGTCGGCAATCATAAAAAAGTTTTTCCATTAATACTTTATCATGGATATAGATAATCCTGTCATGGAGAATTGAGATAACATTATAAAATCCTTTTCCAAGAAACCTTGTCATTTCGAGTGATGACATTTGAAAATAACGTACCGACATTAACTGAGTACGGCGTTTTCTATTTGCTGATTCAAGAAGCTCTACTGATGTTTCTAATCCTGTAACGTCTGAACCTTCTCGTGCAAGATTATGTTCTAATGTTCCGGTACCGCAACCTATACTTAAGAATTTTGCAGGCGCCTTAAACATATTCTTCTTTTTTTCATAAAACACTTTTTGTTCTTCTGTAACTGGATATAACTCATCATAGTATTCACCTATGTTCTGATTTATTTCCATATTTTTATTATTGAATGAAAAATAAAATAAAGCAAACTTTTTATAAAAAAAGAAAATGCGTCAGGCACTGGAGGGGTGAGCAAAGCGAAAACATGCGTAGCATGGTCGGAGGCGCTCTGACGCCGTAGCCCCGTAAGCGCCGCCCTTGCGCAAAAAGCGCAAGGGGACGCCCTCATTTATTAAGTATTAAACTTCTTCTGCAAAGCTTTTAAAACAAGCAATTCCTTCTGCCATATATTTTTCACGGAGTTTCTGGCAGATATCTATTATTTTTTGAGCTTCTTCTTCATCGCAGTAAACGATATACATTAAGTTGAGCTGAGGCCATATTGCATCTCCAAGTCTTGGATTTGAATAACCTGCCCCCATTACATTTGCAAGTTTTGTATAGCGTGCCGCAACTTTCTGCTCTTTAAATTCATGAATAAAATCTTCTTCAAGAGCCTGAGAAAAGATTACTTCTACACGGGTAAGTTTTCCTGCATGTTTTCTGATATTTTCGATATATCCCATAATCAGTCTTCTCCTCTTTCTAAGCGCTTTTGTTCCCTAGCCTTGCGTTTTGCTTCTTTTTTTTCTGCTCGTTTAAGACGACGGTTGTTAAATATAAAGTAAATTGCAGGCATAAGGAAAAGTGTCATCATTGAACCAAAAAGCATACCGCCAAATACTGTAAGAGAAATTGGCTGCATGGAAGATGAACCTTCTCCTGGGAAGAATGCCATTGGAGCAAGGGAAATAACAGTTGTTAAAGTTGACATGAGAATCGGGCGCAGACGGTTTCTTGCTGCCTGAACACAGGCTTCCTCAAGTTCAAATCCACGCTTACGCAGAAGATTTGTATAGTCAACAAGAACAATACCGTTATTTACGATTGTTCCTACAAGTACGAGCATACCCATAATTGTTACAACATTGAGCTGATTACCTGAAATACCGTAAATTGCGATTACACCGATAAATGAAAGCGGAATTGTAAGGATTACGATAAACGGATCAATGATAGATTCAAACTGTGATGCCATAACAACAAATACAAGGAACGCAGCAAGAATAATAATAAGTCCGAAGTTAACTACGGCTTCCATCATGTCTTCAAGGTCGCCAGAATATCCGATAATTACACCGTCTTCTTTTGCAACATTCTGTTCAATAAGTTTTTCAACTTCTTTTTGAACGACACCGATTGAAAGGCCTTCATTTGGTTTTGCAGTAACGTGAATAATACGTGCCTGGTTTTCACGGTAAATTGTTACAGGGGCAGTTGATTCCTCGTAGTGAGCGAAACTTGAAAGAGGAACTCTTGTACCACTGGAAGTTACCATAGAAATAGAATCAAGGTCTGAAAGGCGTGCACGGTCTTTTTCTGCAACACGTACAACTACGTTTATATCATCACCGTCTTTTGTAAAGCGGCTGGCAGTTTTTCCGTTAATTACACCTTCAATTTCTGCACCTACAGAGTATACGCTCAATCCAAATTCCTGCATTCTGTCGCGGTCAAAAATTATGTTTGCTTGAGGAAGTCCATCTTCAAGGTCTGAGTCTACTTCGCCTACCCAGTCTGTTGCCATTTCTTTAAGAACTTTTTCAACCTGGCGGGCTGTTGCCATAACCTTTGTAAGGTCATCTGACTTGATGTTTACTGATACACCGGCTGAACTAGATGCGCTGTTTGCATTTGCTGCAAAACTTACGGAAGCACCCGGGAACATTGTAAAGTATTTGCGAAGTTTAGCTTTTGCAGTTTTTTCACTGTCATATCCAGCTTTTCTGTCCTTTGGTTCATAAAGAGTAAATGTTACAGAACCTGTATTTGTTTCGGCAGATGAAGAAATCATACTTGTTCCACCCACATTTACACTTGTATATTTGATTCCTTCAAGTTCTTCTAAAGCCATTGCCTCAAATTCACGCAGCATATCTTCTGTTACAGAAAGCTTTGTACCCTGTGCAAGTTCAAAATTAACTTGAACAGTATTAGATGCTGAAGAAGGCATAAAGATAAAGCCTATAAACTTGATGGAAAACATTGATATTATAAACAGGGCAAAAACTGAAAGAATACAGATTTTTTTATGATGAAGTACAAATGAAACACCTTCTGCATATTTTTCATCTAGTTTATCAAAGAAATTATTAAATGCTTTGTTCAATCCATAGGCAAAACCATTGCCTTCATCTCTTTTACCACCAACTTTTTTTACGTAAAGTGAACAAAGAACTGGTACAAGAGTGATTGCTACAACAAGTGATGATATAAGGGAGAAAATAATAGTATATGCAAGGTCGTTGAACATCTGTCCCATAATGCCAAGTTTTTTCTGGAAAATAAGCATTGGAAGGAAGATACATACAGATGTTAAAGTTGATCCCATAATCGAGGTTACCATTTCCTGTGAGCCAAGAACGGCAGCAACTTTTGGTTTTGCATCACGCTGGATATAGGAATAGATATTTTCAAGAACTACAATCGAGTTGTCTACAAGCATACCGATACCTAAAAGCATACCAGCCATTGATATCATGTTTACGCTTATTCCACGTAAGTACATACATAAAAGAGTGATAAGAACTGAAAGTGGAATTGAAAGACCTACGATTAAAGTAGATTTCAGTGAGCGCAGGAAGATAAAAAGTACTGCAATAGCAAGAAGAGCTCCCTGAATTACAGATTTTACAACTTCATTTATTGTCTGCGAAATTACATCTACAGTATTTGAAACCTCAAGAAGCTCAACATCATTTGGTAGTTCTGCTTTTAGCTTTTCAATCTGTTTACGTACATTTTTTGCAGCCTGAATTGAGTTTTTTCCTGACTGTTTTGTAAGGCTAATCATTACAACAGGAGAGCCATCGAGATAAGCAAGAGTTGATTCATCCTTATAGCCTTCATAAACATCTGCAATATCGCGCAAACGAATTGTTCTTAATGAATAGTCTGAACCAGCTTTGTACGAAATTACTGTATTTTTAATGTCTTCTATGCTCTTATATTTACCATCGTTTTTTATTGTGTAGTTTTTATCACCTGAGGTAATTGTACCGCCAGAGGATTGAATATTTTGAATTCCAATCATCTGTGAAATTGAACTGATTGTTAAGCCGTATGCTTCCAATCGGTCGCGAGGAATATCAACATTGATTGATTTTTCACGTCCACCACTAACATAAGCACTTGCAATACCGTCAATCTGTTCAAGACGAGGCTGAATTGTATCTTCTGCAAAAGCCCGCAGTTCTTCAGGAGTACGGTTACCCCGCAATGCCAAATTTAAAATCGGCATCATTGAAGGATCCATTTTAATTGTGATAGGAGAATCTGCGTCATCTGGCAGATAATTTCGTATCATATCAATTTTATCGCGTACATCCCCACCAGCCGCATCAAGATTAGTACCAAAATTAAATTCAAGGATTACAAGGGAAATACCCGCCATTGAGCGCGACTGTAGTTTTTTAAGTCCTGAAACACCAGAAAGGGAACTTTCCAGGGTTGATGTAACACTCTGCTCAACTTCTTCTGGACCTGCATTGTCATAACCCGTATAAACAATCATATACGGAAGATCCATATCCGGGAACATATCTACAGGAAGCTGTGTAGTACAGAAAATACCCAGGATAACTGCCAGGATAAAAACAAGTTGTGTTGTTACAGGTTTATTTACACATTTTTCAGAAAATGTCATATAAATCTCCAGTTAATTTTAATTAGTTCGTAGAAGTAACGTTTACTTTTACACCATCATTTAAAAGCGACATACCTTTAACAACGATTTCATCTCCTGCTTTTAGACCTTCTGTAATTTCAGTTTTATTGTCTACAGTAAGCCCAACGGTTACAGGAACAAGTTTTACGGTAGCACGTTTTTCAGTATGTTCATCAGCAACAAAAAGATATGTTTTCTGCTCGCGTGTAACGATTGCACTGCTCGGAATTACGATTGCATTTTTTACAGATTCCGTTATAAGTTTGACACGACCATACATACCGACTTTTATACGGCTGTCTTTTTTATCAAAATTCAGTTTTACAGACATTGTGCGAGTTGCAGTATCAAGAACAGGACTAATTTCTTTTACAGTTGCCCCAAAATCAACGGAAGGGTATGCATCAAAAGTAACAGTTGCTTTTTGTCCATCAGAAATACGGCTTATAAAACGCTCTGCAATATTGATTTTTATTTCAAGATCGTCTGTACGTGCAACAGTAGCAATCGGAGAGGATTGTCCGACAGTTGAGCCGACTGTAGTTGGAAGCGATGTAATTCTTCCTGAAATTGGAGAATTAACAGGGCTGTCGTTATAAACTGCACCGACACGAAGAGGATTAACATAAGCAATTGTCTGTCCACGCTGAACTAAATCACCTACATTTACAAGAATATTTGTAACTTTTCCACCCTGATCTGGAAGAACTGCAACTGAGTTTACTGATGCAATGTCTCCACCAAACTCAAGGTAGTCATCAAGATTACCGGCAGAAACAACCTGTGTGCTTACAGCAAAAATCTGCTCTGCATCTCCCTCAGCTTCTTTTTTTTCTGCTTCTTTTCCCTTACAGCCTGTTGCCATAACAACTGCAAAAAGTGCAAGCAAAGTAACAACTGATTTTCTAAAATTCATATACTTCTCCTATTAAAACTTCAATTATTTTGCGTTTGAATTATCCACGCCTGTTAGTTTTACATTTAATGTTTTTTCTAGATCCATAAGAGCTGAAATATACTGAAATTTCTGACTCAACTGACCTAATTTTGCCTGATTTAATGAACTTTCCGCATCTCTCAAATCCAAAAGTTCCGTAGTTCCATTGCGGTAAGAGCGATATTGCATATCATATGCCTTTTGAGCAAGCTGAACAGAACGGTTCATATTTTCAATCTGCCCTTTAGCCTGATTCAAAGTATCAACAGCTTTCCGCACCTCTACTTTCTGATTTTCTTTTAAGGTTTCTACGGCAAGTTCAAGTTGAGCAAGCTGTTGTTTATAATCTTTAAGTTTCTGCTGATTTGACGACCATGGAAGCATATTTGTTAAATTCCAGGCCAAAGTAAAACTAAATGAACCAGAATCATACCATTTATCATCGCTGCCTAAGTCCTTATAAAAATGCCAAGCTCCCTCATTGCCAATATAAACTGGCTGATAATTATAGTTTAACGCCAATACTGGAATCCATGTTGCAAGCTGAGATGCAGTTATTCCCAATTTAACAGATTCAATGTTTTTTTCCATCGCTTTAATCTGCAAGTCGTTATCCGCATATTTTTTTAAGAGTTCTTCAGTATTTACATCAACATAGGTTGGTTCAATGGAACTTGTAAGTTCAATTTTTGTGCCTACAGGAATGCCAAGCATGAACGCAAAAAGGTCATACTGCTGAACCAGTGCCTGTTCAGCACTTTCTACGTCTGGTTTTGTGTTTTCGTAGTTAACCTGTGTCTGTAAAAGAGAAATTTCAGGAACAAGACCATTTTTAAAATTTGCTTCAGCCTGATTCATGCGCTGGCGTGCATTTTCAAGAGATGTCTTTTGAATTTTAAGGCTTTCCTGCTGAAGTAAAAGACCATAATAAATCTTTTTGATGTTATTTATTGTTTCTTTCTGGCTCTGTTCCCAGGAAATTTTACCCGATTCATATTGAGCTTTAGCAATTTTTATCTGCGCGATGTATGCGGGAGTAAAGTTCCATGTTGCAGAAACCGTTCCTACAGTTGACCAGCGGTCTTCTTCTTTGTCGTAACCAGAAGAAACTGGATATGCACCGCCTGTAAGTTGATTGAACAATTTACTTTGAGCGGCAGTTGCAGGACTATATTCACTCGTTCTGCTCATAGTACCGCTTGCCTGTATCGTCGGTAAAAAAACATTCCAACTTACAGATGAAGCACGTTTTTTCATTTCCAGATCAATGTCATTGCTTTTTAAAGTCCTGCTATGTTTTAATGCATAGTCAACAGCCTCTTCAATCGAAAGAACCACTGTTTCCTGTGCAAAAGCTGAACTGATAAATAAAGCAACTAAAATTGCTCCAATTATTTTTTTCATTTATCTCTAACCTCCATTCTGTCCTTGATTAAGCATCAACTCCATACATTACGAAATTGAATACATATTTTAAGGCTTCAATGATTTCTTCATCATCTAATCCGTGTTTCATTTTTAATATAGTAAGCGACACTGGCTGCAGTCCAAGCCATAGGGTTACAAGTTCTGATGTCATCGGAAAGCCTAAATCAATATCTTCAAGAGAAGCATCAATTTTTGAATCCCAAATATCGGATGTACTTTCACATTCATCCTTAAATAAGTCATTAAGCCCTGCAGACTGTAAAAGCCACCCGCAGATAGAAAGCACTGATTCTCTTTGCATAAAATAGCTGATTTCTGTTCTTATACTTATGTACAAATACTCTGTGTAATTTTTTGCTTCAATTGAATTTTCCCGGCTGATAGTCCTTAAAAGGTTTAATTCTTTTACAACTAGCGAAAATATCATCTGATTTTTGTTTTCAAAATAAAAGTAAAGGCTGCTTTTTGCCATGTTCAATTCAGAAGCAATATGTTCAACTGTAACTCCGTTCATTCCATACTTCTTAATTACAGACGAAAATGCCTTAAAAATCCTGTCTTCTTCTGGTAAATCTTCTTTTTTTATTGTAGAAAGAGCATCCAGTTCTGCCATTCTCTGTTTTGAAATTTTAACCGGATACAAAATCGAATTCTTACTAACCGTGTTTTTTAAGCCATCATGTATAAAATTAATGATTTTTTTTGCAAACTCATTTCCTGAAGTTTTTACTCCAAGTTCACATTCAATTTTTTCACGTATTTTTATAAAAAACAGAAGTGATGTTCCACAATAAAACGCGTGTGCATATCTTTTTATAGCGTTTCCTTTTATATTTTTTTTATAAAACTCATTAAATTCATCTTTTACTCCACGGGCAAACAGCTCCGTTCGCATTGTTTCTTCAAAATTCAAATCATTTGTAAACTTATTGATAAAGAAATTTACATATTCTGGTGTTTCAGCAAAGAAACAGATTAACTCTTCAAATTCTCTTGTTGAATTTGCCGGTTTACCCTCTTCCTCAGATTTTTGAATCTCCACAATACGATTTCCAAGAAGATCAAAAAAATGTCTTTCCATTGCAGCAAGAATGGCTTCTTTATTTATAAAATGACGATAAATGGCAGTTTTTGTTACACCAACCTTTAAAGCCAGCTGACTCATAGAAAAATCCTGAAATCTTGGCTCCTTAAAAAAAGAAAAGGCCGCATTTATAATGAGATCTTTAGTTGACTGTTTTTCCTTAAAATCTTCTGCCATAGCTTTGTGTTACCGAACAATCGGTAACACAAAATATACCGAACATTCGGTAACTTGTCAACACAAAAACATATTTTTATAAATTCATTTTTTTTCTAAAAGCGGTGAACCTAAAAAATCTCAGACATTCCGAATTTTTCTTTTATTAATTCAAGATTTTCACATTTCAGTTCTTCTGCTTTTTGTAAGCATTCTTCCGCTTTTTGTTTTTCGCCATTTAGGAAATAGGCCGCCCCAAGATATGCCTGAATAACAGCAATTTTTGGAGAATACTCAGCCCCCTTTTTTAAGCAGTCAAGGGCCTGAGAAAGTTTTAAATTCTGTTCAAGATACATCATCCCAAGACTTGCCCAGGCCTCTCCTTTCGCTTCATTCATTGAAATTGCTTTCCTGTAGCTTTCTTCAGCTTTTTCATAATTTTTTAGGCTCTGGTAATTCATGCCCAAAGTTACATAACCACGATAATCTGCTTTTGTTTCAAGAGATTTTTCAAGCCATTTAGTTGAATTTTCGTAATCTTCCTGTGCCGCACATGTGTTTGCCAGAAAATTATAAATCATCTCTTTTGAAAAACGAGTTTCCATTTCAAGAGATTGCTCAAAAAACTGCTTTGCATCATCATAACGCCCTGCCCCAAAAGCAGTTACACCCTGTTCAACTGTTGCATCTCCTGGCTTTGTACATGAATTAAATAAAACCCCTGATAAAACAATAATTAGTGATAAAAAAATATTTGCTTTCATAATAACTAACATATCATTTTTTTTTTAATATGATAATACGAAAAATTTTCCCGCTATTAAATTTGAGTTTTTGGAGATGTCATAACAGATTTATAATTGTAAATTAGATTTTTAACACTTATAATTAGAAAATTTTTCAGAATAGATAGGAGAATAAAATGGATATAAATCAAATTCTTGATTCAATAAAAGAAGTCAGCAATTTATCAGAAAAATATTTTTTAGATTTGCGTCCCAGAAAAAACTTTCTACAACTGGAAGCACCGGCTCATCAGGCATAAATTCGATTATCAATTCAATATCTGCTCCTATAACAAAAATGGAACAGGATATTTCCCTAATTTACCCTATAATTCAAAAATCGATGGAGAACCTTCAGCTACAAGATATAATCCGTCAGGCACTTGAACACATAAAATCTTGTCTGCTTGAAATTCAAAATTCTGCAAATAATACTGTCTCTAAGGAAGATGAACTCGACTCCGTATATTTTAATCTTGCACTGTACAATCTTTCAATTGAAGTTTTAAATGACGTAATAAACAATCTTACAAAAGGATTTTCTGAATTTGATGAAAATTGGAATTCCGTAACAACAAATCTTGAATCATTAGAAAATCAAAAAAATAGTTTTTCAAAACAGTTTCTTGATCCAAAAACAGGAAGTCCTGACAATATCTCTGAAAAACTTACATTTATTATTGAACAGTTTTCATCTTTGATGGATGAATTTTCAAATTATCACCTTGTTCAAAAAGATTTGCTTCACACAACACAAAGCATAAATGAAAAAGCAAGAACAATGTATGCCGTTTTTGGAAATCTTCGCCCCGTAATGAGCAGACTTCATCACGTTAGAATTTTACAGCAGATTGAAGTATCAAAAAATGAAGCTATAACTTCGGTAAAAGACTCTGTAACAGACATGGACAACCTGATTAACTCGGCAAATGAATCCCTGGATCAAATGGAACAGCTTCTTTCTACGTTTATACATGAAACATCTGTCCTGCTTTCAAACTTTACTGAGTCAATTTCTTCAGATAATCAAAAAATGCTGAATCTAAGAAAAGAAAAAACAGCTTTCTTTGACGAACTACAGATAACACAAAAAAATTTAAACTCAATTATTTCTAATTTTTCACTCTTTCCTCTGGGATTTGAGGATAAATGTAAAATGGTAGCATCAGATTTATCTGGACTGGTTCAGCTGAATATAAAGCTCAAGGATTTTAAATCTTCACTTATACAGCAGCAGGAAGAATTGAGCAAAGTACGTGCTCAACTGCTTGCAGAACGAAATTTAGCTTCGTGGGAAATCAAAAACTCAAAATTTAAGGAACTCATAAATCACTTTACAATCACATCCCACAAAGAAGTAGCTGGAAAAAAAACAAAATAAAACAAGCAGCTTGGCTTGGATAAAGTATTTTAATTTTATCAAAAATATAACGCTAATACACATTGACCTTACAAAGTCAATTATATACATTTAAAGTAATAATTTATTGGAGGACTTAAATGGCAGAATTCAAAATGAAGGATTTTGACCTTACAGGAAAAGTTGCCTGGATTACAGGTGCTTCTTACGGAATTGGTTTCGCAATCGCTAAAGCCTATGCTGCTGCTGGTGCAAAAATTGTTTTTAACGACCGCGGACAGGAACAGCTTGATAACGGATTAAAAAACTACAAAGAAGCTGGTATTACAGATGTTCACGGATATATCTGTGATGTAACAAAAGAAAACGAAGTAATCGAAACTGTTAAAAAAATCGAAAAAGATGTTGGAACTGTAGATATCCTTGTAAACAACGCAGGAATCATCAAACGTATTCCAATGATTGAAATGTCAGCAGAAGATTTCCGTGCTGTAATCGACGTTGACCTTAACGCTCCATTCATCGTTTCTAAAGCTGTACTCCCTGGCATGATTAAAAAGGGACACGGAAAAATCATTAACATCTGTTCTATGATGTCTGAACTTGGTCGCGAAACAGTTTCTGCTTATGCAGCTGCTAAGGGCGGTCTCAAAATGCTCACACGCAACATCTGTTCAGAATACGGTGGATATAACATTCAGTGTAACGGTATCGGACCTGGATACATTGCTACTCCTCAGACAGCTCCTCTCCGCGAAAAGCAGCCTGACGGCTCTATGCATCCGTTCGATTCTTTCATCCGCGCAAAAACTCCAGCTGGACGCTGGCTTGATGCAGAAGAACTTGCTGGTCCTGCTGTATTCTTAGCTTCTGATGCTTCAAACGCTGTTAACGGACACATTCTTTATGTAGACGGCGGTATCTTAGCTTATATTGGAAAACAGCCTCAGTAATTTTATGGCGTTCCCGTCAGGCTGCTCCTGACGGTCGGGCGTTCCGTGGCTTGCTAACGCGCGGTGGCTTAAGCCACTGCCGTCATAAGACGGCACCACTACATGCCCTAACGTAAAAACCACCTCTAGTGAGGTGGTTTTTTATTTATCTATTGCCATTATGTGCTATAATTATAATATCAATGAGAATCTTTAAAGAAGACATATATTTAAATAAGGAGCATTTATGATTGGAAATGTAATTGTCGGACAGTCCGGTGGACCTACAGCTGTAATTAACTCATCTTTAGCCGGTGTGTACCAGACAGCAAGAGATAGGGGAGCAAAAAAAGTTTACGGAATGTTGCATGGTATAAAAGGTCTTTTGGATCGTCAGTACGTAGATCTTTCCCAAAAGATTCGCTCTACCATGGAAATTGACCTTTTAAAAAGAACCCCTTCTTCATATTTAGGTTCTTGCCGTTACAAACTTCCAGAAGTAGATGCAGATCCTGCAACATTCGAAAAAATTTTTACAATCCTTAAAGAACTGGAAATAGAATATTTTTTCTATATCGGTGGAAATGATTCCATGGATACAATCGATAAACTGTCTCAGTATGCAAAAAAAATAGACAGCAAAATCCGCTTTATAGGCGTTCCTAAAACTATCGATAATGACCT